>JAXSOX010000065.1:0-9169 GCA_037926525.1 Aquificaceae bacterium | reverse complement strand
TATAATATAGACATCTAAGAAAAGGAGGTGTCAACATGAAGAAGATGGCACTTGCTATGGCATTAGCTTCAGGCTTTGTAATGGCTCAAGACAAGCAGACGCCTATGGACCCCTGTGGAAGTCCAAAAGAGGTGTACTCCAAGTATATGTTGGACAAGTGCTATAAGGGCTATTTTGATGCCATAGTGGAAAGCAAGAGGCTGGCAGAAGATGCAAGCAAGAAAGTCAATGACCTTGAGGGAAGGGTCAAGAAGTTGGAGAATATAGCGGATGACCACGAAAGGCGTCTAAGGGCTCTTGAAGGCAGACCAGCACCAGCACCAACTCCAGCACCAGCTCCAGCTCCCAGAAGAGAGGAAGGTGTTGGTCCATACAAATGGCAACTTGAAGAGGTGGGTGTTGTTTACTTTGACTTTGACAAGTTCAACATAAAGCCTTCTGAGGCAAGAAAACTTGATGATATGGTTGGAAAACTAACAGGAGATAACAGAGAAATCCTAATAGTTGGCTTTGCGGATACAAGAGGAAGTAGCAGATACAACTTCAACCTTTCCATGTGGAGAGCGCAAATGGTTGCCAGCTATTTAGCAAGGAAGGGTGTAGATATAGGAAGAATAAGGATAGCTTCTTACGGTAAGGAAGTGGCTGACCTTCTTGGTCCAAAACATGCACAACAAAGAGCTGTAAGGATTTATCTCATAAAGTAATCTCTTATCCTTCTGGCACCCTCTTGCAGGGTGCCCCCATCTTTTGCAAAGGATATCCTTATGTATTTGTCTGTATTGTTATCCCCGAAATCTACGCCAGGTGTAACAGCAACTTTAGCTTCCTTTAAAAGTTTCTGTGATAGACTATAGCCATCAAGACCATACCTTTCTACCCTTGCCCAAAGATAAAAAGCCCCCTCTGGGTATGCATCAATATCAAAAACATCCTTCAGCTCTTGGTATAGAAGGTTTCTCCTCTTTCTGTAAATTTCTCTAACCCTTTCAAGGTATTCGTAGTCAAAGGCTCCAAGAGCAGAATATTGGCTCAGTGTAGGAGCAGATATGAAGAGGTTTTGTAAAAGGAGCTCTGCCTTCCTTACCATACCCTCATCTGGAAGGATAACCCAACCAAGCCTAAAGCCTGGCATACAAAAGGCTTTTGAAAATCCATTTATAACTATAGCCCTCTCACTAAACTCAAGAGCGGTTCTTTCTTTTCTATCATAAACAAGCCCGTGGTATATTTCATCGGATATGAAGTATTTACCCCTCTCCTCGCAGTATTCTATCAAGGACTTTAGGTTTTCATCGCTATAAAGAGTGCCTGTAGGGTTTGCAGGAGATGATATATGAACTGCGGTAAAGTCTCTGACTTCTCTAAGATGGTCTACAGTTATCTGATATCCTGTGCTCTTGTCTACCCTTATAAAGATTGGCTCTATGTTAAGCACATGAGCGAAGTTTTTATAGCAGGGATAGGAAGGGTCAGAGAGCACAACCTTTTGCCCTGCATCCATCAATATGGCATAGACTACGAGGAACGCTCCCGATGTTCCAGTAGTTATAACAACCCGAGAGGGTGAGACATTTACTCCATAATACTGGTAATAGTGCTGTGCTATACGCTCTCTTAGCTCCCATATACCAAGACTGGGTGTGTAGGAGAACCTCTTTTCTTTGACAGCTCTCTCTAAGGCTTCCATGACTGAGGGTGGAGGCTCAAGGTCTGGTTCACCTATCTCCATGTGAACCACATCACCCATGACTTGGGCTTCTTTGAAAAGGTCCATAACTATAAATGGTTTTAATCTGTCAAGCCTACTCATTTTTCACATTATCAAGTATAAACTTTGCTATACCTATGCCTCCAGCTTCTGCCAACTTCCTACTAAGGTTTTCAAGAAAGATATCGTAGTATAACTTAGTATCAAAGGGTTTTCCCTCTAACATAGGTTTAAAGGCTTCTTTCATGACTTCCTTCAAAAGTATGGCTTCAAACTCAATAGCGACTGCCTTCTTGTCTTTTTTCATAGTATCTATGTAATTCAACCCTTGAGGGGAAAACAACACTTTTCCGTTAACCCTCATTTGTATAATTATAATATGCTCCTACTTATTCTTTTCCTCTTTTTACCACTAAGTCTTTTCGCACAGGTTTTCATAATGTCTAATTATCCCCTGAGAAAAAACAATATAGAAAGGGTCATTAACGAACAAAATTACAAAGCAATAGTGGATATTATAAGAAACATAGAGGATGTGAAGGATGTTTACATAATGGAAAGTGAAGAGGGAGTCTACATCTACGTGGAAAGGTTTCCAATAATAAGGTCTATACATATAAAAGGAAATGTGGCACTTATTAAAGATGAAATACTGTCTCATCTTGGCTTTTATGAAGGAATGCCCGTGAGAGGTCCAGAGTTTGATGAATCGGATATAGAAGATAGGGTTAAAAGGCTATACATGGATAGAGGCTTTCTTGACGCCTCTGTAAAGGTCACGCTAACAAAGGATGAAGAAGGTTACATAGACATATATATGGGAATAGATGAAGGACCTGTCTACTTTACAGATGGAGGGGTATATAAAGGATCAAGCTATCCTTCTTCTGTTTTGGATGAGTCCATAGGACTTGTAAGAGGCAGGGTAGTAAAGGAAAGTCTTTTCAGAGAAAGCGTGTTTCAGCTTCAGGACTTTTACATTAAGGAAGGTTTCTGGGACAGCTTTGTTTACTATGAGGGGCTGGAAAAGTTAAGACTAAATAGACCCTTCTACCACGTTCTCATGCCTATGGATAAGCAGACAAAGAGAAGACCTCTTAGGTTTTTAGGCTCTCTCTCCGAGGGCATTTCAAACCTTTTCACTCATCCCATTGCCACCTTTAGAGCCTTAACTGGAAGGGGCTTTGTTGCACGACCTGTATTTCAGATAATTGAAGGTAAGAAATACAATATTAATTGGGAAGGGGCAAGCTTTTTTACAGAAAAGGAGCTTACCGCTATAAGCGGTCTACAAAACAAAGGTGTTGATCCCTTTTCACTTGAGGAAGCAAGGGAAAGCATAATAAGAGCATATCATAAGAAGGGTTTCTTTGATGTGAAAGTTGAATATGAAATGACAGAATACACAATAAATTTCAAAATACAGGAAGGAGACAGATATAAGGTTGTTGGAGAAGGCTTTGACGGACAGTTTTATGACGAGGATGTGTTAGAAAAAATCCTTAAGTCTAAATTGGAAAAGTTATACAAAGAGGGCTATACGCTTGCAGATGGTAGACTAAAAAAGGAGGTCCTTAGAGACAAAAAAGAGGTAAAGGTAGAGTTTGATATAAATCCAGGAAAAAGGCAGATACTAAAGGATGTAAAGTATGAAGGCGAGAACAGAGATATAAAGAAGCTATTCAGCAAATATAGAGATAAACTACCTGCTATATTTAACACAAACCTGATTGAAGCCATAAATATAGACTTACAAAACTACTTCCTTAAAAAGGGTCTAATGGATGGTAGTTTTGAAATAGATGTTAAGGTTCAAGAAGACGAAGAAAACTTCTTTTACACATACATATACAGAGTGGAAGAAGGACAAGTATACAAACTTGGTGAAACTATATATTACGGCTATGAAAAGACTTCATCCAGAGAGCTATCATATATGACAAAAAAGGCACAGAATTACTCACAAAATCTTGATGACGAAACGCTACACAACATGCTAACCAGCGGTATATTTAACGGTGTATCCATATATACCTTTGTTGACAAAGAAAAGAAAGTAGTCCACCGCTTAATTCAGTTATCAGAAGATAAAAGAGGTCTTCTTGACCTTTCTCTCGGATACAACACGGAAGAAAATATATCCCTTGAAGGTTTTATCGGTTTAAAGAACTTGTTTGGAGTAGGACTCTCTTCTGGTTTAAAATATAGAAAAACTGGTAAAAGAGAGCTTTATGAACTTAGCCTCTCAGACAACTTTTTGTTTTCAAGTAGATACTGGTTCAAGTCCAACGTGTTTAAAACTTATGAAGAGCACAGAAGCTACAATCTTGACTCATATGGCTCTAACCTTCAATTAGGCTATAGGATAACAAGGAATACATCTGTAGGTCCTGTCTTTAGCCTGCTCAGAAATAAAGTTAACGGTCAAAAGTATAACGTTAGAAAGTATGGAATTTTTCTCCTAAGAGAATTCAAGAATGACATATTCTCACCAAGCAGAATACATTACAATAGCGTTAACCTAAGCCTTGCAGAAGGTGATGCGCGTTATTCTAAATTTGAGCTTTCTACTTTTTATCACATACCATTGCCAAAGGAGTTTAAGTTTAGCTTCAAGGTGGCTGGAGGTGCAGTCTGGGGAGATGCACCCATATTTGACAAGTTTTTCTTGGGTGGTCTTAGAGACCTAAGAGGCTATTCTTACGAAGAGATTGGTCAACCCAATGGTGGTAAATACTATACTTTTGGAAGGGTTGAGCTTACATTTCCCCTAAGAGAGCCCTTCATCGGAGTTGTTTTTGGAGATGTGGGTAGTGTTAATGACAAACCTAAGGATTTATATAAAAGTCTCAAGGCTGATGCGGGCTTAGCCTTAGGTGTAAACACACCAATAGGACCCATAAGAGTTGATGTAGCTTTCCCCTTTGAAGGCAGATGGCTTAATAAGTTCAAGGTTTATCTATCTGTAGGCTATTATTATTGAGGTCTTTTCCTTTCAATTTTCTGCTTGTATTGGTCTATCTTCTCCTTTCTATATTGTGGGTTTGTAAAATAGAGGGCGCTTAGGAAAAAGGAAACGCCAGCCACACCCAAGAGTAGTAGGAAGAGTAGTTTTTTCTTCATGGTTTCAAAGGGGGCATAAGCCCCCATAGGGTTTTATTGTTTTTTATGCTGTTTCTCAAGCCACTCGTAGTTGTATGGGTCCCAATCTTCTGGCATGTGAGGAGTTTTATCAAAGTTGTGAGGTGGTGGAGGAGAAGGAATAAGCCATTCAAGAGAGGGAGACTGCCAAGGGTTGTCCTCTGCCTTTCTACCAAATTTTGTAGAGAAAACCAAGTTTAAAACAGCCACTGCTATACCTATAGCAAGAATTATAGCACCTATGGTTTGGAGCTCATGCAATCTCACCCAGCTTTCTATTGCAGGATAGTCCGCATACCTTCTTGGCATACCCTCAAGACCCACTATAAATTGGAGGAAGTAGAAGAGGTTTGAACCTATCATTATAAGCACGAGAGCAATCTTTGCCCAGAGCTCGCTATACATCTTACCTGTATACTTGGGATACCAGTAGTAGAAGCCTCCAAAGGCTGCAAGAGTAAGAGCCATACCAAGCACATAGTGGAAGTGAGCTACAACAAAGTGGGAGTCATGAACCGCAATATCAAAAGCAGGAAGACCAAGAGGTATACCAGTAAGACCGCCTATGAGAAACATGAATATGGCACTTAGGACATATAACATTGGCGTAGTAAACCTTATAGACCCTTTATACAGGGTAAATATCCAGTTGAATATCTTTATACCCGTTGGCACACCTATTAGGACGGTGGTGTAAGAGAAGATTATCCTTATCCAATCTGGTACACCGCTGGTAAACATGTGATGTACCCACACCATAAAACCAAGAATAGCAATACCCCATATAGCGAATATCATAGAGGTTCTTCCGAATATCTCTCGTCTTGAGAAGGTTGCCACTATTTCAGATATGACACCAAAGGCTGGCAGAATCATAACATAGACCACGGGGTGAGAGTAAAACCAGAAAAGGTTTTGATACAGAAGTGGGTCTCCACCTCTTGTGGGGTCAAAGAAAGCTGTATGGAAATATTTATCCATAAGGAGCATAGTTACCGCACCTGCAAGGGCTGGCACACCCAAGATTTGAATCACGTTCATTGCCAAGAAGGAGTGCAGAAAGAGGTTCATCTTCTTAAGTGTTATACCTGGTGCCCTCATAGTAAGGTTTGTCACCACCAAGTTTATAGCACTCGCCAGAGAAGAAGCACCGAGTAGGTGGATTATAAGAGCGTAGAAGGCTACAGGTCCAGCGTTTTCATTGAGTGAAAAGGGAGGATAACCTGTCCACATCATTCTTATGTGATTACCGGGAAGGAGCGTTATAAGAGCTAAAACGCTTGCGGCAAAGAAAAACCAATAGCTAAGAGCATTAAGCCTTGGAAAAGCCACATCTCTTGCTCCTATCATCAAAGGCAGAAGATAGTTTCCAAAAGCACTCCATATACCCACTGCCCACCAAAACTGCATGAGAACACCATGAAGAGTAAGAGCTTTATTGTATGCATCTTCACTCATATACTGAAGTCCAGGCTGAAAAAGCTCCATCCTTATGGCAAGGGCAGACAGACCAGCTATAAGGAAGAACACAAGGCTGGTCACTCCATACATGATGCCTATCTTTTTGTGGTCTGTGGTGAATATCCACTCTTTCAGACCAGCGCTGAAATAAGGCCTATAGCTTATCGCTGCCATGGTTATACACCTCCTTTAAAGGTTTTGTTTATCTGAAGAGTTGCTTGTTTGCATACCATCGTTAAGCCACTTTTCAAACTGATCTTTGGGAACGACCTTTAGCACCGCTGCCATTTTTGAGTGCTGCGTTCCACAGTATTCCCTACAAAAGACCCAGTATTCACCAGGTTGGTTTATTTGGAACCACATATGGGTTATCCTTCCAGGCACGGCGTCCTCAGTTACCTTTGCTGGATGAACATAAAAGGAGTGTATCACATCCCTTGAGGTTAATAGCACTTTTATGGGTGTTCCCGCAGGTATATATGCCTTGAACATATCGTTTACCTCCTCTGGCTTTAGGTAAGCGTTGGTTTCTGGATTTACCACGCTGTTGAAGAAGGAAAATACCTTTTTACCGTTTGGATACTCAAACTCCCAACCCCACATGAAAGCAGTAACCTTTATCTCCATAGCACCCTCAGGAGCAGTTCTTTGAACCCTATAAAAGGCAAAGCTCTGTGTTGCCAAGTATATGACAATTATTGTGGGTATTATAGTCCAGAGAACTTCAAGAGCTTTGCTTTCGTGCACGTGCTGTGCCTTTTCGTTAACACCTTTTCTGTAGCGGTATTTAACGAGAAAATACGCTCCGGGTATGAAAACCACAAGGTAGATAACCACCGCTATAAACAGCCATATCTCATACATGGTCTGCCAATAGTTGGCAGGATAGGCAAGCACTTCTTTCATGGGTGCACCTCCTTTCTATTTCTACTATAAAAATATGCAAGAGTAAAGGTGCCTATAACGCTAAATATGCCAATAAGTGCAAATATTAGCGTTGGGTCTATAACATACCTGCTTCTTGTGTGGTCATATCTGTAGCAAGCAAGTATGGCAAGGTCTACGATGTTGTTAATGGTTGGCTTTTCCCTCTGAGCATCTACGAAGGCAAGGCTTATGTCCTTGTCTCTAAGAAAAGGACCATACAGATATCTCATAACCTTACCATCTGGAGATAGGAATATGGTGACGTTTGGATGTATGAAAATCCTATCCCTGTCTATGTAGTAGAACTTATAACCCACAGACTGGGTTATTTTCCTTATGTCTTCTTTGGAGAGAATTCCCACAAGCCAGTTGTCGGGTAAATTAGTCGTGCCAAAGTTCTTTTGCATAAACTCCTTCATGGTGTTAAGGTTATCCCTCTCGTCAAAGGAGAGGACCACATACCTGTAGTCTTTTGAAAGATTTTTTGACACTTTGTAGAGGTTTTCTGCAGTTATAGGGCAGACTGTATCGCAAGTATAGTAAGCAAAGAGCAAGGCAGTGGGTTTACCTTTTATGAAATCCCTAAGTTGAGTTTCACCGTTAAGGGTTTTTACCTTAACATCCGCAACTTCTTTACCGATAAATAACTCCTCTTGAATTTTCACTATACTAACGTCTTGCTCTCCATAATAGCTTGTATATCTACCATATTCGTAAGGCTCTCTTGCAAAAACCATAGAAATAACCATCATGATAAGCAAAAGCAGGCTCATGCTAAGCTACCGATAAGATATGCACTGCTTGCCACGAGAAGCCACATAACGTCCACAAAATGCCAATACATGGTTATGGCTTTGATGTAAGTATGACCTTTGTGTTCGTTCGCTTTACCACTTAGGAGCAAAAATAGCGCAACCAGCATAGTAAGTAGACCAACCACTATGTGAGAGGTGTGTATACCAGTAAGCATATAGAAGCCAGTGCCATACATGTTGGAGCTTAGAGTAAAGCCTTCGTGCCATAGATGTAGCCATTCCATAATGTGTATGACCATAAAGGCAGAACCAAGAATTATAGTGAAGAAGACAAAAAGAGCGGACAGCCCATTCTTACCCTTCTCAAAGAACTTCTCCGCTATAGCTATCGTAGCACTTGAAGCCCAGAGTATGAAGGTAAGTATTACTGGTATTGTTAAGTTCATACCTTTTGGAACCCACTGAGACCAAACATCCGCATGGGTCACCCTTGCCATGTAAAACCCAGCAAAGATTGTCCCGAATATAACCACCTCAGAAACTATGAAAAACATCATGGCGGGCATACCAAGCCCTTCTTCATGACCCTTGGAGAAGAACTCATGAACCCAGCCAGCTATACCAAGCACAAAAAGGACAAGACTTACACCCCCAAAGATAAGAGCCAGCATAGGCTTTTGCCAAACGAAAAAGGCTATAAAGGTAAGGGGGATAAGAAGCACTGCAAGACCCACAGGCAGGGGCCAGTAGCTATACTCGTGCTCTCCTAAGTGGTGGTGCACCTCGTGCTGTGCCATTATTTACCTCCTTTCAACCTTGTAGGAGTAGTGGAAAATATTAATAATTCCTCCTACGCACAATCAATACAGAATTTCTTATAGTGTTATAAGAAAGACTTATACTACTTGCAGGATAAAAAGGGGATATAAAATATAAATGGGGGGCTTGGGTTATGGACGAAAAAACCATAAGGGAGAGCCATACCATACGAGAAGACAGAACAATAAGAGAAGACCAAACAATAAGAGAAACAGCAGGAACTCAAAAAGACCAGGGGACTACAGGAGAGACTTTCAGAGATTACAAGATAGTGAGACAGCTTCCTACTTATGGAGGGGAGGCGGATGCCTACATAATAGAAAAGGAAGGTCAAGAGTATTTCCTAAAACTTTAC
>JAXSOX010000064.1:0-9573 GCA_037926525.1 Aquificaceae bacterium | reverse complement strand
CCGGGCAGGGTTTACAGAAGGGATGATGACCCAACCCATTCGCCCATGTTTCATCAAGTAGAAGGGCTTGCAGTAGACAGAGATATAAACTTTGGGCACATGAAATACACGATAGAGACCTTTTTGAAGGAGTTTTTTCAGGTGGATGTACCCGTCCGCTTTAGGGCTTCATACTTTCCTTTTACGGAGCCTTCCGCGGAGGTAGACATAGGCTGTGTTATCTGTGGTGGTGAGGGCTGTAGGGTTTGCAAAGAAAGCGGGTGGCTTGAAGTTATGGGTTGTGGTATGGTTCACCCTCAAGTCCTTAAAAACTGTGGAATAGACCCAGAGGAATATCAGGGCTTTGCTTTTGGAATGGGGGTGGAAAGGCTTGCAATGCTCTACTTTGGCATAGACAACATAAAGCTCTTCTTTGAAAACAACCTAAGGTTTCTCAAACAATTTTAGCTATGCTGAAGGAATTCACATCACAGGAAAGGAAGGTTGTTCTTAGCATAACCTTTGCGGTTATGGTGCGTATGCTTGGTCTTTTTTTGCTTCTTCCTGTTCTTTCTCCTTACCTTAGGACTCTTGAAGGAGCTACTCCAACGCTTATTGGTCTTGCCATAGGCATATACGGTCTTGCACAAGCCATATTACAGATACCCTTTGGGTATCTTTCTGATAAGTATGGAAGAAAGCCCATAATCTTCGTAGGTATGCTCACTTACGCTATTGGAAGTCTAATGGCTGGTCTTGTTTCAAATATATGGAGCATGGTCTTTGCCCGTTTCCTTCAGGGCTTTGGTGCGGTATCTTCTGCTATGATAGCTCTTTCCGCAGACCTTACAAGAGAAGAGGTAAGGACAAGGGCTTTTGCCCACATAGGTGCTTCCATAGGGCTTACCTTTGCTTTGAGCTTAACAATAGCTCCAGTTCTTGCGGGTAAGTTTGGAGTTCCATTCATCTTTTTCCTTACCGCCTTTTTGAGCCTTGTGGCAACCGCATTGCTTATGCTAAAAGTTCCTGAGCCTTCCCAGAGGTCTAAAGAGCGGGAAATAAACCCCTCCCTTAAAAACCTTACCCTTCTTCTCAAAGACAAAAACCAGCTCTTTCTTAACTTCTCCATAGCTCTAACTCACGCCCTTATGGTCCTTATATTCACCGTTGTGCCATATGAGCTTGTTTATCTCTATAACTTGCCCAAGTTAAAACACTGGGAAATATACCTACCTACCATAATTATCGCCCTTGCCCTTATGGTTCCTGCGGTAATTTTTGCAGAGAAGAGGGGAAGGTTTAAAGAGGTGTTTATGCTCGGCGTTTTATTTCTCGGGCTTTCCTTTCTTTCCTTTGCCATATTTGGAAACTTCTGGGGGATAGTTTTTATGGTGCTTTTCTTTTTCATAGGTTTTAACTTGCTTGAGGCTCTTGTGCCGTCCCTACTTACAAGACTAACACACAAAGACCTGAGAGGGCTTTCCCTTGGATTTTTCAACACTACCCAGTTTCTTGGAGCCTTTGCAGGTGGTATCTGGGGCGGTTATGTGCTAAAGCATGGGTATTTGTATATGACTGCACTTGCCATCGCTTTAGTGCTTATATGGGTATTATTTACATTTTTGTGGTTCAACGGATTGAAAACTACATCAAAGCTCGGAGTTGCGAAAGAGTAAACTTTGATTAGATTTACACATGATGAAAGAGAAGGTTACAGATATCCTGCTTAGAGTTCTTGAATACAGGGATGTCTACACAAGAGGGCATACTGACAGAGGAGTGTTTTATGCTCTAAAGATAGGAGAAAACATGGGGCTTTCTGCTGAGGAGCTTGAGCATCTTCGCATGGGTGGAATGGTTCATGATGTAGGGAAAATAGCAATACCGGATGTGATACTCCTTAAGCCAGGAAAGCTCACTAAAGAGGAGTTTGAGATAATGAAACTGCATGTTAGCCTTGGCTATGAAATTATAAAAGATTCAGATATACCCAGAAAAGCCCTTGATGTGCTTCTTTATCACCAAGAAAAGTATGATGGAACTGGCTATCCCTTTGGTCTAAAGGGTGAACAGATACCTTTACTTGCAAGAATATACACAGTAGCGGATTCCTTTGAAGCCATGACCTCAAGAAGAATATATAAGAAAGCAAAAAGCTGGGAACAAGCATTTCAGGAGTTGGAGGAGCTTGCTTCATCACACTTTGACCCAGATGTGGTATCTTACGCAATAAGGACCCTACAAAGCCTGAAGTATGTAGAAATAAGCCCTTCCCATGTAAATCAGGAAATAGAAAAGATAAGATGGAGCTTTCAATACATGGACCCAACGGGTGCCATAAGAGGTGACCTCTTTCTTCCAGCTTTGAAGGCTTTTATGGAGCAGAAGGATAGCTTTTGTCTTACGGTTTTTGATATAAACAACCTTACACAGATAAACCTTCAGAGAGGTTGGGAGGCAGGAAATGAGGTCCTCAAAAGGCTTGTTTGGGCTATAAACCTTCAGTGCTGTTCAATGTATGATATCAAGGATGTCATACTCAAGCTCATGAAGGAAGATGTTATAGATATAATGAGCCCTGTTATATTCCGTATAGGGGGTGACGAGTTCGCAGTCGTTGCACCTTACTTACCTCCACAAGAAAAGGTTTTTGGTGTAGTAAAAAGCATGAAGGAGATAGGTGTGGACATAGACTATTTACAAATGTCCTATCCTTCAACCTTCTCCAGCTACGATGAAGCCCTTGACAAAATATTTAGCTTCACAAAGAGAAAGCTAATAGGGCTTTATAATATAACTCTATGACAACCTCTGAGCTTGCTGAGCTTGTCTATGCTAAACATTTTGGAAAGCCTGCTTCTTTTAATGGTTTTTCCATAGACAGCAGAAGCGTGCAAGAAGGTCAGCTGTTTGTGGCAATAAAAGGTAAGGTTCACGACGGGCATGACTATGCCCTGCAAGCAATTAAAAAAGGAGCAGTGGGAGTTATATGTGAAAGAGAGCTTGAGCTTCCTAAAGATACTCCTCAAATATTAGTGGAAAATTCCTTGGAAGCTCTAAGAAGGTTTGCAAGCTGGAAAAGGGAAAACTACAAGGGAAAGGTAGTTGCCATAGCAGGCTCTGCAGGCAAAACTACCACGAAGGAACTTACCGCCTTTTTGCTTTCGAAGGTAGGGAAAGTTTGCAAAACGCCCAGAAACTACAACTCCCAAATCGGTGTTCCTCTCTCTATAGCTAACTTTGAAGAGGACTGTGATTTTTGGGTTGTAGAGATGGGTGCAAGCCAGAAAGGGGATGTAAAGAGGCTCGTGGAATTGGTAAAGCCACACATAAGGGCTATAACTGCCATAGGTGAAGAGCATCTTGAGACCTTTGGATGTCTTGATGATGTGGTGCTTGGAAACGGTGAGGTTTTTCATCATATGCAGGAGGAAGATTGTGGCATATGTCCTACTTATGTATCTCGCTGTTACCATATACCCAGAAAGTTGGTCTTCGGAGATGGTAGGTTCAAAGCGGAAGATGTAACGCTTTCCGAGGAGGGTGTAAGCTTTAAAATGGACGGAGTGCAAGTCTTTATTCCAGTGCCAAGTCTTGCGATAGTAGAGAACGCCCTCTGTACCCTTGTCATACTTGAGGCTTTGGGTATAGACTGGAAGGGTCTATGCGAACACCTTGCAGACTTTCATCCAGTGGAAGGTCGCTTTCGTATCCTAAGGAAGGGAAAAACTATCCTGATAGACGACACTTATAACGCAAACCCTCCTTCCATGAGGATGGCTCTTAGGAGTTTGAGCTTTTTCAATGACAAGAAGATTGCGGTCTTAGGTGACATGTTGGAGCTTGGAGCGGACTCTGAGAAACACCATAGGGAAGTGGGAAGACTTTGTGTGGAGCTAAGTATAGATATGTGTCTTTTCTTTGGAAAGAATATGAGACATGCCTACGAAGAGTGCAAAAGGCTTAAGGAAGAGTGCTTTTTCTTTGAATCCCATGAGCAAATTCTTCATTGGCTTCTTAGGAATGTTCATGAAAAAGCGGTTATACTTTTTAAAGGTTCAAGAGGTATGAACGTGGAAAAGTTGGTGGAGGGAATTCTTAATGGCAGACCTTGTTGATGTTTACAAGACACTTGAGGGCGGTGTACTCTTTCACACAAAACTTGAGAAGCTCAGATATCAAGAAGGCAAACTTTATTTGAAAACAACACCCTTGGCGAAAAGATTCATACTAACCGGAGATATAATAAACCTCGGATACATGAGCTTCATGCTTCCGGGAAGGGTTGTAGGTAAAAACGAGCATATCATAGTGGACATCTTCTACGCCGGCGAAGGTAGGCTTGGAGACAGAAGCAAACCAAGGGTTCCAGTTCAAAAGGACCAAACTTTTGTGGTTCTTCTTAAGATAGAGGGGGTTTTCCGTGCTTTTGCTCCTATTGATATATCAGAGGGTGGTTTTTCCATTGCAGTAACAGATGTATCTATTGTGCCTGACATGCTAAACAGAAGTTTAGATTTTAAAATTACAGGTAGGGAAGAGCTTTCGGGAGTATCTGGCAGTGCAAAGCTTGTGGGTATAATGGAGGAAGGTACATACACTCTGAAACTTGCCTTTGAAATAGATGTGGATGATGTTAACTCAACAAAGATAAGGCTATATGTTATAAACACTATTAAAAGGCTGCTGAGTGGTGCTTGACATATTAGTATATAATGATATAATTATATCGTAATAAGCCATGAGAATAGTGGTTCTGTTGCTCATACTTCTGAGCTTGGCTTTGGCGAGAGAGGTTGAACTTAAGGAGGTTTTAGACCTTGCCCTTAAAAACAGCCCACTAATAAGGTCCGCTCAGAGGGACCTTAGGGCTCAGGAGTTGGAGCTAAAAGCGGCAAAGGGCGCCCTCTTTCCCAGAATAAAGGTGGAAGAGACCTTCACAAGAACTGATGTGCCAGCCTATGCCTTTATGAGCAAGCTCAATCAGGAAAGGATAAATATGCAGGACTTTGACCCTGCAAAACTGAACAATCCCAAAGCAATAAACAACTTTGAAACAAAGTTTACCCTTGAAGTTCCCATATGGCTCGGCGGTAAAGTGCAGTCCGCACAGAGGATGGCGGAGTACGAATACAGAGCTGTGAGCCTTGAGGCAGAAAGAAGGAAAGAAGAGGTTATAAGGCAAGTATACAACGCTTACATGGATGCGGTGCTCGCTAAAGAGAGTATAAAGGTTGCAAAGCAGGCGGTTGAGGATGCAAAAGAACATCTTAGGCTTGCGGAGCAGATGCATACGGTAGGTATGGCCTTGCTTTCTGACGTGCTAAGGGCGAGGGTATACCTCTCGAAGGCAGAAGAAAACCTCCAAAAGGCAATGAGAGGCTATGATATTGCAAAAAGGGGACTTGAGGTTGTAGTGGGTGTCCCTCTTGGGGAGTTTGAGGTTCATGATATAGGACAATGCCCTGAGGTGGATATAAAGGTTCTAAGAGAAAAGGTTCAAAACAGAAAAGACATAAAAGCCTTAGAAGAGAGGGTCAAGACCCTTGAGGAGGCTTTCAGGTTCACCCTTTCAGACAATCTACCCCAGGTTTTTGCCTTTGCCCAGTATTTCCTTAATTCAAAAGACTACCCTCTTGGTGCAGATGGAAAAGGCTATCTTGCGGGCATTGGAGTGTCTTGGACTTTTGATACGGGGCTTACAACCCTAAGAAGGGCTCAAGCAAACTTAGAGAGAAGGGCAAGCCTTCAAGAGAGGTTAAAGCTCCTCAAGGATTCTGCAGTCTTTGACCTTGATAGATCTTATGCGGAGTATGAAAATGCACTTGACATGCTTAGGTCAGCGGAAGACAGAATAAGGGCGAGCCAAGAGGTTTTAAGGGTTATGGAGGTAAGATACAAGAATGGGCTTGCCAGAATGGTAGATATATTGGATGCACAAACAGAGCTTGACAGGGCAAGGATAGAAAGGGTTCAGGCGATAAACGCCTGCAGTAAGGCGTATATGGATATTCTTTACAACGCAGGCTCTGTGGAGGAGGTAAAGAGATGAAAGGCTGGATAAAGTATGCGGTCTTTGTTTTGATAATACTTGCCATGATAGTCTGGCTTGGGGGGTTCCTCACAAAGAAGGAAAAGCCCGGTGAATTGGCAAAAGAAGCAAAGGTTGTTGAAGGTCTCACTATAGGCACTACGGAAAAACTCTCTGAAGTTCTAAGCCCCTACACTGGTCAGATAGTGGCGGACAAGAGGGTGGATGTCTCCACAAGGATAATGGGAAAGATAAAAAGTGTTCTGGTCAAGGAAGGTGATAGTGTAAGAGCAGGTCAGCTCCTTGTAAGCATAGATGCAGAGGACATACAGGCTCAGACGGAGGCGGTCAATCATCAGATGGCTCAGGCGGAGCAAGCCCTAAGGTCTGCAATGGCAAACTACGAAGCGGTGAAGAAGACCTTTGAAAGGTATTCCACCCTTCTGAAGGAAGGTGCTATAACTCAACAGGAATTTGACCAAGTAAAAGCCCAATTTGAGTCCGCACAAGCACAGGTGGAGCAAGCAAGGGCAGGAGTAAGGGCGGTCCAAAGCCAAAAACAAGCAATAGGGAGCAACCTAAAGTATGCCAACATAACCTCGCCCATTAACGGCTACGTGGTTCAAAAGAGTGTAGATGTGGGAGACCTTGCTGTGCCAGGTCATCCGCTCCTTGTGGTAGAAGCACCTCCATACCTATTTGAAGCCTTTCTGCCAGAGAGGTTCGTGGGTAAAGTCAAGATGGGTCAAGAGTTTGAAGTGAGCGTGTCTGGACTTAGGAAGACCCTAAAGGGTAAAGTGGTAGAGGTTTCGCCTGCACTTGACCCTGCTACGAGAACCTTTAGGGTTAAGGTAAGGTTAGAGAATGCGGAAGGGATAAAGAGCGGTATGTATGCAAGCCTTCTAATACCCGAAAAGGTTGATGTGATACTTGTTCCAGAAAATGCCATAGTAAGACGCTTTGATTTTACAGGTGTATGGGTGGTAAAGCCAGACAACACCTTAGAGTTGAGGTTTGTAAAACTGGGTGAAAGGAGAGGTGATAAAGTTGAGGTGCTGTCAGGTTTGAAGGAGGGTGAAAGGATAGTTATCCAAGGGATTGAAAGAGCCTGTGAAGGTTGTAGGGTAGGAGGCTAAGCATGTATGGTTTTGCAGGAAGGCTCGCTCACTACTTTATAGACTCAAAGCTCACGCCTGTAATAATACTGGTTTCTCTTGCCTTGGGTCTCTTTGCGGTTATTACCACTCCAAAGGACGAGGAGCCACAAATAGTGGTTCCTATGATAGACATAATGATAGCCTACCCCGGTGCCACCCCAGAAGAGGTGGAAAGAAGGGTTGTAGCACCCCTTGAAAAGAAGTTGTGGGAGCTAAAAGATATTGAATACATATACTCCGCCAGCATGGAAGGTATGGCGGTTGTAACCGCACGCTTTTATGTGGGCACAAACCCAGTAAAGGCTCTTGTGGACCTAAACACAAAGATGATGTCCGCTATGGACTTGGCACCCTCTGGGGTTATCCTACCACCTCTCATAAAGCCCAAGTCTATAGATGATGTGCCCATACTTACCCTTACCCTTTGGGGCAAAAACTACGACCCGTACGACCTAAGGCGAATATCTGAAGCCCTTGAAAACGAGATAAAGAAGGTTCAAAACGTGGCGGATGTGTTCTTGGTTGGAGGAAGACCAAGACAGGTTCGCATAGTCCTTGACCCTCAGAGAATGGCGAGCTATGGGGTTTCTCCCCTTTATGTAGCCCAAGTCCTTCAATCCGCCAACGCCCAAGCCCTAAGTGGTAAGGTGGTCCAAGGGGGAAAAGAATATGTGGTAAGGACAGGAGAGTTTTTAAGGTCAAGGGAAGATGTGGAAAATATAGTGGTTGGTGTCTTCAATTCAAGACCAGTATATATGAAGGATATAGCAACTGTGGTGGATGGTCCCTCCGAAACAAAGGACTATGTCTTTATGGGCTTTGGACCTCAGTATAGGGAAAAGGGGATACAGGGTGTAAAGCCCGGGGAGCTATACCCTGCTGTCACCATAGCGGTCTCTAAGAGGGTAGGAACCAATGCGGTGGAAGTAGCTAAAGAAGTGCTTGACCTTGTAGACCACCTAAAGGGGAAAATAATTCCCAAAGACCTGAATGTGACCATAACAAGAAACTATGGAGAGACCGCAAAAGAAAAGGCGGATACCCTTATAAAGAAGCTCATAATAGCCACCTTCTCTGTGATACTTCTCATCGCAGTTGCCCTGGGCTTTAAGGAAGCCATAGTGGTAGGTATTGCGGTGCCTGTTACCCTTGCCATAGCCCTATTTCTCAGTCAAGTTTTTGGCTTTACTCTAAACAGGGTCACCCTCTTTGCCCTTATCTTTGCTATAGGTATTCTCGTGGATGACGCCATAGTGGTGGTGGAGAACGTGCACCGCTGGTTTGAGCTAAAGTTGGCAAAAACTCCAAGAGAAGCTATTGTCAGAGCCACTGACGAAGTGGGAAACCCCACCATATTGGCAACCTTTACCGTCATCGCAGCCCTAATGCCTATGGCTTTTGTGACAGGTCTTATGGGTCCCTACATGAGACCCATACCCATAAACGCCTCAGTTGCCATGTTCTTCTCCCTGCTCGTTGCCTTTATCATTACCCCATGGGCAAGCTACTTGCTTCTGAGAAAAAAGTTTGACCAAGAACATGAGAAGCACGAAATTGACATAAAGGAAACAGCCTTCTGGAAGGTTTATTCCCGTTTAATGGTTCCCCTGCTTACCAGTAAAGTTAAAAGATATGCCTTCTATGGTCTTACACTTACCCTTATGGGTCTGTCGGTGGGTCTTCTGCTTACCAAAGTGGTAGTGGTTAAGATGCTACCTTATGATAACAAAAGCGAGCTTCAGATAGTTATAGACATGCCAGAGGGCACAACTCTTGAGAAGACCCTTGAGGTGACAAAGGCTATAGGAGACTACATCTCAAGACAGTCCATAGTGACCGATTATCAGGTATATGTGGGAACAGCCTCACCCTTTAACTTTAACGGACTTGTAAGACACTATTATCTGCGTCAAGGTTCAAACCTTGCGGACATTCAGGTAAACCTCATAAACAAGGACAAACGTCAAGAGCAGTCTCATGATTTTGCAAAAAGGATAAGACCTGCGGTTCATGAAATAGCCCAAAAATACGGTGTCAAGTATGTAGCGGTGGTGGAAGTCCCACCAGGTCCGCCAGTGCTTTCTCCCATAGTGGCAGAAGTTTATGGTCCAGACCTAAAGACTCAGCAAGACTTCGCCAGAGAGGTGCTTAAGGTTTTCAAAGAGAGCAAAAGTGTAACAGATGAAGGCATATACCTTGAAGACCCTGCACCTCTGCTCAGGCTTGTAGTAAAAGAAGACAAGGCAAAACTTGCTGGATTTTCAAGACAAGAGATAGTATACACATTACAAGCCCTCCTTGGAGGCTATCAGGCTGGCATAATACAAAACACAGACACAGAACATACTCCCATAATTGTTAGGTTTGACGAAAAATACAGAACCCTTGAAACCTTGAAGATGCTCC
>JAXSOX010000063.1:0-9765 GCA_037926525.1 Aquificaceae bacterium | reverse complement strand
CCTTTCTCAATCCTGTAAAACCTGCTGTCAAGTTTTAAGGCAGGCTTTTTTATCAAAGGTTTTTGAGGATTTTTGCCTTTTTTGAGTTTTGAGAAAAGGCTTTTAAGGATTGCCTTTGCTTGCTGTAAAGCACAACCAAGATATCTCTTGCTTAGCCAAGTTTGGTATGGGTAGCTTTTAACATGTTTATAGGAAGGTAGTGTTTTAGTTTCATAACCTACATCTACAAAGTATTGACAAGCCTTTTGATACTCCTGCCAGAGGTTTTCAAGGAAGTCTAACTTGCCTGTATTTGCAAAATCCAGAGAGAAAAGTAAACTTCTTTTGATGCTATTTTGCATGGCGGGTTAAGATTTTAATGTCTACCTCTATAAGTGTCAAGAGGTCTTTATGTTTCTAAATTTCTATATACATCTATAAATTTCATTTCTATACTTTCAGTGATTAGTTTCTAATACCCTTTTGCCCGATGCCTTGTATGTGTTTATAATCTTCTCAAACTCATGGTCTTTTCTTAAGCCAGGACCATTATCAGGGTTTAGTATTACTATTATCTCCTTTTGGCTTCTCAGCTGGGCTAATCTTTGGTGATGCTCCCCGTAGTTTGCGTCCGCAGGGTAAGAATATAGAGGCACAAGTATGGCGGATATTCCAAGTGTTTGCTCTTGAAAGGAAATAGAACCAGACCCTCCACATCCTAAGAGCGTGGTAAAGGTAATAAACCAAAGAGCCCAAAACCTTTTCATTTTTACCTTCCGGGGAAAATTTGTAATATAATCATAAGGCATATAGGTTTTGGAGGTAAAAAATGGAGAAAAACTGGAGCGTGGGAACTGTATATCTGAACGACAAGACACGAATAATAGTAATGGGCATAACAGGAAGGGAAGCCTCTCAAGTGGTAACAGAGTCTGAAGCTCTATATCCGGGTTTTATAGTGGCGGGCGTAACGCCAGGAAAGGGCGGTTCTGAGGTGGCTGGGAAGCCTGTCTACAATACGGTCAAAGAAGCCTTGCAGAAACATCCAGAGATAAACACAGGCATAGTTTATGTGCCACCAGCCTCTGTAAAAGATGCGGTTATAGAGCTTATAGATGCAGGCATAAAGGTCATATTCATAATCACCGAGCATGTGCCAATAAGGGATACGGTCTACTTTTACCACTATGCGAAGGAAAGAGGAGTGATAATAGTGGGTCCCACCTCTTTGGGTTGTATGATGCCCTGGATTCCCGCAAGGATTGGAGCAATAGGGGGTAAAAACCCTTCCATAGCTTACGAAAAGGGTGGGCTCGTGATACTTTCCAAATCTGGTGGGCTTACCACCACCACTGCGGAGATGTTTAAACGCAGAGGGTGGGGTGTTTATATGGCTCTTGCTTTAGGTGGTGATGTAATATCTTGCACTACCTTTGCGGATGCTTTGGAAAATATAGCGGATGACCCAAACGTGAAGGGTGTAATAATTCAAGGTGAAGTGGGTGGCTCTTACGAAGAGCAGGCTGCGGAGACCATACTAAGGCTTTGGAAGGAAGGCAGATGGAACAAGCCGGTAGCTGCCTTTGTAGCAGGAAGATTTCAAGAAAAACTTGAAGGTGTCTCTTTTGGACACGCAGGTGCTATAGTGGAAAGGGGTAAGGGTAAAGCCACCGATAAGATAAGAGCCTTCAACGAAGTTGGCAAGATAACAGGGCTTGTCAAGGTTGCGGAGTTTTACCATGACCTTGTGCATTGCATAGAAGAGCTTGGAGTTCCAAGAGACTTTGAGGACACAACACCAGAGGGAAGAGTCAAGCCTCTGTATTCTACCATTGATGAGAAAACCTGTCAGTTTATAGGTTGATTTGTTGAAGTTTTCATTAGACTTTAAGAAGGCTACACATTGATAGCAGACCAGTAAAGGTGTGCGAGAAGGCACGCATAGAAAAATACAAAGCATTAAAGGGTATGGTATTTGCACAGTTCACAAGGGGGCTTATAGTCCCCTTGTCTGTGAAACCTCTTACAAGGGAAGTCTTTTCTTTTTCAGCCAGTATAAAAGTGTAAAGCCAATCAAGATAAAAGTAACCATTACAGAAAAGGGATAAGCCAGAGGTTTGTTTATCCTCAACATGGTATCAAGAAGGAAAAGAAATAAAAGATAAAAGCCGTAGGCTACAAATATGAAGGATATAGCCTGAAACAGGTAATGCCTTACTTTTTTGCCCATTTAAGCCTCCAAGAGCTTTTGTATAGTAAGGCTTACGCATTCTGAGAGTGCTTTTAGATTGTAGCCTCCCTCAAGAGCAAAGAGGATGGGTATGGAAAACCTCTTAGCATTTTCAATGAGATGGTTTACAAGCCTTCCAAAACCTTCTGTGGAAAGGTTAAGATATGTTAGCGGGTCATCCTTGTGAGCATCGTAGCCTGCGGAGACAAGAAGAAACTGAGGTGAGTATTCGTAAAATAGCTTAGGAAAGACTTCACCGTATATCCTATCAAACTCCTTGTCTCCAGCGCCTGCAGGAAGAGGTTCGTTGTGAGTAAAGCCATAACCCTTGCCTGCACCCTTTTCTTGAGAAGAACCAGTACCAGGGTAGAAGGGATATTGATGAGAAGAAAAGTAGAAAACCCTGTTATCTTCGTAAAAGCTTCTTTGAGTGCCGTTTCCATGGTGGGCATCAAAATCCACTATAAAAACCCTTTCAAAGCCCTTCTGGAGAAGGTAGTGTGCGCCTATGGCAATATTGTTAAAAAGGCAAAAGCCCATAGCCTTGGCATATTCTGCATGATGTCCCGGAGGTCTTATTGCACAAAAGACCGCATCTACCTCTTTATTCAAAAGCCTGTCTATGCCTTCAAGCACTCCACCCACCGCATAAAGTGCTACATCGTAAGAGCTCTGCACCGCATAAGTATCTGGGTCAAGGTATCCACCACCTCCTGCGCAAAAATCTGCTACTTCTTGAACGTATGCAGGGTCATGGTTTAGGGAGACTTCCATGGCGGATGCTCTTCTGGGGTTTATGTGAACAAGCTCCCTTAAAAGCCCTCTCCTCTCAAGCTCTTGTATTATGGCTATTAGTCTGTCCTTGTTTTCTGGATGACCCTTCCAATGGTGCTCAAGGTATATGGGGTCGTAAACAAAACCTGTCTTCATGAAGATGATTATACTCCAAAAGTGCTATAATCCTTTTCCTATGGAAAGGTTAAGAGTTGAAAAACTAAAGGAGTTAGCAAAAAGAGGACAGGCTTATCCTTATAGGTTTGAAGTAAGTGCACAGATAGGCGATATAAGGAACAAGTATGAAAAGCCCACAGAAAACAGAGAGATTGTCTTAAGAGGGATTGTAAAGAGGTCTTCAAAAATAGAAGAAGGCTATCTTTTAAGGCTTGCAAGTTCCAAAGGCGTGGAGATGCTCGCCATAACACAACAAGAACTAAAGGTTGGACAGGAATACGTCCTTATGGGAAAACTTGGTAGGTATGAGGGGAAGCTTTGCCTTTATGATGCGGTTCTATCGGAGGGGCAAGCTCTTGAAATAGAAGACATAAAGCCTCTGTATGACCTTGACCCTAACTTTGAAGAGGTATCTGTTGCAGGGAGGCTTATAACCCTTAGAAGCATGGGTAAGGCTATCTTTGGACATTTGCAAGATGCTACAGGTAGAATACAGATATACCTCAAAAAGGACATAGTGGGAGAGGAATCCTTTAAGGAGTTTGAAGAGCTTGTGGATACTGGGGACATATTGGGTGTAAGGGGCAAGCTCTTTAGGACAAACACGGGAGAGCTAACGGTAGAGGTAGAGAGCTTTCAGATACTCTCAAAAAGTTTACACCCTATGCCAGAAAAGTGGCACGGCATAAAGGATGTGGAAGTAAGATACCGCCAAAGATACCTTGACCTAATAGCCAACGAAGAAGCAAGGAGGATTTTCTTACTGAGAAGCAAGGTCATCAAAGAGCTTAGAAACTTTTTAGATAAGGAGGGCTTTCTTGAGGTGGAAACTCCCATACTACAACACATAGCCTCTGGAGCTAATGCAAAACCCTTTATAACCTATCACAACTACCTTGAGCAGAACCTATACCTTAGAATAGCACCAGAGCTTTATCTAAAAAGGCTAATCGTGGGGGGCTTTAACAAAGTCTACGAGCTTGGTAAAAACTTCCGCAACGAGGGTGTGGATACCACGCATAATCCAGAGTTTACCATGGTGGAGTTTTATACCGCTTATTGGGACTACAAGGACCTTATGGACTTTACAGAAAGGCTTTTATCGCATGTTCTACTTTCAACGGTGGGTAGTCTAAAGCTAACTTATGGAGGTAGAGAGCTTGACTTTACACCACCATACAAAAGGTATAGATACTTTGAGCTTTTAGAGGAAAAAACAGGCAAGGACAAGGACTTTTTCTTAAGAGATTTAGAGGGTCTAAGAAAGCTTGCAAAGGAAATAGGAGTGCCAAAGGCAGAGACTTTAACTCATGCCAAACTCATAGATAAGGTTTTTGACCTTTTAGTGGAGGATGAGCTTTGGGGTCCTTGCTTTGTTTTGGACTTTCCAAAGATACTTTCGCCCCTTGCCAAAAGCCACAGAGAAGACCCAGACCTTGTGGAGAGGTTTGAGCTTTTTGTGGCAGGAAAGGAGCTTGCCAACGCCTACACGGAGCTAAACGACCCCTTTGAGCAAAGGGAGAGATTTTTACAGCAGTTAAGGGAAAAGGAGATGGGAGACGAAGAAGCTATGCAGATGGATGAGGACTTTATAACCGCCCTTGAGTATGGCATGCCACCAACCGCAGGAGAGGGTATAGGTATAGACAGACTTGTGATGATATTGGCGAATGTGGATTCTATAAGGGAAGTTATACTCTTCCCCGCTTTGAGGAGGGTCTGATGGAGCTTGAGAAAAAGCCTGTAAAGGAGTTTAAGGCAAAGGTAATAAAAGTTATCCAAGAAACGCCAAGCACAAAAACCTTGGTCTTTGACATAAGCCATGTGGACTTTGACTTTTACCCCGGACAGTATATGATGGTGAATGTCCCTTACGAGGGGCAAGTGTTAAAAAGAGCTTACTCTATTGCAAGCCCACCCACTCAAAAAGAGACCCTTGAGCTAACCATAAAGAAAGTGCCAGAAGGCAGAGCCTCTACCTATCTCACAGAGAAGGTAAAGGAAGGAGACGAGTTTCTCCTAAAGGGACCCTATGGAAAGTTTGTGTGGCTTCCTCAAATGGGCACAAGCCTTGTGCTTATAGGTGCAGGAAGTGGCATAGTGCCTCTTATGTGCATACTAAGATACATAGTCTCCGCCAAGTTAGAACACGTGAAGGCTACGCTTTTATATTCAAACACCCACTATGAGGAGATAATCTACAGAGAAGAGTTAGAGAGAATGGATAAGCACTCAAACATAAAGGTAGTCCACACCCTTACACGCTCTCATCCACCAGATTGGAAGGGATACACGGGAAGGATAAATGTGGAGATGATACTAAAAGAGGTGGAGGATATTCCTACAAATCTCTACTACCTTTGTGGACCACCAGCCTTTGTGGAAGACATAGCAAGCATGCTCCTTGAGCTTGGAGTGGATAAGAACCAGATAAAGAAGGAAAAATACGACTAAGAGATGCTTTCAAGAAGTCTTAGGTTTATGTATGCTCTCTCTACGCTCTGTGGGTCGTATGTGCCTCTTAAAAAGTCCTGTAGCATAAGTTTTAGCTTGTCTCTTTTTTCTTCCTTGACCACCCTTTGGTCTTCGTATACTCTTTCGTTGCCAAAGTCCAGCATAAGCCTGTCATCTATATTCCACACTCTTCTTGGCTCTGGATGCTCCCATGCAACACTTAGGCTAAAGGGCACTTCATCTATGTAGCCTTCAAGAGTCCATATGTTTTTTTCTATTCTAAGGTCTCTAAGAACTATGTTTTTGGAAATTCTCTGAAGGAGATACAGGTCATGCCAAGCGAGGTCCCAAAGGGGCGAAATGTAGCCTTTTGCTCTTCCAAACCTCTCTATCTTTATGAATTTTTTTGGTCTTTGCAAAAAATCCACACACACCGAATAGCTTTCCACCTCTGAGATATACAGGTTTGGGTAGTCTTTTATTCTGTCAAACTCCTTAGAGCTTAATGCGGGAGGCTTTTCAAGAAGAAGAGGTGTTCCTTTTTTTAAAAATTCTTGGGCTATACCTACATGCTCCTTTGGGTCTACTGCTACTATAACCGCCTTGAGCTCTTCTTTAATATCTCCAAAATGACAATAGAAAGGGTAAGGCTTTTTTTCCTTGTTTGGGTCTATATCGCACAGAACCAGTTTCTCACCAAGCTCCTCTAACTTCCAAAAGTATTTGTTTCCCATATTGCCAAGACCTACCAAAAGGACATGCATGTATAGAATTTTAAGGGAATAGCCATAAACTTATAAATCTCAAAGGATGGAATATCTGTCCAATATGCATGCCATGAGCGTAGCCTTTCACGGAATTAACCTAAACATAAACGAAGGCAGGTGGGATAAAGCTCTTGAGTGGGCTAACCAGTTAAAAAAGGCTTATGAAGAATCTGCAAGGATGGTGCCAGAGTGGAAGGACTACTATAAGCCAGCACTGGCGGACAATCTTGTAAAGGCGGTCCAGTCAAGGAATGTGGATGCGGTAATAAAGGCATCAAGAGAGCTTGGACAAACCTGTAGCAAGTGCCATCAGGACAATCAAGCAGTGGTAAAGCTCTACTATCACTTTCCAAGATATGACAACATAACCCTCGAAGACCCTGTAGAGCTTCAGAATCTAAAAACAAAGGACTATATGAAAAAGTTAACGGACTCTATGAAGTCTCTTAGGGTGTTTTTAGTTCAGGGCGATATGGCTAAGGCAAGGGAGCATGGCGATAACTTTGTAGAAAGGGCAAAGAGACTTAGCACCATGTGCACCAAGTGTCATACCTCAAAGGCTTCTATAGAGTCCCTTGCAGGAAGGGAATACCTTACCGCACTTGATAACCTCCAAAAGGCTCTCAAGGCTCCTCAGATAAACAGAGATAATGTCTTCAGACATCTTTCGGAGGTAGGACAGTTTTGCTACAGATGCCATAACGTGCACCTCATACCTGTGCTTGTGCAAGATGCTCTAAAGTGAGGTGTCAAGAAAGAGCATAAGCAAGAGACCTAAAAGAAAGGCTATGGTGGACTGGGTGTGTTTGCCTTCTGCGTAGGCTTCTGGGAAGACCTCTTTTGCGGTAATGTATACCATAGCACCACCACCAAAGCCAAGACCTACCGCCAAAAGGTTTTTGAAGACCTCAAAAAAGGCATAGCCTATCAGAGAAAAGAGGGCTTCAAGAAAACCGCTAAGAAAGCCAACCCATAAAGGCATGAGAACCTTGCCTGTAATTACCATGAGAGGTAAGCTCACCACAAAGCCTTCTGGAATATCTTGGAGGGCTATGGCTATAGCAGTTTGAAAACCTTTCTCTCCCGAGTAGGCGGATGCTATACCTACGCTTAAGCCTTCAGGTATGTTATGAATAATTATCGCAAACACTATCAAGTATAGCCTGCTTAGTCTTTGAGGAGAGACGCCTTCCATACCCTTTATGGTATGCTCGTGAGGCACAAGGCTTTCCACCAAAGCCATAAGCACAAAGCCTAAAACAATGCCAAAGGCAACCTCAAAAAAGCTACCCACCTCAAGCCCCGGCAGGATAAGACTTGTAAAGCTGGCAACGAGCATAACACCACCTGTAAAAGAAAGGCTCACACCAACGCTTAAAAAGGGCTTTTTAAGCAGGACAGCAAGCAGGCTACCAAGAAAAGTGCCAAGAAGTAGAAGAGAGGATATGAAAAGGATATTCATATTTCCTCTATTTTACCCGTAAGGGCTTCTGTTAGGTCATAGGGACAATCTATAAAGGTGTAGAAAAAACTTATAGCTTCTGACTTTTTATCCAAGTCCTCAAGCCAAAGCCTTATCCTAACCCTTGCGTAGTTCCAAGCCCTATAAAGCTCCCTTTCAAGCCTCTGTCTCATGCTTGGCGAAAGCTCTAACTCCAACTCAATCCTGTCTCTAAGGTGATATATCTCTATCCTGTGTCTTTTTGGCTCTTTTATAAGCTCCTTGTAGTTTTCCCATATGTATAGCTTTTCCAAGAGTAAAGATAAATAGCTTGCTACCTCGTCCACCTCTCTTTGGATGAGCTTTTCCAACTCTGTATATAGATTTTCCCAGTCAACTTCTTGATATCTTCCTTCCTTGAGAAGTTGGTAGTTTATCTCAGCCCAGAGAGGAAAATCTTCTTTGTATAACCTCTTTAGCTCCTTTTCCATCCTCACAAAAGCTCAGACACTCTAAAAAGAGCATATACTTCAAGACCTTCCCTTTGTAAGTTTTCCCTGCCACCCTCTTCTCTGTCAACCACCGCATAGACACAAAGCACCTCATAGCCCTCCCTTTTGCAGGCTTGGACTGCCTTGAGAGCAGAGCTTCCTGTGGTTATCACATCCTCTAAGACCACAACCCTGTCTCCTGCCCTTAGTAGCCCTTCCACCTGCTTTCCAGTGCCGTGAGCCTTTGGCTCCTTTCGGACCACAAAGGGTTTTATGGTATCTCCCTCAAGGTATGAGACCATGCTTACCGCATAGGCTATAGGGTCCGCACCAAGGGTTAGACCTCCCACACCCTGAGGCTTTAGGTCTTTTATAGCCTGATATAAAACCTTACCCAAAATATACACACTTTCTGGGTCAAAGGTTATCTGCTTTAGGTCTATGTAATACTTGCTTAGCTTTCCAGAAGAAAGTTTGAATATAGGCTCGTCCGCAACCTTGAGAGACCTTTCCCTTATGAGAGCTTTTAGTCTTTCCCTATCCATTGGCTTTCAACTTTTCCTTAGCATACTCCATCAGACCACCGGCTTTTAGGATAGCCATCAAAGTATCTGGAAACTTGGTGGCGGTATACTCTTTACCGGTCGTCAGATTCTTTATAATACCCTTTTCCAAGTCTACCTCTATCTCATCGCCCTCTTTTATCTCATCCACTGCCTGTGGTGCTTCCACTATAGGAAGACCTATGTTTATGGCATTACGGAAGAATATCCTTGCAAAGGATTTGGCTATAACCACAGGCACTCCAGCATACTTTATGGCTATGGGTGCATGCTCCCTTGAAGAGCCAGAGCCAAAGTTTCTACCCGCCACTATTATATCTCCTTCCTTGTGCTCCTTTGCAAACTCTGGATGCTCCGAGTCCTCCATTACATGCTGGGCAAGTTCGTAAGGGTCAGAGGTGTTTAGGTATCTGGCGGGTATTATCTGGTCTGTGTCCACATTGTCTCCAAACTTCCACACTCTACCTCTTATAACCATGTTGTTTATTATAAACTATGGCGACCTTTGCTTAACTCTTCCTTTAACTTTCTGTCAAGAGACAAAACTTCCATCTTGCTGTCAAGGGCATAGAGGACAAGGAGCCAATCATTATAGTTGAGTTCTGGGTTATCAAGCATACCTTTAACAATCCTTCCGTGATATTCTTTGTATGAAAGCTCCTCTACCGTCAACAAGTCCTCAAGCTCCCTCATGCGTTGTAGAGCTTCTCTACAGTCATATTTCCTTTCTCTACACCTTCTTGCAATAACGGAATAAGCTTCCGCAAGGATAGGTGAAAGGACTATCAATTTCTCAAAATCCGCATGAGAAAAAATAAACTCTTTTGCCTCTTCGTGATGCACATCCTTACCGTCTAGAAAGGCTACGAGCACGTTTGCGTCAATCAGA
>JAXSOX010000062.1:0-9870 GCA_037926525.1 Aquificaceae bacterium | reverse complement strand
TCTTCAACCTTTAGTTTTAAAGCTTCAAGAAGTTTTTTTATACCATCAACACTTTGCTCATACTCCATGTTAAGCAAAGATGAAAGCTCCTCAGCATATACAAGCATAGACTGAACAAGCTGTGCTTTTTTATCTTTAATGACCTCCTCTGGCTTTAGCTTTCCAAGAAGTAGTTCAACCAACTTTCTTTCGTAAAAAACCCCAGAATTATACAAATCTTCTATGAGCTTCTCTGGATTGATGGACACATAAAACTTTTCCTTTCCTTCAAGCACGAGGTTTAAGATGTTTCCTTCATAGCCCTTCCTATATAGACCTGTTATCTTAAAAGTGACAGGTAGTCCCTCTTCAATCTTAAGCTCAATAATATCACCGGGTAAAAACCTAATAGAAGACCTGTTTTCAGCTTTCAGCTCAAAGCCATCCTTTAGAAGGAGGGTTAAGAGATTACCCTCAGAAGAGGAAACTTCTGCCCTTATCGTGCTACCACCTCCAGAGGAAAGCTCAAGAAAAACATCTGGAACACTTGACAGGACTTTTATCCTGAACTCTTCTCCAGTCTTCTGTGCTTGAGAAGGTTTTGACTGCTCAATAGCCTGCTGGAGAAGAATACCTTCTATCCTTCTAATCTCCATAAGGTTAAATATCGTCCATAAGTGCAAGAGCTAAAGCCCCACGTGCCATACAATACTCCGCACAAGAAGAAAAATGGAGACTGAAACACTTAGCAGGTAGGCTTTCACATAGGTCTTTTAGGTCTGTCTCAAGGTTGCCAAGTAGGTCCTTCATGGCATCAATGAGACCACCACCAAGCACCACCCTATCTGGGTTTAGTATGTGAACTGCGTTCATAAGACCTACAAGAAGAAAGCTTTTAAAACTTGCCACCGCCTCCAAGGCATAGCTTTCTCCCTCCTTTGCTCTTTGAATTATCTGATAGTCCTTGAGAGCCTTTCCCGAGAGGTTTTTGTATGTCCTCTCAAGACCATAAGAGGAGCAATAAGCCTCCCAGCATCCTAACCTTCCACAACTACACCTTTCTCCTCCAAGAAGTATGGTATGATGCCCCAGCTCAAGAGCACTTCCGCACGCTCCCAGAAAAGGCTTTCCATTAACCACAAGCCCAGCACCAAGCCCAGTGCCTACCGCAACAAATAGCAAAACCCTGCTTTCCCTATGGTCATAAAACCACTCTCCAAAAGCCCCCGCAGAAACATCGTTAACCACCTTCACATTAATTCCTTCAAGAACCTCCTTAAGGTTTACACCGTCAAGAGCTGGTATGTTAGGAGATTTATAAACCACGCCCTCTAAAGAAGTAAAGCCTGCAACCGCAACTCCCACAGAGGAAGGATATCCCTCAAAGACTATCTCCCTTATCCTTTGTAAAAAAAGTTCCCTGTCTTTGGATATGTCCCTTATGTAATGCTTTTCCCTTCTACCATCCTCCCAGTAAACCTTTATAAAACTACCCCCTATGTCAACTCCCTTTCTCATATTCAAGCCTTTTTATCTTTATGCTCTCATCTCCCTTTTCATAATAGACTCTTACAGAAACCAGTCTTTGGGTCATTCCCTTTTCTTTCCTCACTAAGGACACAAGGAGCTCACCCTCTTTGATAACCTTCTCTTCAGCCCTTGCACCTTGATATGTCCTTCTGTAGGATTCACAGGTCCTAAGGAGTCCATCCACCCCTCCCATATCCTTTAAAAGGTTTTCCGAAACAAGTTCTATAAGCTCTTCCGCTCGTTCCCTTTTGCACTCCTCAAGCCCAAGCACAAAGCTATAAAAAGCCCTAAGTTCCTCAATTTCGTGCTTTTTGTCTTTCACATCTTCTAAGAAAATAAGGAGTGCGATAATAAAAGGGTAAGATATGGAAAATATAACAAAAAAGCCTATGATAATATCTTCTATCTTATAGCTTAGCTTCATAGCCAACCCTTCTTCTTCACCCAGTAAATAAGCGATAGAGTTATAGCCACCATAAGGAGTAGAGAGTAAGGGTAGCCATATTTCCAATGTAGCTCTGGCATATGCTCAAAGTTCATACCAAAAATACTTGCAATTAGCGTTGCAGGTAGGAATATGGTTGCAAGCACTGTAAAGACCTTTACCGCCTCGTTTTGCTTTATGGATATAAGTCCCAAAAGAGAGTTTTGTATACTATCCAACTTATCCATATAAAAGCTCGTGTAGTCAAGGAGCGTATGCAGGTCATCAAGCACTATCTTTATCTCCCTCTTTGTTTGAGCGTTTATCTTTGGACTTTTCACAAAATGGCTCAAAATTCTAAGTTTTTCGTTTATGGTTTCCCTTATGGTTATATTTAGCTCATCGTAGTAGGATATCTCTCTTATTATTTCTTCCGATTGTTCCACAAAGACCTCCTTTCTTAGGTTCCTTATACGTCTTCCCAATATCTCAAGCCTATCACCAAGCCTATCCACCTCAATATTTACTATCTGTGAAAATATGGCTTCTGGAAATTGAAAGTTTATTGGGTTTTGTTCCATTCTTTTTATGAAAATTAGCATGCTTGGTATGTCCCTGTATCGTATACTTACCATGTATCTTCCCTTTATGAAAAAAAGCACAGGCTCAACGCTTATATCTTCCTTTTGTTGTATTACAAAGGATAGGTTCATGTATATAGCTTCTCCCTCTTCCTTGTATTTGCTACTTATTTCAATATCTCCAAAGACCTCTCTGGGAGGCATATGAAAACCTACCGCACTTCTTAGCCAGTCAATCTCTGCGTCGCTTGGCTTTTCCACATCAAGCCAGACTACGGACTCTTTCCTTATTTCTCCAAACTGGTCAATCCCAAACTTTTTGAAAACGCCTCCGTAGTTGGCATAAATATGTATCATCAAAGATATTTTACTCAGAAAGAAGGTCCTTTATGAGCTCTTGCTTTACCTCCTCAGGCATAGGGGTCAAAGCTCTATAATTGGGATGGTTTATCTCAACCCTTACAGGTTCTTTCTTGAAATCCTCTATCTGCTCTTGTGTAAACTTAACCTTTAGAAAATGCACCACCGCAGCTTTGCCGTATTCGTAGTCCTCTTTGCTCCTTTCGTCCGCAATAGCTCTTATTGTATGTTTATTCCCTGATATATAATAGACGCATATAGAATTTTATAAAACATAAAGACTCCTTGATGCTTTTGTTTGTATGGATATATTATAAACAGCAGGAAAAAGGGGCTATGTGAGACCGCTGGTGTCCAGCTCCACATAGTTCCTTACATAAGCAGGGCTTGTCCTGAATGTGGGTATCAGGACAAGATGAACCGTGTATGTGCACGGTTCACAAGGGAGTCTATAGTCCCCTTGCTTGCGAAACCTCGTCCTGTGGAATATTTTTCTATGGGATGAGGAACTATTAACTCGTTGTATACATCTATTTCCCGCAGTATCTCTTCCTCCCTTACTATCCTCTCTGTTCTTATCATCTCTTGAATTTGAAATCAAACCGTTTTCCTGTTTTCAAAAACAAGATGCACCCATGGTCCTTTAAAAAGCCTTCTGTTTTTCTTTAGTTGGATAATTTCTTGAACCTTCTGTGGACGAACCTTTTCATATTCGTATATGTTGAGGATTTCATCTCTGGTAATCTTTTTCATGACACACCTCCTTTGCCTGTTTTCTCTTATTATATGCAAATATTTCTCAATTGTCAATAGGTAGTAAGAACCTCATGCAGGGCTTGTAAAAAGGCATCGTTTTCCTCTCTCTCCCCTATGCTTACCCTGAGACAGTCGGCTACCATATAAGAAAAATTCCTAACAAGCACTCCCTTCTGCAAAAGCCTCCTATAAAGCTCATCTCCAGAAAAATAAAGACTTTTAAAAAAGATAAAGTTTGCCTCTGAGGGATAGACCCTTATACCTTCCAGCTTAAGCATCTCTTCGTAGACCCTTTGTCTTTCTGAAACTACCCTTTGAATAGCCTCCTCTATGATGTGATAAAAATCTCTTAGCATTAAAACCGCTATAACTTGAGAGGGATAAGTTATATTAAAAGGCAGTCTTATCTTGTTTATTTCTTTGACCACTTCCTCTTTGCCTATCAAAATACCTACTCTAAGACCCGCCATGCCTATCTTTGAAAGAGTCCTAAGCACTACCGTATCTTCTCTCTCAAGTGCCTCTTTGAGAAAGGTTTTCCCAGAGTAGTGGTAATATGCTTCATCAACTACCACAAAAACTCCTTCGTCTCTTATAGTCTTAATCTTGTCTTCGCTAAAGCAGTTGCCAGTGGGGTTGTTAGGATAGGCAAAGTAGGCAAGAATTGGTTTTTTATCTCTTATTTGCTCAAGGCTTTTCTGCAAGTCTATGTCAAACTCATCATTTAGGCTAACTTCTATTTTCTCTCTACCCAGAACCTGTGCGGATATGCCATACATGGAAAAGGTAGGCACAGGATAAAAAACACCTTTTTCATACTCTCCAACCGCTATAGAAAGGTAGTATATAAGCTCGTCTGAGCCATTGCCCAAGACTATATTCTCCGGGTTTACTCCAAAGCGATAGGCTATAACCTCCTTTAGCTCTCTTGCTTCTGGGTCTGGATATCTATTAAGGGGTATCTTGGAAACCGCCTCTCCTATAGACCTTTTTACCTCTTCTGGAAGTTTGAGGGACAGCTCGTTGGAGGAGAGCCTAACCCTCGCCCCCGTGGTTTCCGTTTTATAGGGGGCAAGGGTCCTTATTCTTTTACTTATCATTGTTGTTCTTGAGCTTGCTCTTCCTCCTCTTCCTCCTCAGCCCTTCCAAGATAAAGTTCAAGCTCCGCAACAGTGGATTCCATTAGCTTGTCCTCAAGGATGCCTTTGATAAGCCTGTTTAGCTTTCTTTCGTCTCCCATGGCTATACCATTGAGGACATAGTAGAGCCTTTTGGGAAGAGAAAGCACTACTCTTTTATACCTTGCACCACCTTTTTTTCTGGGTTTTCTTGCCATGTTACTCCTCCTTTTTAAAGTTTTCATGTTTTAGAATTATAGCATGAAAATTCTATTTTTGTTCTTTGTATTATTTATATCAATCACGAAAGCACAAGAGAATTTAGAAAACCTCCTCAACAACCACCAAGTTATATTCCTGCCAGAGGAACACACAAGCAGAGAAGACCATCAGTTTCAGCTTAGGATTATAAGACTTTTGAATTCAAAAAATCACAAGTTTATAATAGCCATGGAGATGTTTCAACAACCCTTTCAGGATGCTCTTGACTTGTATGTATCTTGTCAAATAAGTGAAGAGGAAATGCTTAGAAGAACCGATTATAGAAGAAGATGGGGTTTTGACCCAAGCCTGTATAGGGACATATGGAACTTTGCTAAAGAAAAGGGTATAAGAATAGTGGCTATAAACGTATCCTCAGAGCTTTTGCAAAAAGTGAGAGAGGAAGGGCTTGAAAGGGTAAGGGATGAGAGCTTGCCTTATCCTGTAATACCTCAAACAGAGAAGGAAAGAAAGGAGCTAAGAGAGGTTTTAAAAAACCATCAAAAAGTGGACGAGAAGAGGTTCTTTGATGTGCAGAACGCATGGGATAACGGTATGGCACTGGCTATAGCAAGGCTTTTGGATAAGTATCCTGACCACAAAATAGTGGTGCTCGTGGGTAGAGGACACGCTAAAGATTATGAGAGCGGGATTCCAAGGAGGCTTGGCATACTTAAACCAGAAGTGTCTATGACCATACTAAGAAGAGAAGAGTTTCAAAGTACTTTTCTATTTTCTATGGATTTTTCCAAAGATAGTTCATCCGCAAGTTCTATGAGAGAGCCAAATTGTAGACCGTGAGATATGCGGGTTATCTTGGTGGTGGGAAACTGCTTTTTTATGAGTTTTGCAAGATAGTTAGCGGTTGCTTCACCTTCTAAGTTTGGGTTTGTGGCAATTATCACCTCCTTTGGTCTATACCTTTCTATCCTTTCCATGAGGCTGTCTATGTTGAGGTCTTTTGGTGATATACCTTCAAGGGGTGCTATTCTACCACCCAAAACATGGTAAACTCCAGAGTATCTTTCTAATTTCTCAATGGCAAAGGCGTCCTGAGATTCTTCCACCACGCATATAAACTTTTTACTTCTCTTTGGGTCTGAACATATTTTACATATCTCTTGGTCCGTATAAAGACCACACTCTTTGCAGGGTCTTATCCTTTCTACCACAGACTGTAGAGCTTGGACTATCTCAAGGCGTTTTTCCATGGGGAGTTTAAGGAGGTTATAAAGAAGTCTGCTTGCGGACCTCTCTCCATAGGTGGGTATGTGTATGAGCTTTTCAAGGGCGAGTTTGATTGGTTCTGGTAGACTTTCTTCGTAAGGCATTGGAAAATTATAGCGGTTTTATAATAAAAGTATGCACGAGCTTATTATCTTAGGTGGTGGTCCTGCGGGCATATCCGCCAGCATATACGCACAAAGGAAGAAAATGGATTTCTTGCTTATAACCAAGGATGTGGGTGGGCAGGTAATAAAGGCGGGCGAGATAGAAAATTACTTGGGATATGCTATGGTGGATGGGGTGATGCTTGTGCAGAAGATGATGGAGCAAATGGATAGGCTTGGGATTGAGCCAGTGCTGGACCAAGTAATAGAAATAAAAAGACTGCAGGAGGGCTTTCTCCTTAAAACCCTCTCTGGAAAAGAGTATGCGTCAAAAAGACTTCTTTTTTGCACTGGTGCGGAACACAGAAGGTTAGAAGTGCCGGGGGAAAGGGAATACACAGGGAGAGGGGTCTCTTACTGTTATACTTGTGATGCACCTTTCTTTAAGGATGTGGATGTGCTTGTGGTAGGTGGTGGAAACTCGGGCTTTGAGGCGGTAGACCAGCTTACAAACTACGCAAGAAAGATATACCTTGTGGAGCTCGGAGACCACTTTAGGGCGGATGAGGTCCTTAAAGAGAAGGTGCTTTCAAACCCAAAGGTTGTCCCTCTTCTTAGACATAGAGTTTTGGAAATAAAAGGCGATGGGAAGAATGTGAGAAGTGTGCTTTTAGAAGATTTGCAAAAGGGAAGGGTGTATGAGGTTGAAGTGGAAGGTGTTTTTGTAGAGGTGGGTCTAAAGCCTAATTCTGAACTGGCAAAGTCCTTGGGAGTTTTTACCACACAGAGGGGAGAGATAATAATAGATTGCAACAACAGAACCTCGGAGCATGGCATATACGCTGCGGGAGACTGCACTAACATCTTTGCAAAGCAGATAATAACCGCAGCAGGAGAAGGTGCAAAAGCCCTACTTTCTGTATACCATGACCTCACCTACGGTGTCCATTCATGGATATAGCCAAGTTTATAGACCACTCTATACTCAGACCTAACCATACCCTTAAGGACCTTGAGGTTGAGATAAACAAGTGTATGGAGCTTGGTGTCTACTGCGTCTGTGTAAATCCCTTTTGGGTAAGAAAGGCGGTGGAATTTTCAGAAAACAGGCTGGTGGTTTGCTGTGTGGTTTCTTTCCCTTTTGGTTTGGATACAAAGGAACAAAAAATCCTGCAAGCCCTTAGAGCTCTTGAAGATGGAGCAAGGGAGTTGGACATAGTCATAAATATCTCTGCATTAAAAAGCGGTATGCACAAATATGTGGAAGAGGAGCTAAAGGCTATAGCCAGAAATACAGAAGGTGTGATAAGGAAGGTCATAATTGAGACCGCCTACCTTAACCAAGAGGAGAAAAGGTTTATAGTTGAACTCATAGCGGATACGGGTATGGAGTTTGTGAAAACTTCCACGGGATATGCACCCATGGGAGCAGTAGAAGAGGACATAAGGCTAATAAGGGATTGGGTAAGGGGTAGATTAAAGGTTAAGGCTTCTGGTGGGATAAGGACAAGGGAGCAGGTTTTGAGGTTTTTGGAGCTTGGTGTGGAAAGGATAGGAACCAGTAGCACCTTTGAGATTCTTAAGGAGGAGAGCGATGATTGAGAGGTATACCAGAAGGGAAATGGGTCAAATATGGTCTGACCTCAACAAGTTTAAGCTTTGGCTTAAGGTGGAGCTTGCGGTATGTAGAGCGTGGCACAAACTTGGAAAAATTCCACAGGAGGCGCTAAAAGAGATAGAAAAGAGAACCTTTGTGGACGAAAAGGTAGTGGAGAAGATATACCAGTATGAAAGGGTTTACAAACACGATGTGCTTGCCTTTGTTTCTGCCATAAACGAGCAGATTCCAGAGTATTCTCATTACTTTCATATGGGTCTTACCTCCTCTGATGTGGTGGACACCGCCCTTGCCTTACAAATTAGAGAAGCCCTTGGTTTGATACTTGAAGGTTTAGAGAAGGTGCTACAAAGGCTTAGGTCTCTTGCCATAGAGCATAAGAATACTCTAATGATGGGAAGGACGCATGGAGTCCACGCAGAGCCTATAACCCTTGGTCTTAAGTTTCTTAGCTGGTATGAGGAGATGAAAAGAAACAAAAAAAGACTTTTGCAAGCTCTTGAGGACATATCCTATGGTAAGCTCTCTGGTGCGGTGGGAACATACTCTAACCTTGACCCAAGGGTGGAAAGGCTTGCCCTTGAGGAGCTGGGACTTAAGGTAGAGCCTGTTTCCACTCAGGTAGTGCCAAGAGATAGGCATGCACAGGTTATGTATGCCCTTGCCTCTACCGCCTGTGCCCTTGAGAGGTTTGCAACAGAGATAAGGCATCTCCAGAGAACCGAACTGCTTGAGGTCTTAGAGCCCTTTGGAAAGGGTCAAAGAGGCTCATCCGCCATGCCTCACAAGAAAAACCCCATACACGCAGAAAGGTTGTGTGGTCTTGCACGCATAATAAGAGCAAACCTTCTGGTAGCTCTTGAGAATATTCCACTCTGGCACGAAAGGGACATATCTCACTCCTCTGCAGAACGTGTAATCCTGCCAGACTCCACTATAGCCCTTGACTATATGCTAAACCTCTTTCTTGAAATCCTTGAAGGTCTTGTGGTAAACCCAGAGAGAATGCTAAGAAACATGGAGCTTTCTCATGGTCTTTTTGCCTCTTCAAAGGTGCTTGTTAAACTCATGGAAAAGGGAGTCCATAGAGACAAGGCTTACGATATGGTTCAAAGGTGTGCCATGAGAAGCTGGGAAGAGGGTATAGCCTTTGAAAAAAGCCTTATGGAAGACCAAGAGGTCAGTGCCTTCCTTAGTCAAGAAGAGATAAGGCAAGCCTTAGACCCTTGGTCTTTCTTAAAACACATAGACCAAATCTACGAAAGGAGCTTAGATTAAAAAGAAAGGAGGAAAGCATATGACAAAGCAAGAAATATACACCCTTCCAGATGAGAAGGGATACTTTGAAGAGTTCGGTGGAAGGTTCGTGCCAGAGACCCTCATGTATGCCCTTGAGGAGCTAACTGATGCCTACCTTAAACTCAAGGAAGACCCATCCTTTTGGGAAGAGTTAAACCACTACCTTAAAGACTTTGCAGGAAGACCCACACCCCTCTATTTTGCCAAGAGGCTAACCGACTATGTGGGTGGTGCAAAGATATACATAAAGCGGGAGGACCTTCTCCATACTGGTGCTCATAAGATAAACAACACACTCGGACAGGCTCTGCTTGCCAAGAGAATGGGAAAGAGGAGGATAATCGCAGAAACGGGTGCAGGACAGCACGGTGTGGCTACTGCAACCGCCTGTGCCTTACTTGGTCTTGAGTGCGTGGTCTATATGGGAGAGGAGGACGCAGAGCGTCAAAAACTCAATGTTTTTAGGATGAGACTGCTGGGTGCGGAAGTGCGCATCGTAAAGAGCGGTTCAAAAACCCTAAAGGATGCCATAAACGAAGCCCTAAGGGACTGGGTTACCAACGTGGAAACCACACACTACATTATAGGCTCTGTGGTGGGTCCTCACCCCTTT
>JAXSOX010000061.1:0-9897 GCA_037926525.1 Aquificaceae bacterium | reverse complement strand
AATGGTTTTTGCTGGAGAGCTAAGGACTTATAAACTCCCTAACGGTGCAAAGTTAGTGGTAAATAAGAGAGAGGATACAGAAGCGGTAGCCTTGCATGTGTGGTTCAAGGTTGGCTCTGCCTACGAGGACTATCAGCAAAAGGGTATGGCTCACTTTTTGGAGCATATGCTCTTTAACGGCTCGGAGAAGTATCCATACGGACAGATAGACTACATTATAGAAAGTCTTGGTGGAAACCTTAACGCCGGCACTTCAAAGGATTATACCTTTTACCACATAACTATAGCAAAGCCCTATTGGAAACAAGCCCTTGAAGTGCTCTATCAGTTAACTCAAAAGCCTCTGCTTTTGGAAGACATGGTGGAAAAGGAAAAGCCCATTGTTATAGAGGAGCTAAGGCGTGGAAAGGACAATCCTACTACAGTCCTGTGGGAAGAGTTTGAAAAGGTCTTTTACAAGGTCTCTCCATACAGACATCCTATTATAGGCTACGAGGAAACCATTCAGAAGTTTACAAGAGATATGCTCCTTGAGTTTTATAGGAACTTCTACCAGCCAAGGAATATGTTTGTGGTGGTGGTGGGAGATGTGGAGCCAGAGGAGGTCTACAAGGAAGTGTTGGAAACCTTTGGAAAAGAAGAAGGTAAGCCTGTGCCAAAGGTGGAGATATTGCCAGAACCAGAGCAGTTGGAAAACCGTTCAAAGACCATAAGGGACAAAAGGGTGGAAAGGACCTATTGGCTCATAGGTTGGAGAGCTCCTGCCATAGGCACAAAGGAATACTACGCCCTTGCAGTGCTTGACCAAATATTGGGAAATGGTAGGACTTCTCTCTTTTATAGGGAGTTAAGGGAAAAGGGTCTTGTTTACAGCGTATCTACAGGAGACTTTGGAAGACCAAGGGATAACCTATTTTTCATTTACGCTACCTTGGACCAAGAGAAGTTGGAGGAAGTAAAGGCAAAGGTCTTTGACCTTATGAGGTCTCTCAAAGAAACTTTGACAGAAGAGGAGGTTCAAAAGGCAAAGGAAAGGCTCATAAATTCAGAAGCCTTTGCCCTTGAGAGGGTAGAAAGGGATGCCTTTTATATTGGTTATTCTCTTACCGTTGTGGGTCTTCTGGACTACTACAAATACTTTGACAACAACATAAGAAGCGTGCGTCGTGAGGATGTGTTAAGGGTTCTTGAGAAATACATCCTTAGCAAGCCTTACAGTGAAGTTATTATGGTGCCAGAGAGATGAGGTTTATAATACTTTTGCTTTTTTTGCTTAGTCTTTCCTTTGGAGGTGCAAGGGTGCAAGAACACATTTTGGAAAATGGAGTAAAGCTGATAACAAAGGAAACAACGGGAAGAGGTATAGTCTCTGGTGTGATATTTATAAGGTCTGGGACGCATGGGGAGAAAAGGAGAGGGCTTACGAACCTTACCGCCTTGCTCCTTACAAAAGGCACAAAGACCTATAGCTCTTACCAGATAGCAAGCACCTTTGAGGACTATGGAGGTAGCATATACGCCTCTGCCAGCGATGATTATGTGGAGATAGGCTTTTCCACTAAGGTGGAGGGTCTAAAGGAGGGTCTAAGAGTCATAAGGAGTATGCTCCTTGAGCCACTCTTTTCTGAAGAAGACCTTGAGAGGGAAAGACGAAACGTGCTACAGGCTATAAGGGCAAGAAGAGAAAGGGGGCAAGAGCTTGCGGTGGACGCTCTGAGAAGAATTACCTACAAGGGTTCTAACTACGAGGTTTTTCCTCTTGGTCTTGAGGAAGATGTAAAGGCTATAAGCAGGGAAGATGTGATAAATAGGTGGCAGGAAATACTGCGTTCTAAAAATGTGGTGGTAAGTCTTGTGGGAGATTTTAAGACAGAGCAGGTTTTACCTATGCTTAGAGAGGTTTTTTCTGAAATTCCCGAGGGAGAGTATCCACTAAATCCTGTGGATGTGCCTATGAGGGAAGACCTATTAGAAAGGGTGAAAAGACCAGGCTCTCAAGCTACGGTGCTTTGTGCCTTTGACGCTCCTGAGTTTAAGGGAAGAGAATACTTTGCCTTTAAGGTGTTGGATGCTGTGCTTGGAGATGGTATGACCTCAAAGCTCTTTAAGGAACTTAGAGAAAAAAGGGGCTACGCCTATGCGGTCTATTCCACATATCCCACTCGCCTTTCCTCTCCAAGGCTAATAGCCTATATAGGCACTTCTCCTGAGAAAAAGGAAGATGCTCTTAGAGACTTGGTGGAAGTGATAAAGAATAGTGAAATAACGCCAGAGGATGTGGAGCTTGCCAAAAATAAGATAGTGGGAGACTTTCTATTGGCTCGCCAAACGAGGGCAAGACAGGCATGGTATTTAGGCTTTTTTGAGGTAATGGGCTTTGGCTGGAGGATGGACTCAGAGTATGTGGACAAAATAAGGTCAGTGAGTTTTGAAGAGGTGCAAGCCTTAAGAGAAAAATACCTTAAAATACATCACTGCGTGGTGGTGGAACCCTAATGGGAGACTTTACAAAGGCTGGACTTGACAGAGGAGACCTGCAAAAGGAGTTGGAGCATGTTTTAATATCTGCAAAAATGCTCTACAGAACCTACTTGGCAGGCATAGAAGACCTCACAGAAGAAGAGCTTAGCTACGACCTTATAGAATACAAAGACCAGCTTGAGAGGGTAATCATTCCTTTAGTCAAAAGGGCGGAAGCGGAAGGGGATGTAAAGCTTGTGGATATGGCTTACGAAATTAGATACACCTACGAGAAGCTCTTAGAGCTCATTCAACAGAAGCTAAAAACCTCTTGAGCTTTTCTATGGCATTAGCCTTTATTTGAGAGACCCTTGCCATAGACACGCCTAAAAGCCCTGCCACCTCTTTTAGTGGTAGCTCCTCGTAATAGAGAAGCTGTAAGACCAACTTTTCTCTGTAGTCAAGAGTCTCTATAGCCTTAAGCAGTTTTTCTCTGAGGTCTTTTCTAATTACCGCCTCTTCTGGTCCTTCTTCTGTGCTTTCAAAAAGCTCCTCGTAGCTCCTACCCTCTTGAAAAAGTTCATCAAGGCTCATAAGATAAGAAAAGCTTATTGCCTGAAGGTCTTCTCTAAGCCTTTCTGGGCTCTCACCAAGATATTCCGCCAGCTCCTCATCGCTTACTTCACCGCCCTTTTCCATACTAAGTTTCTCCATAGCTTGTCTTATTGTCTTTTCCTTTGACCTAAGACTTCTACTAACAAAGTCAAGACTTCTCAAGTAGTCATATATAGCACCCTTTATGCGTAGCTTGAGATAAGCGGTAGGGTTTTTTGTGTTGTCCAACTTTGGCAAAGCCTCTACAAGAGCCAAGACCCCATATCCTATTAAGTCTCTTACATCCACAGAGGCAGGTAGATGTCTGTGTATGCGGTAGGCTATCTGCTGAACTAAGGGCAGGTAAGAAAGCACAAGCTCTTTCTCTTCTGCGGTCATGGAAATATTTTAGCGGTTATGAGCTCTATCAGTGCATGGTAAGAATTTAAGTATATATTTACTTAAAAACTTAGGAGGTATTTAGGCATGCTTGAACTTAAAGATCTTCCAAAGGTTGCCAACGAGCTTTTTAACGCCCTGCACGAGGATGAACTACAGCTGATAAGGGAGCTATACATCTCCTGTGAGAAGAACAATCTTGAAGAGGTGGACAGGTTAATGGATCTGCTCCTCTACGATGTGGAAGACCATTTCTCAACGGAAGAGGAACTTATGAGGGAGGCGGAGTTCTTTGCCTATCCTATGCACAAAGCTGAGCATGACAGCATGAGGAAAGAAATAAAAGAGCTTTACAGTAGCTGGAAGTCTGGAAAAAATACAAAAGATATCATGCACTTTCTAAAAGAGAGGCTCATACCATGGCTCCTGCTCCACATATCGCGTTGGGATTCAGTTACCGCTATGCATATAGGAGACTAAGAAGCCCAGCCATAGTATGTTGCTTGCAAGGTGCAAAAGGCTCACAAAAGCCAAAGAGTTTGTCTTTTTGTAAACAAAGCCATAAAAAAGAGAAGGAAAAAAGGTAAGCACCGACCAAAGGTCTGCATATAGGATTATGTGAGGAATTGTAAAAAGCACTGACACAGTAAGGTTTGAAAACCTCTGCATAAGGTAAGCCCTAAAGAAGAGCTCCTCTGCAAAAGCCTGAAGGCTAAGGCTCATAAAGTTTTGAGGATGTAAAACATAAAGCAAAGGCAGTGCCAAAAGGCTTAAGTTCCATGGACTTTTTACTCCAAACCTCTCTAAAGGTAGAAAGACCAAAGGTAATAAAAGGACAATTATGCTTAAGTTAGGCAAGCCGTATGCTCTATGAAGGACAAGGCTAAAAAGTAAAAGCCCATAGAGCAAAAGCTCAGTATATGCTCTTATAGACAATTCTTCCCTCCTGCCTATCGTATATGGCAGAAAAGCTCACACTGTAGCCACCGCTCCTTATGTCCATCACAATATGAAAGAACCTGCTTTTTGTGTCTATGTGGTTTTGTATCCTGTATAGTATGTCAAAGGTAAAGCCCTCTACCAGCACCAAGTCCTCTGGTCTTCTGAAAGGCTCTTTTGCCCTTCTTTCTATTATCTTGTTGGCTAAGGTCTGGTCTATGCGTGGGTCAAGTGCCATAAGAACTTGCATGGGTGCGGTGTTTATGTTTACCTTGCCAGAGGAGAAGGTGGTGCTTATGCTCCAAAGCCCTGGGTAAAAACTGTTTCCTATGGTCTTTCCCTGCAGGTCTTCTGGCTTAAAGCCCACATACAAAAGCTCTTCCTTTGAGCTAAGAGGTGCTCTCTTTATAGGGTATTGGCTGTCAAAACTGCCATCCTTTCTGCCTATCCATATGAGAAGCCTATCAAGATACTGAGGGTCAATCCTAAGGTAAGAGAATATATGTTTAAAAAGCTCTGGGTTTTCTCCTGCGGTGTTTAGGTTTATATAGCGGTCTTCGTCATAGATGCTTATGGTGAGCTCTCCCCTCTCGGTCTTAAAGCTCAAAGGATATGCCCATCTTTCTTGAAGGTGGTCCACAGAAGGGTCATCGTTTCTTATTATGGCAATGGCTAAAGGCAAAGCAGACTTAAAGACATAGAGAGCCTGAGTGCGTGCGTAAACCTGCTGGACTGTGGTCTGCGTCCCTTTTACTGTAGTATACAGGTCAAGCACTAAAAGACTTGCACCAATAAGGAGCATAAGAGCCAAAACTACGGTCATCTTATCGTCATTTCCACTTCATAAAATCCCTGTCCCGTGTTGTCCACAGAGATAAACTTGAGAATTTCCACGCCAGAGTTTTCTAAGGCGTATATAAGCTTTGGCAGGTTTTCTCCCCTTAGGTTTCTTGCCTTTACTTCGTAGCCCACGTCTAACTGTCTAAAAGAAACAAAGTCCGCACCCACCTCTGAGAGCCTCTGTCTTACAAAGTTTTCGTCAATAAGTGCCTTTTGTTTTGTTTGGTAGTTGTTTAAAAGTAGCATAACCTCCTTATAGCGTAAGTATTCTCCATAATAGCTGTCCCTTAGCCTATAGTAGCGGTCAAGCAGAAATACAAGAAGTGCAAAGCTCACTAAAAACAGCATAAGATTTATCCTTGCACTCATGGCACTCTTATCTCAAACTCTACCCTTCCCGTTGGCGTTTCCTTTGTGGAAAAAAGCCTTAGCCCCTCAAGGGTCTTTCTGTCAGCCTCTCCCTTTATGGTGAGCCTGCCCTCTGCGTATTCAAGCCTGTATAGTTTCATGCCAGGTCTTAGGTTTTCTTGAGCCTTGGATAGGAGCTTGGTAAGTTTGTATTCTTCGCCTGTGGATACCTTTGTCCTCACCTGGTCATAGAGGGAGATTATGGGTTCATTAGGAAAGAGCCTTTTAAACTCTGTCCTTTGAGCGTCTCTTAACGGTTCTACAGAGTAGAGCCTTTGCATGGCAAAAAGGCTAACAAAAAAAGCCAAAGCAGTTGCTCCACCCGCATAGGCAAGCCTCTTTACATCTTGAGGACTAAGCTCCTTTTGGACAAAGTCTGGATAAGGATTTTTAAGCACTTCTCTTAGGCATGCACCCAAGCAGACCGCATATTCAGGCTCGCAGTGCCTTAGCTCCACAGTTTCCGAAAAAAGACCTCTTAGCTCCTTTAGCCTTGAAGTGCCACCAGTAAGTAGCACCCTTTTGTCCTCAAAGCTATAGCCAGACAGCTCCAATATCTCTTTAACTGCCTCCTTTACCTCCTCTAACCTTAGCCCCTCTGACCTCTTTAGCCCTTCCGCCTCTTCGTATCCCAAAGACCTGCTCTCAGACAGCCTTTTGGTTATGTAGTCTCCACCTCTTAGCACAACTCTGAAAGACCTTAAAAAGCCATCCCTTAGCTCCACAAAAACCGTCTTTCTTTTCCCCCAGTCTATCACTAAAAGCTCTTCTCCATACAAAGCTCCAAGCCTTGCAAGGGCAAAGGGTTCAAGCTCAATTTCCCCCTCACAATCCCTGCATAGTGCAAGATAAGCAAGTCCGTTAAATAGCTTTAGGTCATACCTATCTTGAGGAAACCTCTCCTTTGCATAGGCTTTTAGCTCCGCACCTTTTGACTTTTTCTCCTCCTCTGCGTATTCTTCTATCTTTATAAATACCCTTTCCGATGGCACAACCAAGACCTCTTTTCCCCTTTTTGAAGTTAACTTCCACTCTTTTGAAAAGAGGTTATACTCCACGCTTAAAACCTTATTACCCTCTCTTGCACTTATAACCCTCTTCCACATCACTTTAGCCCAAATATGGTCTTTACTATCTCAAAAAAGGTAGGGTTTAGCAGTGTAAGTCCCAAAAGCACAAGCACCAAAAGCACCCTCATATACAACTCAAGCCTATCAAAACGCTTTTCAAGGATAAAAAGTCTTTCCTTTATAGCTTCTATTTCAGCCCTTAGCTCCGTTTCCACTCTTCTAATTTCTTGCATAAGTCTCTTTTCCAAGTCTGCCATTTCTTGTCTTAGTCTCTTTTCTAACTCCGCCATTTCCTTTCTTAGGGCTTCCCCAAGTCTTACATTATCCTCTTTAGCTTCACTTCTTATCCTCTCCGCCTCCTGTCTAAGCTCGCTTCTTACACTTTCTATGCTCTGTTTTGCTTCGTTCCTAACCCTTTCTATTTCTTGCATTAGCAGGGCAAACTTGGCATCCACATAACGCAGTATCTCTTCTTTAACCCTCTCAATGTGTTCGTATAGGACTTCTATCTTTCCATAAAACTCCTCTTTTGTGATAAGCTCTTTGGTAAGCTCATCTTTGAGTTGGGCTTTTAGGGTGTGTTTTTGGTTTTTTATTTCCTCTTCAAGCTCTGTTAGTGCCTTTTCTACCGCTTTTACAAAAAGCTCCCCTGCCTCTTTTCCAAGCACCTGCACTATGGCTTGATAGACATCTCTTCCAAGCACCATCTTAGTCCTCTGTTTTAACTGCTCTTAGCACCTCCTCGGAGGTGGTTATGCCTGCAAGGACTTTTCTTATGCCATCCTCAAGCATGCTCTTAAAGCCTTTGCTCTTTGCAAAGTTTCTAAGCTCCACCGCATCCTGTGTCTTTAATATATGCTTTTTAACCTCCTCATCCACTTCCAAAACCTCGTATATACCCGTCCTCCCTCTGTAGCCTGTTCCCATGCAATGCTCACAACCTCTCCCACGATAAAAGGTGTATTCTCCAGAAAGACCAAGCTCAGAAAGTTCCTCTTCTGTAGGTTTGTAGGGCTCTTTGCAATGAGGGCATATCCTTCTTACAAGCCTTTGGGCTATAACCCCTTCAAGGGCAGAGGCTATAAGAAAGGGCTCTATTCCAAGGTCAAAAAGCCTTGTGATAGCAGAGGGTGCATCGTTTGTGTGCAAGGTGGAAAGCACGAGGTGTCCCGTTAATGCGGACTGCACCGCTATCTCTGCAGTTTCTGAGTCCCTTATCTCTCCTACCATTATCACATCTGGGTCTTGTCTCAAGATGGCTCTAAGACCTACCGCAAAGGTTAATCCCACCTTTGGGTTTACCTGTATCTGGCTTACACCCTCTATTTGGTATTCTGGAGGGTCTTCTATGGTGATTATGTTTCTCTTGGGACTTTTTATCTCAAGTATCATGGCGTATAGGGTGGTGCTTTTTCCTGCACCCGTTGGTCCTGTGGCAAGCACGATGCCATAGGGCTTTTGTGCCAACCTCCGCAGTTTTATGAGGTCTTCTTCCCAAAGCCCAAGGTCTTCAAGTCTTAGGAGTTTGCCTCCCTTTTCAAGAAGCCTAAGAACCACCCTCTCACCAAAAACCGTTGGCACTACAGAAACCCTTATATCCAAGTGCCTTTTTCCCACCCTTACCGCAATCTTGCCATCCTGTGGCACTCTCCTTTCCGCCACGTTTAGGTTTGCCAAAACCTTTATGCGAGAAACCACCTGCTCGTGAAGGGACAAGGGTATGCGAGTATACTCGTGGAGAATTCCATCAAGCCTAAGCCTTACAATAGAAGTGTTTTCATAAGGCTCTATATGTATGTCCGAAGCGGATAGGTTTACCGCCTTTATGAGAGTCTGGTTTACAAAGCTGACCGCTGGGCTTGTCTCCTCTTCGTAGAGGATATCTCTTATCTGAGTTTCTTCTCCCTCCTCTCCTTCAATACGCACCTCCTCTTGGGCAAGCACCTCCTGAAGCCTTTGGCTAAACTCCTCCTCAGGCAAAAAGATAGGAATTATCTCCTTTCCCAAAGAAAAGCGAAGCTCTTCCAAAACAATTGGGTTAACACCTCTGGGTGCTAACACCTTTATAAAGCCTTCACCCTCTTCAACGGGAACAAGTCTGTAGCTTTTTACGATTTCTACCATCCTCTGCTAAAATTTTAACCTACCATGTGGCTTTTAATACTTCTTTTCTTTGCCTTTGCTCTGGGAGGAGAGGTAAAGGTTCTCTATCAAGATGGTAGGATAGGCGTTGTTTCTGAGCAAGCTCTCAAAACTCTCAAGTCTCAGGTCCTATACACAGAAAAGCCCAAAAGACTCTGGCTAAAGGACGAGGTTCTAAGAAGCTCCTCCATAGGCGTGTGGATAAGCGGTCAAAGTAGCTACTCCTTGCCTGTAAAGGCAGGTCAGACTATAGGCTTTTCTTCCATAAATACCCAAGTTAGCTTTTCTGGTCCCTGCACGCAGGCTGGAAATCTCCTTAGCTGTATATCTGATGGAACTCTCAGCATTAGTGCCAACTCTCCAGATGGCAGGCTCATACTTTGGAGCGAAACACATCCTCTTAGCCTTCTTCCCAACTCCTACTGGCTTGGCACTTCCGCAAGGCTCTCGGGGAGAACTGGAAGGGGTGTGCTTGTGGCAGTTGTGGACACGGGCATAGACCTATGCCATCCAGAGTTTGAGGATAGGATAGTGCTTTTTTATGATGCGGTAACGGGTCTTGAGCTTGACCGGGATGCTATAAGACAGAGAAGGCAAGCCGGAGACTGCGACTACGACTTTGGAGGGCATGGCACTGCGGTAGCTGGAGTTCTGGCAGGTAAAAGTGGCATAGCTCCTGGGGCAGAGATTGTGGTGGTAAGGGTAATAAACTCCATGGGTGCTATAGATGATACGGTAGTTATGAGAGCTGTGGAATATCTCAAAAACAAGAGACAAACCCTTGGCAAGCCTATGGTGGTAAACCTCTCACTTGGCAATACCTATGGACCTGCGGACGGCACTGGGTTTCTTGACCTTGTCATAGACCAATATTCTGGTCCTGGGCTGATAGTGGTTTCTGCCAACGGCAACGAGGGGCACCTACCCATAAGGGCGGTTATAGAAAACGCAAGCTCTGTAAGCGTTCCCATAAGTCTTACTTCTGGTATTCCCTTTGAGGTTTGGTATGGAGGAAACTCATCCTACAGAGTGGAGCTTTGCGATA
>JAXSOX010000060.1:0-10235 GCA_037926525.1 Aquificaceae bacterium | reverse complement strand
GAAGCTCCAAGTGACGAGGAGGCTGCAAAGGTAGCTATGATAGTTAGGTCCTTTGGCCACGCTACAACGGAAACTTGGCCCGCAATAGAGTGGAAAGACTTCAAGGATATAATAGGCAAGATAAAGATAGACTACAGCTGAGTTTGATTTAAACTTTTTTCCTTATGGCTGACCTTCTGATAGCAGGAAGACCCAATGTGGGCAAGTCTACTCTCTTTAACAGGCTTGTAAAGAGGCGCAAGAGTATAGTCCACGACATGCCGGGCGTCACGAGGGATATAGTGGAGGGAACTGCCCAGTGGCAGGGCAGAAGTTTTACAGTGGCGGATACGGGCGGACTTCTTGAGAAGGGTGATGAGATAACAGAAGGCATCAAGAGACAGGTTCAGAGGGTTTTGGATAAAGCAAAGGCAATAATATTTGTGGTGGACGGAAGAGAAGGGCTGACCGCCGCAGACCAATATATCGCCGAGCTACTATATCCTTATAAGGAAAAAGTGTTCTTGGTGGTAAACAAGATTGACCACAGCGGGCTTGAAGACAGGGTTTACGAGTTTTATTCTCTTGGCTTTGAAAGGGTCTTTCCTATCTCCGCTCAACACGGGAAGGGCGTAGGTGAGCTACTTGATAGTCTATTGCGGGTGCTTCCCGAAGCTGAGGAAAGGGCTGTAGAAGGCATACGCATAGCCCTTGTGGGAAGACCCAACGTAGGAAAGTCCTCCCTGCTAAATTCCATACTCAGAGAAGAGAGGGTTATAGTCTCTCCTATTCCCGGCACCACCAGGGATGCGGTTGAAGTGCCCTTCTCCTTTGATGGAAAGGATTTTGTCCTGATAGATACGGCCGGTATAAGGAGGAGGAGCAGGGTTGAGTATGGTGTGGAGTTCTTCTCCGTGGGCAGGTCCATAAGGGCAATAGAGCTTTCGGATATATCTTGCCTTGTCCTTGACCTATCAGAGGGTATAACAGACCAAGACAAGAAAATTGGAGGGCTGATAGAGAGAAGGCATAAGGGGTGTGTAATCGTAGGCAACAAGATGGACCTTGTAAAAGCAAGCAAGAGGGAAATTGAAGCCTACATAAGAAAAGAGCTTTACTTTCTTGACTTTGCACCCATAGTGTTAACCTCAGCTGTCAGGGGTGAGGGCATTAATGAGCTTTTAAGAGCTTGTGAGGAGGTGTGGAAAGACTATAACCTGCAGCACAAAACCTCCTTCGTAAACAGGGCTGTGGAAAAGGTGCTAAGAGAGAAGCACCCACCCTCTCAGAAGGGCAAACAGGTAAAGGTATACTATGCCTTCCAAGAAGGCACAAGACCGCCCACGGTGGTGGTCTTTACCAACAACCCAGAGCTTTGGAGGAAGGATTATCTTAGGTTTTTTGAAAGGAGGCTTAGGGAGTATCTTGGGATAAGGAAGGCACCTTTAAGGCTCATTTTGAAAGGCAGGGAGGAGAAGGAATAAACTGCTATAAAATAGAGGACTATGATAGAAAGCCTATTTAAAAACCTTTGTCCCAACTGTGGAGGAGATATAAGCTCAGAAAGGCTTGGGCTGGGGCTTCCCTGTGAGAGGTGCATGCAGGAGGTGGGAGACTACTGCAGGGGTCTCCTAAGAGAGGGAGAACTTACGAAGCTCTGCCATGTGGAGGCTCAGCTGAGGTTGTGGGAGGAGCATTTTGAAAGCTATGTCAGGTCAAAGCCCTGGAGCCTCCAGCTCAGCTGGGCGAAGAGGGTTTTTCTTGGAAACTCCTTTGGGCTTTTGGCACCCACGGGCGTTGGCAAAACCTCCTTTGGTCTTTCCATGGCAAGCTATCTGGCAAAGAGGGGTAAAAGGTCTTACATAATACTCCCTACGCGCCTCCTTGTAGATCAAACAGTTCAGAGGCTCTTCAACTTTGGGCTTGAGGAGAGGGAGATACTCTACTTTTCAGAGGACAGCCAAAAGCAAAAGGACATAAAGAAGGCAAGGCTTCAGGAGGGGGACTTTAAGGTGCTTGCCACAACCTCCATGTTTCTGTATAAAAATCAGGAGACCATACCGAGGAATTTTGACTTTGTGTTTGTGGACGATGTGGACGCCTTTCTGAAGACCGCAAGAAACATAGACAAGCTCCTGCTTCTACTTGGCTTTTCTCAGGAAGACATAGAGCTTGCCATGAGGCTCATAAGGCTGAAGGAGCGAAGGGGCAAAGATGAGGAGGACTGGGAGGGTATAAAGGAGCTTTCGCAAAGGGTAAGAGAGCTTTCAGAAAAGAGGAAGGGAGTGCTTGTGGTATCTTCTGCCACTTCCAACCCACGCTCAAGCAGGATAAAGCTCTTTAGAGAACTGCTTGGCTTTGAGGTGGGAACACCCACCTTTTACCTTAGGAATGTGGTTGACCTGCATGAGGATATTGACACAAGACCCATAGAAGAGTGGGTAAGGCTTTTGGGGAAAGGTGGCTTGCTCTTTATTCCTTCGGACAAGAAAAAGGAGTATGTAGATGAGGTGATAGAAAGCCTGCAAGATAAGGGAATAAGGGCGGTCTCTTACGAGAGCGTGGACGAGAGGGTTCTAAGGGAATACGAAGAGGGTAAGATAGACCTGCTTGTGGGCATAGCCTCCTATAGAAACCCCCTTGCGAGGGGCATAGACCTGCCTCATGTGATAAGGTATGCCCTATTTTATGGAGTTCCCAAGATAGTTATATCCCTAAGGTTTGAGCAAAACCTTTCCCATCTTCTTTGGGCTCTTATGTCCATAAGAAGCCTTGTGGCTAAAAACATGCCCGATAGGCTAAGGAATATAGACCGCTGGCTTGAAAGCCTAAGAAGATACCAATACCTCAGTGAGGACTTCCTCAGGGATAAGCCTGAGCTGGTAGAAAGGATAAACGGGCTAAGGGCAGAGGTGGGGAGATTCCTTGCGGAAGAAGAAGTCCTTAGGCTGATGCAAACCTCGGAGGAGATAACCCTGAGAAAAACAGAAGATGGCTACCAGATGGTGGTCTCTGATGCCACAGGATACCTACAGGCGAGCGGAAGGGTTTCTCGTATGTTTGCTGGGGGTATAAGCAGGGGTGTAAGCCTTGTGCTTGTGGATGACAAGAAAGCCTTTAGGCATCTGATAAAGAAGATAAAGTGGTTCAATGAGGATATAAGGTTTGAAAGCGTCAAGGATATTGACCTCAAGGAGCTACTGGAAGAGGTGGACAGAGACAGGGAAAAGATAAGAAGGTTCTTGTCCGGCGAGGAAAAGCCAGAGAGCAGGGAGCTACTAAAACCTGTGCTTGTGGTGGTGGAGTCTCCCAACAAGGCAAGGACCATAGCGGGTTTCTTTGGCAAGGCGGTAAGGAGAAGAGTTGGAGAGCATGAGCTATTGGAGACCTCTACAGAGGACAGATACATAATGATAACCGCAAGCCTTGGGCATGTGCTTGACCTCAATAAGGAGGAGGGCTTTCATGGAGTTTACATGAACGGCAAGCCCGTGCCTGTCTATGAAACCATAGAGGGAAAGGAAAGGATACTTCAAAGCCTTAGGCGTATGGCTATAGAAGCCCAGGAGATACTCATAGCCACAGACCCAGATACGGAGGGTGAGAAGATAGGCTGGGACGTGGCGCAGGTGCTTAGGGCACACAACCCTAACATAAAAAGGATGGAGTTCCACGAGGTTACCAAAAAGGCTATAAAGAAAGCCCTCAAGGAAACTAGAGACTTTAACCTCAATTTGGTGAAGGCTCAAGTTCTACGAAGGGTTGCTGACAGATGGGTGGGCTTTGAGTTTTCAAAGCTCCTACAGAGTGCCTTTGGAAAGCAGTGGCTATCGGCTGGGAGGGTTCAGACGCCAGTTCTGGGCTGGATAATACAGAGGGAGAGGGAATACAGGCAGAAGGTCTACAAGGTCGTGGTTCCCGTGGATGAGGGAGGAAAGCTAAGGGTGGATTGGAGTTTTGAAAACAAGGAAGAGGCAGAGACCTTTTATTCCATGCTTTCGCAGATAAGGGTTGAGCTAATAGAAGAGAAGCAAGAATTGAAAAATCCACCACCACCTTTTAGCACAGACACCATGCTAAAGTCTGCCAGTGATATCTACAGGTGGTCTCTGCCAAAGACTATGAACCTTGCTCAAACCCTCTTTGAGCTGGGATACATAACCTACCACAGGACGGACTCTACAAGGGTGTCTGACTACGGTATAGGCTTGGCTAAGGAATACATAAGGGAAGAGTTTGGAGAGGAATATTCCCATGCAAGGGTATGGGGAGAGGGTGGAGCTCATGAATGTATAAGACCCACAAAGGGCATAGACCCAGAGGAGCTAAGAGCTCTATTTCTAAGCGGTCAAGCGGAAGGTCTAACCAGAGAACACATACTGCTTTACGAGCTTATCTTTAGACAGTTTATGGCAAGCCAGATGAGACCAGTAAAGTTAAGAGTGTATAAGCTCCACATCCTTGCAGATGGAAGGGAAAAGGAGGTTGAAGTGCCTGTTGAAGTGCTTGAAGATGGCTGGAACAGGTTAATACCCTTAGAGGTTTACAAGCCCATATTAGGCTCTGTGGATGTCTCTGAAAGGAAAAAGCTCCTTTCACAGCCAAAGGCTTATCTATACACTCATGGAGAGCTGGTGCAGGAGATGAAAAGAAGGGGCATAGGCAGACCTTCCACTTACGCAAGCATAGTGGAAAAACTCATAGAGAGGGGCTATGTAATAGAAAACAAGGGCTTTCTTATACCCACCAAACTCGGAAAAGAAGTATACAGCTACCTACAGAGCAGGGAGGAGGTTCATGAGTTTCTTAAGGAGGAGTTTACCAGAAGGCTTGAAGAGCTTATGGACAAGGTGGAGGAGGGCAAAGAGGACTATGCGGACATACTTAAGGACCTTTACAGGAGTATAATAGAATTGGATAAAAAGCTGGAGGTGGTTTGATGGTTTTGCATCCTCTCTTTGCGTATCCAACGGTATTATTAGCCCTTGGTGTGTTTGCCCTCTACATAGTTAGCTTGCTAAAGTTAAGGGGTATGATGAGGTATGCACTCTACTTGAACGTAGTCCTTATAGTGTTTGCCTTGCTTTCTGTGGTATTTGGATTTGGTATTTCAAACGTTCCTTTGGTGCAGTCAAAGGTGCCTTTTATATGGGGATTTCCTCACAAGTGGAACGGTATATTTCTGCTTATCCTTTCTGTGCTAACCTTTGTGGTCTTTTGGTTTAAGGGGGAAACCGCTGGAAAGAAACTCATCCTGCTCCCCGCAGTGGGGATCTTGGTAGTCCTTTTCCAGTTTTTCACAGGATGGATGCTTAGGTTGGTATTTTTCTCCTGATCTCCCTTGAAAGGTAAAAAGGAAGGCATAGCTTTATAAAACATGCTGGAAAGGTATGAACTGCTGAGAGATTATGGCGGTCCTATAGACCTAAAGAAGTATGACTATACAGAGCTTGAAAGGCTTGCGGAAGAGGTAAGAGACTATCTTATAGAGGTTACCGCAAAAAATGGAGGTCATGTGGCACCAGGGCTTGGTGCTGTAGAGTTAACCATAGCACTTTTAAGGGTCTTTGAACCACCCAAGGATGTGGTAGTCTGGGACATAGGGCATCAGGCATATCCATGGAAGATACTCACCGACAGAAAGGAGCTTTTTCCAACCCTTAGGCAATACGGAGGCATTTCTGGTTTTCTAAGAAGGGAAGAAAGCCCCTTTGATGCCTTTGGTGCAGGGCATAGCTCCACTTCCATATCTGCAGCCTTGGGCTTTAGGAAAGCCTTTGACCTCTTGGGTGAGAAGGACCGTTATGTGGTGGCGGTGATTGGCGACGGTGCAATGACCGCAGGCATGGCTTTTGAAGCACTAAACAACGCAGGACACCTAAGACCCAACAAGTTCATAGTTATCCTCAACGACAACGAAATGTCCATCTCTCCCAACGTAGGTGCCATATCCACATACCTTAGCAAAATACTGAGCGGGCACTTCGTGCAGGAGACAAGGCAGAAGGTAAAGCATCTCCTTGAACACTTAGGAAGCCCTGCACTTAGAGTGATGAAGCTCACAGAAGAGTTTCTAAAGGGTCTTTTGTCCCCTGGGGTTCTTTTTGAAGAGCTTGGCTTTAACTACATAGGTCCAGTAAACGGACATGACCTACCTGCCCTTGAGAAAACCCTTGAAAACATAAAGCATATAGAAGGTCCCGTCCTACTGCATGTGTATACCAAAAAAGGCAAAGGCTACAAGCCAGCAGAAAACGACCCAGTTACATGGCATGGCGTTGCACCCTACAAAAGAGAGTCTGGGGAGTTTATCAAAAAACCCTCACCACCCACTTGGACTTCCGTCTTCGGCAAAGCCATAGTGGAGCTCGCAGAACAAGACCCAAACATAGTGGTGATAACACCTGCCATGAAGGAAGGTTCTGGTCTTGTGGAGTTTAGCCAGAGATTTCCTGAGAGGTTCTTTGATGTGGGTATAGCGGAGCAACATGCCTGCACCTTTGCGGGTGGTCTTGCGGCAGGAGGTCTCAAACCTGTAGCCTGCTACTACTCTACTTTCCTCCAGAGGGCATACGACCAAGTTATACACGACATAGCACTTCAAAACTTGCATGTGGTCTTTGCCATAGACAGGGGTGGTCTTGTGGGCGATGACGGACCAACCCACCACGGAGTTTTTGACCTTTCTTATCTTAGGTGCATTCCCAACATGGTAGTGTCCGCACCAAAAGATGAGCAAGAGCTAAGAGACCTACTATATACCGCCCTGCACCACAACGGACCCTTTGCCATAAGGTATCCAAGAGGTCCAGCCTACGGAGTGCCTACGGAGGGCTTTAGGCTTATAAGGGTAGGAAGTTGGGAGCTTCTAAAAGAGGGCAAGGATGGCGTAATCTTAGGAGTGGGATATACGGTCTATCAAGCTCTTAAGGCTTCTGAAGAGCTTCTAAAAGAGGGTCTTGACTTTGCGATAGTAAACGCAAGGTTTGTAAAGCCTATGGACACAGAGCTTTTGGAGGAGCTTTCTTCTAAGTATGAGCTATTCGTGACGGTGGAGGACAATGTGCTCATGGGTGGCTTTGGCTCTGGGGTGCTTGAATGGCTGGCAAAGAGGGGCTACAGCAAAAGGGTTCTCACCTTGGGCATTCCCGACAGGTTCATAGAGCATGGAAACCAAAACCTACTGAGAAACCTTGTAGGCATAGATGCAGAGAGTATAGGGAATAGGGTGTTAGAGTTTGTAAGGGGTGGAGTGGTCATCTAAAAGAACATTCTTGAAAGTGTTGTTTTATGCTATTTACCATGCTGGAAAATTCCTCATTGGAGTATGTGGTCCTTTTGGAAAAGGAAGGGTCAAGGGTTTTGCCGGGTATGAACTTCTGCAGGTAATACCTCTTTGAACCTTTCAAAAGCTCTGCTATTTTCAGTATATCTTCCCAGTTGAGTTGTCCTTTCACAACGGTGGTTCTGAATTCGTGGTCTATTCCAGAAGTCTTTATGATCTCTATGCTTTCGGCTATCTTGCTCACATCAACCTTGACACCACAAACCTCTTCATACTTCTCAAGAGGTGCCTTCACATCCATAGCTACGTAATCTAAAAGCCCTCTTTCCAACAACTTTCTCAGAACATGGGGCAGGCTTCCGTTGGTATCCAGCTTCACCGCATATCCCATTTCCTTGACCCTTTCTACGAACCCATCAAGCCCCTTCTGAATTGTTGGCTCACCACCAGTTATGACCACGCCTTCTAAAAGCCCCCTTCTCTCCTCAAGGAAGGAAAACACCTCTTCGATGGGAATGGTAGGACCAAACCTTTCAGGCAAAACAAGCTCCACATTGTAGCAGTATCTACATCTAAAATTACAGCCTTGCGTAAAGACTATACAGGCAGGCTTTCCAGGGAAGTCTATAAGTGTAAACTTCTGAAAACCACCAACTCTAAAAATACAAAGAGGAGGCTCTGAAGCCAAAGATACGCCTGCTACATCTTTCATCCTATAAGCTCCTTCCTAAAGGTCTTTCTTAGCCTGAACTCCTCCCTTTTACCCTCGTTCCATTGATGGACGGGTCTCAAGTAGCCCACAACCCTTGAATAAACCTCTGTTTTTGAACCACAGTATGGACAGCTTTCGTATTCCCCAGAAAGGTAGCCATGATTCGGACAAACGCTGAAGGTTGGTGTTATGGTAAAGTAGGGTATTCTATACCTTTCACATACCTTTCTTACAAAGTTTTTTAGAGCTTCTGTGTCCTCTATCCTCTCTCCTACAAAGAAATGTATTACAGTTCCCCCTGTGTATCTTATCTGAAGCTCCTCCTGATGTTCAAGCACAAGGAATGGGTCATCTGTATAGTCAACGGGCAGCTGCGTGGAGTTTGTGTAGAAGGGTTCTGCCCCCTTTCTATAATTATCCTCGTTTGCTACCAATATATCTGGGAAAAATCTTTTATCAAGTTTGGCAAGTCTGTAGGCGGTAGATTCCGCAGGAGTAGCCTCAAGGTTGTAGTTGTTGCCCGTCTTCTTCTGAAACTCAAGAAGCTTATCTCTCATAAAATCAAGGACCCTTATGGCAAAATCCCTACCCTCTGGTTCTGCTATGGAAATACCAAAAAGGTTAAGGCATGCCTCGTTCATACCAACAAGCCCTATGGTAGAGAAATGATTTTTCCAGTATTGACCAAACCTTGACTTTATATCCCTCAGATAAAACCTTGAGTAGGGGTATAGCCCTTTCTCTGTTAGTTCTTCAAGCACTTCTCTCTTTATCTCAAGGCTTTCCATGGCAAGGTCCATAAGCTCAGAAAGCCTTTGAAAAAATTCCTCTTCGGACTTTGACAAGTAGCCTAATCTGGGCATGTTTATAGTGACCACACCTATGGAACCCGTGAGAGGGTTTGCTCCAAAAAAGCTACCGCCTTTTCTCTCAAGCCTACTGAGGTCAAGCCTTAGTCTACAGCACATGCTTCTTATATCTTCAGGCTTCATCTCGGAGTTAACAAAGTTTGCAAAGTAAGGAATGCCATACTTTGCGGTCATCTTCCAGAGTCCGTCATATTTTACGTCATCCCACTCAAAATCACGGGTTATGTTATAGGTAGGTATGGGGAAGGTAAAGACTCTACCTTTGGCATCTCCCTCAACCATAACCTCAAAGAAGGCTCTGTTCAACATATCTATCTCCTCCTGAAACTCCCCGTAGACCGCATCCTTTAATTCACCCCCTATAAGAACAGCTTGGTCCTTATATATGGGAGAAACCTTGAGATCAAAGGTAAGGTTGGTAAAGGGAGCTTGAAAGCCTGTCCTTGTGGGAATGTTTAGATTGTAAACAAACTCCTGAATTGCCTGCTTTACCTGTTCGTAACTGAGCCTATCATACCTTATGAAAGGGGCGAGCAGAGTATCAAAGTTGGAAAAAGCCTGAGCACCCGCAGATTCCCCCTGAAGCGTATAAAGAAAGTTTACCACCTGACCGAGAGCTGAGGTGAAGTGCTTGGGAGGTCTGCTTTCTATCTTGCCAGGAACACCTCTAAAGCCATTAAGCAAAAGGTCCCAGAGGTCCCATCCAACACAGTATACGCTGAGAACTTGAAGGTCATGGATGTGGAAATCACCTCTTAGATGCGCTTCCTTTATCTTCCTTGGATAAATCCTTTCAAGCCAATAGGTTCTGCTAACTTGAGAAGTTATGTAGAAATTTAGTCCCTGAAGGGAATAGGTCATATTGCTGTTTTCTCTAACTTCCCAGTCCTCAAGGTTTATATACCTTTCTACGAGGTTTACTCTTTCCCTCTCAACTACCCATTTTTCATAAGCCTCAAGGAGACCCCTTTCCTGCAGAAACTTTAAAAGAGCTTCCTTTGAGTTCTCAAGACCTTTCTCAGATAAAAAGGTCTCAAAGTCCCGTTTGATTCCAAATGACTCTATAAAGTCCTCTATGCCATACGCCATTAGCTTTTAATATATGCCCCTAAAACAGAAGTAGATAAAGCAAAAAGGCAAAAGCTACACACAAGGCACAGGCTATAAGGAATCTTACGAACTTCCCAATCTAAGCACCTCCATCACCGCAGTGTTTTTCTCATAAAGCCTTGTGAGGTTTTCGCTCCTTCTTGTTATCCATCCACTTCTATACAGATGCATTTCTCTCTTGAAGTCTTTTGGCTCGCCTTTTAGGACCACTGGCTCCTTTTCTCCTTGAGGTAGATACTCAAGCAAGCTCCTTAAAAACTCTGTGTGGTTGAAGGCTTTT
>JAXSOX010000059.1:0-10255 GCA_037926525.1 Aquificaceae bacterium | reverse complement strand
CGCTTTGTTGTAAGTCCGCTATCAAAGTTTCTTGGGTTGGATAATTTGCTTCACTTTCTACAAAGTTTCCTGTGTCGTCAAAGGCTCTATACTTAAACCTTGGCATTTTTACCCTCCTCTTCCTATCATTCTCTCCAACTCTTTTATATCTGGCGAGTATTTATAGGCATCTTCAAGGGATATAAGACCAGCTCTGTAAAGTCCATAAAGGGACTGGTTCATAGTTTGCATACCCGTTTGAGCTTGACCACTTTGCATTATGGCATAAATTTGCTGAAGCTTATTCTCCCTTATAAGGTTTCGTATGGCAGTATTTGGTATCATAAGCTCATATGCAAGGACTCTTCCACCTCCAATTTTTGGTAGTAGTCTTTGAGATATAACGCCCTGAAGCACAAAAGAAAGCTGTATTCTTACCTGCTCTTGCTGTTCTGGAGGGAATACGTCTATTATCCTCGTAATGGTGGATATGGCAGTGTTTGTATGAAGTGTTCCAAAAACGAGGTGCCCCGTTTCTGCAGCCCTTAGTGCTATTTCTATTGTCTCAAGGTCTCTCATTTCACCCACAAGAATGACATCTGGGTCTTCACGTAAGGCAGCCCTAAGAGCATCTGCGAAGCTGTAAACATCCTCACCTATCTCCCTCTGGTTTACTATGCTCTTTTTATGCGGAAACACGTATTCTATGGGGTCTTCAATAGTTATAATGTGATAGGGAAAGTTTTCATTTATGTAGTTTATCAACGCCGCAAGGGTTGTAGTTTTTCCAGATCCCGTAGGACCAGTCACGAGAACAAGACCCATACTTTTATGACAAACCTCTAAAACCCTATTACTTAAACCTAAATCCTTAATGTTTGGTATCTTATTAGGAAGCCTTCTAAAGACCGCTGCAATACTTCCTCTTTGATAAAAAACGTTAGCTCTGAATCTGGCGAGGTCTTTTATACCAAAAGAAAAGTCCACTTGTCCCTTTTCTTCAAGTGTTTTTCTGTGTCTTTCAGACATAACAGAATAGGCGAGCGCCTGAGTCATCTCTGGTGTTAATATAGGATACTCGGCGAGTTGTGTTATTTTTCCATCAATCCTTAGCGATGGTCTTGCACCCGCTGTTATATGTATGTCGGAGGCATTTGCCTGAACAGCTTTATGGAGTATATCTATCAACTTTACGCTCTGCACCGCTTCAATTCTCTGTGTTGGTGTCATCTTACCCTCCTTGCTATAAAATACATTATATGAAACTTCTCTATGAGGGCAAGGCTAAAAAGGTCTACGAAGTTGACAAGGATAAATGCTTGATATATTTCAAAGACACTGCAACAGCCTTTGATGCCACCAAAAAAGCCGAAGTGGAAGGCAAGGGTATTCTTAACAATGCCATATCAAGTTTACTGTTTAAATTGCTGGAAGAAAAGGGTGTGAAAACTCATTTCATAGAGCGTGTTTCTGAGAGGGAAATGCTTGTTTGGAGAGCAAAGAGGCTTGATTTAGAGGTGGTAGTAAGGAATATAACCGCAGGTAGTATATGCAAAAGACTTGGCTTCAAAGAGGGAGAAAAGCTAAAAAAACCTTTGGTGGAATTTTTCTACAAAAATGACCAACTACATGACCCACTCATATGCATTGAGCATGCGGTTCTTCTTAATATAGCGGACAAGAGAACTTTAAAAGATATAGTGAAAATAGCCCTTAAGGTAAACACCATACTAAAAAGCTTCTTTAAGTCACACGGTCTTTTATTGGTGGACTTCAAGTTAGAGTTTGGAAGGCTTCCGGAAGGCACTCTTGCAGTGATAGATGAAATATCTCCAGACACATGCAGGCTTTGGGATGCAAAGACGGGAGAAAAGTTAGACAAGGATAGGTTTAGGTTTGACCTGGGAGACCTACTTGAAGGCTACAAGAAGGTGCTTGAAAGGGTTCAAGGTGGATAAACTATCAAAGCGGTCCTTCCCATTCTGGACCAAATCCTATCAAGTTCCTTGGCTTTAATGGGTTTTCTATCTTCATAGCCTGTGTGGAGATAAAAAACATCTCCATCGTATCCCACTACTACTACATAATGAGGTATGCTTATCCAAAATCTACCAAGGTCTACAAGTAAAATGGGTGGTATGCCTTGGTCTATATAACTTTTTATTTCTTTGAGGTTTAGGACTTTTGTTTCAGCTCTTAAACCCTTCCTTCGTGCATAATTTTCAAGGTCCGTTATGAGCGCACCTTTTAGCTTAGGGTTGTAGACCTCTTTTCCTATATCTTCTTGAGAAACCTCTATACCATAGTAAGAAAGAACAGCACTTAAAGAGGCAGGACCGCAAAACTGGTCCTGCTGTTTAACAAAGGGAACATCAAGACTCTTTGAGTATAGCAAAAGAGGAAGGAGAAGTAAAGGGAGAAGCATTCTTCACCTTATAATAATCTCCTTATTGAGAAGTTTAAGGAGTATTACAAGAAGTATAGCTATTATGAGTATACCTATGGCGGTACCAACTGCGTCACCACCAGCAAGAACCCTATCAGAAGCTTTTGCCAATATATGTATTTGCTCATCGCTTAGCTTTGAGAGTTTACTTTCTATTTCCTCTTTTGTAAGACCGTATGCCTTTAGCTTCTCTTGCAGTTGCTTACTCTCTAAAGCTCTCTGGATTTTGGCTATATCTTCCTCCCTTTTTATGATGAGAGATTCAGAGGCAGGCTTCGAATCAACAAGTCCGGCAATTGCTGGAGCAGAGTTAAAAGTAAAAAACCACCCAGCTATGCCGATTACAAGCAAAGGTTTTCTAAAAAATCTCAACATCTTCCACCTCCTTGCAGGTTTGCTTAACAATTATAATCAAAAATCTTCAAGTTCGGGGTTGAAGGGCAGGTTTCCATATCTTGCACCTTCTACTATAACTCTTCTTCCTTCAACTTTTACCCTTCCCTCTGAAATCCACTTTATGACCTGTGGGAGAATTCTGTGTTCGTAATTTAATATCCTTTTAGAGAGGCTCTCTTCTGTGTCTTCTGGGAGAACTGGCACACATGCTTGAGCTATAACTGGACCATTATCCAACTCTTCTGTAACGAAATGAACAGTGCAACCAGTTATCCTAACGCCATATTCCAAAGCCTGTCTTTGGGCATGCAATCCCTGAAAAGCTGGTATAAGAGATGGATGTATGTTTATCACCTTCATGGGAAAATGACTAAGAAAAGTGTCAGAAAGGATACGCATAAAGCCAGCAAGAACAACCAAGTCTACTTCCGCATCCTTTAAAGCTTTGACAATAGCCTTCTCAAACTCTTCTTTACTTTGAAAGTCTTTTCTCTTTATAACTCTGTAAGGGATGCGATGCTTCACACACCTGTCTATTGCCTGAACACCTTCTCTGTCGGATACAACTAAGGCTATCCTGTCTTTTAGCTTCCGATTCTCAATGGCATCTATTATTGCCTGGAGGTTAGAACCACGCCCTGATACAAGAACTCCTAAATTCATGGTATCATATTCTACTCTATGTAAAGTCAGAGGAGGTAAAAAATGAACGTAGAGTTCATAGGTAGGGGCATTGAGTGGACAGATGCAATGAAAGCCTTTGTGGAAGGTAAGCTTGAAAAGTTTAACAGGTTTCTGAAGGAAGCGGAGGAAGACCAAGTGGAGGTAGTAGTGACGCTCTCTACGTCAAGGGCAAAGCAGAAAGACTTTGCAGGCGATAGTAGACCAACCTTGTATAGAGTTGACATGGATATATATCTGAAGACCTGGGGTGGTGGTGCCTTGCATGCGTGGGATGAGGATGTTGACCCCTTCTCAGCCCTTGACAGGGTTATGGACGAAATAGAAAGACAGCTCATAAAACTAAAGCAAAGAAGGCATGAGCTAAGACGTAAGGGACATAGGATAAAGGAGGAAATGATAAGGGAAGAAATAAGACCTCACGAACCGGAGGAAAGACCTCTTATAGTGGAAGAAGAACTTGTAATAGAGAAGCCTATGAGCGTGGAAGATGCGGTCTTTGAACTTCAGGAGTCTGGAGTTTATTTCCTCCCATTCATTGATGCAGAGACAGGCACGCTTAGGATAGTATACAGGAAAAGAGGTGGAAATTACGGAGTTATAAACACCAAGTGCAAGGGTTTTGGCGACTAGTCTTTGAAAAATGTTGACCAACGAAGACAAATGTTGTGCCTCTTTGGTTTTTAAAGCGGGGTGCGGAAGATAAACACCGACAAAGGCTCGCCTAACCGTGTTAGGTGAGATTGGTGTTTACACTGCACTCTGCAAGCCCTTATCAGGTGGGCATAAAAATCCTTCTTGATGAGCGGTATTAGTGCCTTTGGAGTAAGGCTACTTTCATCGATGAGCCCTAAACCCGAGATGGGATAATGTCCCTAAAAGGGATATTTGTCTATGCTAAGGGATACTCTATGAGGGGGTAGCCCCCTTAAGGGCATACCTCCCTTTCTTCAACCTTTACCACTTTGCCGTTTTGATAGTAGGTGGTCCTTACGATTCTACAGTTACCCCTTGAAGCCACAGGCTCGGCATATACCCTTTCTCTTCCATCTTCAGACCTATACTCCACTGGTTTATTTTGCATGGCAGCTTCCCTTGATGCTCTTGCAGCCACTTCAGTTATTGTTCCTCCTATAACCGCACCTAACGCACCACCTATGACCGCACCACGCCATCTGTTCTCTTTATCAATGAGAGCTCCTGCTATAGCACCACCTGCTGCTCCCACAGTGGCACCTTCATAGGTTCTCTGTGTGGTTACTTGACCACAGGAAAAGATAAAACCTGCGGAGAAAGTGGTAAAAAGGATAATTGCCTTCTTTCTCATACTTACACCTCCTTGCTTATAATTATAAGACGTTTTTCCTTAAAATTTCATTAAAAATTTCCAAAGACCTCCAAGCTCCTTGGTTAAGTCCATAGTCAAGGCAAAGGGTAAAGTAGTCCTTGATGTATTCTTGTCCATAACTGTGAACTTGAAGGTTTCCTTCTTTTAGGTCTTTGAAAAACTCCTCCTTTGACCTTTTACACTGTTCCCATATAAAGCCTTCTAACCACTCTGGAGCATCTCTTCTTACTAAAAAAAGGGCAAAGACAAAGGGAAGTCCGTAGAGGCGAAACCACTCTTCGCCAAGGTCATATACATACTGCCACCTGTTGGAAGCTTTTTCCCTTATAGCTTCATCACCTATTAACATAAGAGCATCCGCATCATCTTTGGCTTGAACTATGTTTGGATTGTTTTTGTATACTTCCTTCACTATATATAGGGCAAGCAGTTTGGATGTCATAGAGGCAGGAGTTAGGTATAAACTTTCTATAAACTCAAGAGGCTTTTTGGAAAATATAAGGACAGAGCAAGCCTTTTCTTTTGAGGATATGGATACATCAGGGACAACCCTGTAGTTTTCTGGATAGAGCAAAAACTCCACAGAGGAGACTATACCAGCTTGTATAAGACCTTCTCTAAGTTTTTTTACAAGCTCTGAGGGATGACCTTCTACCAAGCTCACTTTGGAATTGTCCCATCGGTAGAAAAGAGGTAAAGTGTTTAAGTAGCTTACTTTACCTACACTTATCATTAAACCTTTCTTGAAAGCTCTATAAACTCTTGCAGTTTTTTGTAGGCTTTTCCAGAATGGATGGATTCCTTTGCCATATCAAGGGCAGTATTTCTGTCCTCTGTAGCTCCAGAAACAAGTATTCCAAACATGGAATTTAATAAAACCATGTAGTATGCAGGTGAAACCTCACCCTTTAACACAGAGAGCACCATTTTTGAGCTTTCATCCACAGAAGATACCCGTATGTATTCAATGGGATAAGTCTTAAAGCCCACCTCTTCTGGATGAAAGTCATACAAAAAGACCTCACCATCCTTTAATTCCGCAATACGCGTAGGTGCACTTATGGATACCTCATCCATGCCATCCTTTCCATGCACTACAAAGGCTCTTTTTATTCCCATACCTTTTAGGGCAAAGGCTACCTTATCCACAAGATGGTCGGAGAAAACTCCCAAGAGCTGTCTTCTTGCATCCGCTGGATTTGAAAGGGGTCCCACCAAGTTAAATATGGACCTTAAGCCTACTTCCCTTCTTGGACCTATGACCCTTTTCATGGCAGGGTGAAACATAGGAGCAAACATAAAGCCTATTCCTATCTCTTCTATGAGTTTCTTTACTTGTTCCGCATTGAGGTCTATTTTTGCTCCAAGATACTCTAACAGGTCCGCACTACCACTCTTTGAAGATACAGACCTATTACCATGCTTGGCAACCCTTATGCCAGCACCCGCTAAAACAAAAGCAACCGCAGTAGAGACATTGAAGGTCTCCGTCATATCGCCACCCGTTCCGCAGGTATCCACCAAGTTTTCCTTGTCTGTTATTTCAACCCTTGTTGCTTTTTCTCTGAAAAAGCTCGCAGCACCCTCTATCTCCTCTGGCGTTTCTCCTTTCATCTTTGTGCCAATAATAAAGGCACCTATCTGGGCGTCGGTGGCTCTACCTTCCACTATGTCCTCAAGGGCTTGTCTGACTTCTTCCTTTGTAAGGTTTTGAAACTCAGAGAGCTTTCTTAGTATTTCCTTCATAGTTAGAAATTATACTGTGCCTTCTCTCCTTAGGCTTTCCCTTGAAACTATGTAGCTTTTCCTCATAATAGCCCTGTTGAGCGCGTCCACAAAACCGCTTACGCTTGCTTTTATTATATCCACATCAACTCCTCTTCCGCTTGCCTTAACTCCATCCAGCTCTATCACAAGCCTTGATTCCGCCTGAGCGTCCGTGTTAGGAGTTAGTGCTTTAATAGAAAAGTCCAAGAGCTTAGGTTCTACTCCAAGGGCTTTCTGTATTGCTCTTATTATGGCATCTACGGGTCCATTACCAGTAGAGGTGGCGGTCCTTTCCTCTCCCTTATAGGTGAGCACCACGGTAGCGGTAGGCAAGAGCTTGTCTCCTGTCTGAACTTGATAGTGGATAACCCTTATGGGCTCTTCCTCTTCATGCTTTACAAACTCCTCATAAACCAGTGCCTCTATGTCCTCTTCGTATACCTCCTTCTTCTTGTCCGCAAGGGCTTTGAATTTCTCAAAAATCCTGTCTAAGTCTTCCTCTGAAAACTCAAAACCCATCTCCTTTAACTTGCTCCTTAGGGCGTGCCTGCCGGAATGCTTTCCGAGGATTATGCGAGTTGAGGGAAAGCCTACGTCTTCTGGGGACATAATCTCGTAGGTGAGGGGGTTTGAAAGCACACCATGCTGGTGAATGCCAGACTCGTGAGCAAAGGCGTTATCACCTACTACCGCCTTATTGGGTTGGACAAAACTGCCTGTAATCCTACACAAGAGCCTGCTTGTCCTATATAGCTCTTTGGTATTTATGTTGGTGTATAGACCTCCGAAGAAGTCCTTGCGAACCTTCAAAGCCATAACTATCTCTTCCAAGGCTGCGTTTCCCGCCCTTTCTCCTATACCGTTTATGGTGCACTCCACCTGTCTTGCTCCGTGCTTTACCGCCATAAGAGAATTGGCAACCGCCATCCCAAGGTCGTCATGACAGTGAACGCTTATTATTGCCTTGTCAATATTTGGAACATTGTTTCTTATACTCTCTATAAGGTCCGCAAACTCCTCTGGAACTGTATAGCCAACGGTGTCTGGTATGTTTATAACGGTAGCACCAGCCTTTATGGCGGTCTCTATTACCTTATACAGAAAATCCCTCTGACTTCTGGTTGCATCTTCGCAAGAGAACTCCACATCGTCGGTAAACTTCCTTGCGTATTCTACCGCTCTTTTTGCCCTTTCTAAGACTTCTTCTGGAGACATCCTCAACTTATACTTCATGTGTATTTCAGAGGTGGCTATAAAGGTGTGAATCCTCTTTCTCTCTGCTGGTGCAAGAGCTTGACCTGCCAGCTCTATGTCCCTTTCTAAAGCCCTTGCAAGGGAGCATATTATGGGTCCTTTTACTTCTCTTGCTATGGTTTGAACCGCTTCAAAATCCCCCTTTGATGCTGCAGAAAAGCCTGCTTCTATTACGTCTACGCCAAGTTTTGCAAGCTGTTGTGCCATCTGGAGTTTTTCCTCTGTGGTCATTGAAAAGCCCGGTGCCTGTTCTCCATCTCTCAGCGTTGTGTCAAAGATATATACTCTGTCCATCCTTTACCTCCTTGTAAATGATAATAATTCGCAATTTACCTTTTGTCAAGAGCCCTCTTTCAAAAGGTAGTTATCCCAAAACTATAACTTTACGCTAAATTACCTCGGCTGTCAGGTTTTATCAAAATCTTCTGTTTTGTTATTAATCATGAAGAAAAACTCTAAGGAGGGAATGCAATGAGAAAACTTGCACTTACTTTCCTTGCCTGCGGGCTTGGAGTGTCATCCGCTTTTGCGGAAACAGGTTTTAAACTGCGTGAGACCAGTTTTAGCCTTTCGGTTAGGGACTTTAGCTGGAAGGAAACGATTGGTGGCAAAAAGATGGTTCATGAGAAGGGTAAACTCTATGGCATAGCGGGGGAGGAAGAGCGAAGGCTTTTTGGCACTGTAGACTACAGACTCAGAGTAGAGATATATGGCGGTAGGGTTGACTATAAGGGACATGCGGTAGAGCCTGATACGGGAGATGTGTATCCTATAACTACTAAAACCACATACTTAGTGTTTGATACTGAAAATAGCCTTGGAAGAAAGTTTATGTTCAAGCAAGGCAATGCGGATATTTCCGTATTTCCCTATGTAGGTTTGGGAGTGCACTTTTGGCTTAGAGACCTTGACGATGCGGAGTATATAGACGAGAATGGAAATCCACAAGTGGTCTCTGGATATTTGGAGGTTTACAGAGTAATATATTCCCCCATCGGTCTGCAAACAAGGCTGAAATACAAAGGGGTGGATATAACTCTCTACGGGCAATACCACTATAACTTCTTTATAAGGGAATGGGTAGATATAGGGAATGGTGCAACCTTAAAGCCAAAGAGGGGTAATGCCTATAGAATTGGGGCAAAGGCTGGATATAAGTGGTTTTTTGCAGAGGTTTTCTATGACTACATGCATCTGAAAAAATCTGACACTGTGACGGTAGAGGACAAGTTAAACGGAATTGCTCTTGACATCTACCAACCTGATAGCAAGAGGAAGATGGTGGGGGTTAATGTGGGAATAAGGTTCTAAGATAAAAACCTTATCCTTTTCCGCGGGTGGGGTAGACCGTAGATTACTGCCCTGCCCTGTAAAAAATCATTGAATGCCTTTTCTCAAAACACATATAATTAATGCCTATGGCTATAGACAAGGAAAAAATTAAGCAGGCTATAAGGCTCTTCCTTGAGGGTATAGGAGAAGACCCAGACAGGGAAGGTCTAAGGGAAACTCCAGACAGGGTTGCCCGTATGTGGGAAGAGTTTGAAAGGCAAAGGGAGTTTAATTTCAAACTCTTTGAGGAGTTTGGCTCTTACAATGAGATGGTGCTGGTCAAGGATATAACCATATATTCCTTTTGTGAACACCACCTATTGCCCTTTTTTGGAAAAGCCCACATAGCCTATATACCAGATGGAATAGTATGCGGTCTTTCCAAGTTGGTCAGAAGCGTGCGTGCCTTTGCCCTAAGACCTCAGGTGCAGGAAAGGCTTACAAACCAGATAGCGGACTTCCTTGTGGAACAGCTAAAGCCAAAGGGTGTGGCGGTGGTGCTTGAAATGGAGCATCTTTGCATGTCCATGAGAGGGGTTATGTCTCCGGGGCATCTTACCGTTACGTCTGCTCTTAGAGGCTTATTCCTTAGCGATATAAGGACAAGGGAGGAGTTTTTAAAGCTCATAGGCAAGCATTCTCTATGAGGCTGTGTCTGATAGCTGGCTCTGGAGAACTGCCAAGAGTTTTTCTAAAAAGTGCAAGGGAAAAGGGTGTTGAGGTCTTTGTGGCGGGGGTTAAGGGTATAACGGACCTGCAAGCGGACGAATACTTTCCCTTAGGCAGGATAGAAAGGCTACTCAAAACTCTTGAGAAAAAGGGGATAAAAGACATAGTAATGTTAGGAAAGTTTGAGCATAGTCTCATATTTTCTCACCTTTTGACCCTTGATGAGCTTGCCATAAGGATACTAAGGAAAGCCAAAGATAAAAAGCCTCAGACCCTTATAAAAACGCTCATGGAGGAGCTTGAGGCTCTTGGTTTTGAGTTTCCAGACCCAAAGCCTTACCTTGAAGAACTTCTTGCACCTGCAGGTAAGATATCTTCCAAAG
>JAXSOX010000058.1:0-10393 GCA_037926525.1 Aquificaceae bacterium | reverse complement strand
CTTGAAGTATCCTCCACCTGTTCCATGTTCTCCAGAGGTGGAAGCATGCTCTAACTCAAGTTCTGAGTTAAACTTTAGCTTTTCATCAAAGGCGTAGCCAAGGTATATGATTAGCCTTTGCATATTGGCTATATTTTTTGCACCACCTCTTGCATCCACATCGTTGCGTCTAAATACGAGCTCACCATAACCACCTATGGATACACCCCTTGGGTTAAAGTGCACCTTTGAGGCTGCAGGACCAAGTCCAGAATAGGACTTAATCTCAAGTTGTGGCATGGCAATATCAAGCCTGAGCTGTCTTATCTCTTCCTTGAGAGCTTCTGTTTCCTTCCTTGTTTCTTCTGCCTTCTTTTGCTCCTCTTTTAGCCTTTGAACCTCCTGCTGGAGCATCCTTATCTGCTCCTCAAGCTGACGAATTCTGTCCTCTGGCGTTTGGGCAAAAACTGCAGTGGAAAAGAGTGCGGTGGCTAAAAGCACCTTCTTCATGCCAAACCTCCTTACACTAAAATTGAGATTTTGTAGCAAGAAAGTATAAATAAATTGAAATCCGTTGTCAATATGATTTTTCTCATGTGTAGTTTCCTTTTACCAGCCTCTTTATCTCCCTCTCCAGACTACACACACCATGAGAGTGGCAAAAGATACACCTACCCTTGGCGTAGTCTTTGGCAAGTCTAACCATGTTGTGTCCTACAAGACTGGTAAAGACTATCACCCAGTCCGCCCATGCCAATGCACTGTCAATGTTCTGCTGTGTTTCTTGGTTTATAAACTTGATGTTTATTCCATACCTCTTGGAGAGCTCTTTAACCCTTGCCCTCATCCTGTCGTGTCCTCCAAGAACCAACAACCGCATAGCACACCTCCTATATTGAAATCTGATATCAATTTTATAGACCCTCCTCTCAAAAGTCAAGATGACAAAAGTCATCTATAATACTTCTTATGAAAGAACCAAAAACTCCCTACCTTGCGGTGGATGGTATACTAAGGCTTTGGGAAGGTGAAAGATTTAAAGGTTTAGTGCTTATAGAAAGGCTATATGCTCCAGAGGGTTTGGCTCTGCCCGGAGGCTTTGTGGAGGTGGGAGAAACTGTAGAATCCGCAGTATTGAGAGAAATAAAGGAAGAAACGGGTCTTGATGCAAGGATAAACAGGCTTTTTGGAGTCTATTCTGACCCAAAGAGGGACCCAAGGTTTCATGTGGTTTCTGTGGTTTTTGTGTGCGATGCGGAGGGTGAACCAAAGGCTGGAGATGACGCAAAAAGGGTAAGGGTTTACAAACTTGAAGACCTGCCACTTGAACTTTTGGTCTTTGACCACAGAAGCATACTTTTGGACTACATGAAAAGATGTTAAAATTTTTTAACAATCACCACTGGAGGAGCTAAATGACCAAGGAGTTTGAAATAGGTATAAACTTGCTTAGAAGGTTTCAAGGGGAATTGGAAGAGCTTGCTCAGGCTCAGGACAAGCTAACTGCCAGAAGGATAGTTAACAGCATAATTCACCCTATCACCGCTTCCGCATACCAAATAAGGGTCGGTGAAGGTCCATACAAGGAAGAGCTCCTTGAAAACCTACTCAAACTGGTAAAAGAGATGAGAGAGTTGTCAGACATGAACGGTGTTAGGGAAACCATTAAGAAACTCCTTGAGCTTCTTAAGGAGGTGGAAGAAGCCTCCACGCAGAAGAAAGAAGGCTAAGAATGGATGGTATAACGGTAAGAAGCCTTTTTAAGAAAAAGCGAGAAGGCAAGAAAATAGTTATGGTATCTACCTATGACTATATCTCCGCAAAACTCTGTGAGCAGGTGGGTATAGACTGTATACTCGTGGGAGACTCTCTTGGAATGGTCTTTCAGGGGCAGGATACTACCTTGCCTGTCAGTCTTGAAGAGATGATATACCACACAAAGGCGGTCAGAAGGGGTGCAAAAAACACCTTTGTTATCGTGGATATGCCTTTTATGAGCTATCAGGTAAGCCTTGAGGAAGCCATAAGGAACTGTGGAAGGGTTATAAAAGAAACGGGGGCAAACGCAGTAAAGATAGAGGGAGGTGAAGAGGTGGCGGAGTTAGTATACAGGCTTGTAAACATCGGTATACCAGTGGTAGGACACATTGGTTTTACACCTCAAAGCGTGCATGCACTGGGTGGATATAGGGTGGTGGGAAGAGCGGAAGAAGAGGCAGAGCGTATCAAAAAAGACTTTAAGGCGTTGGAAGAAGCTGGAGCTTTTATGGTGGTGCTTGAGAGTATACCTAAGGGGCTTACAAAAGAGCTTACAGAAGGGTCAAGAGCCATAACCATAGGCATAGGTGCAGGACCTTACTGCGATGGTCAGGTCTTGGTGTTTCATGACCTTGTGGGTCTTGTGGAGGATATAAAGCCGAGGTTTGTAAAAAGATATCTTGAAGGCGCAGAGCTTTTTAGGAATGCTTTGAAAAGGTTTAAAAGTGAAGTAGAGGCTGGACTTTTCCCATCGGAGGAGGAGAGTTATGGATGAGGCAAAACTCCTTGAACTCCTTGTGAGGTTGGGATACATAAGCAGAGACAAGGCACTGGAAGCACAGGCTAAAAAGGAAAGGGACGAAGATATAATAAGCACACTTCTAAGGCTCGGTTATATAGATGATATCCGCCTTATGGATTTATATCAGAAATACATGCCTCAAAGGTTATGGAAAGGTGGAATTGAGGACATAAAACTTCCTGAAGATATAAAGGAAAAACTACCAGAGGATACATTAAGAAAACACACCATAGCACCTATTAAGTATGAAGATGGAAAACTCTATATTTTGACAATAAACCCCTTTAATCAAAGTGCCATAAACGAGCTAAGGTTCAAGACAAAAATAAACACCATTGTGCCTTATGTTGCCACTAAAAAGTCCATAGAAGACATCCTTAACAAGCTTTATCCCACAGTAGACAAGATTATAGAAGGCTTTGATGTAAGCGAAGATGTAGAGATAGAAGCAGAGGCAACAGAGCTTTCTTCTGAAGTATTAGCAACGGAGGCGGGTGAGGGTGCCGCTGTTAAACTGGCAAACTTCTTAATAGTGGAAGCGGTAGACCTTGGAGCTTCAGATATTCACATAGAGCCTCAAGAAAAAAAGGTAGTAGTAAGATACAGGGTTGATGGTATCCTAAAGGTTTATCATGAATTACCCTTAGGGATAAGGGATGCACTGGTTGCAAGGTTCAAGATAATATCAAACCTTGACATATCAGAGAAAAGAAAACCCCAGGATGGGAGGATAAGAACGAGGTATAAGGGCAGGAAAATAGACCTTAGGGTCTCTACCGTCCCAACCGTTTATGGAGAAAAGGTGGTTATGAGAATACAGGAAACGGAGAAGTATTTGAATGTGAGGCTTGATGACCTTGGCTTTGAACCCGATGACCTTGAGAAGTTTAGAAGAGCCATATGGCAACCTTGGGGTATGATACTGGTTACAGGACCCACAGGCTCTGGTAAGACCACTACCCTATACGCAGCCCTAATGGAACGCAATACACCTGACGTGAACATAATGACCGCAGAAGACCCAGTTGAGGTAGCTATTCCGGGACTAAATCAGGTGCAAGTTAACGAGAGAATAGGACTTACCTTCGCAAGTGTCTTGAGAGCCTTTCTAAGACAAGACCCAGACATTATACTTATAGGTGAGATAAGAGATACAGAAACTGCGGAGATAGGCATAAAGGCAGCGCTAACAGGACACTTGGTCTTTTCCACTTTGCACACCAACGACGCTCCCTCTTCCATAACAAGGCTTGTGGATATGGGTATAGAGCCTTTCTTGGTGGGTTCTTCCGTAATACTCATCGTAGCCCAAAGGCTTGTGAGAAAGCTCTGTCCTAAGTGTAAGATGCCAGACGATACACCCAGAGAAGCACTCTACAGGCTCGGTGTCCTAAAATCACCTGATGAGGACATAGTTATCTATAAGGCTAACCCTAAGGGTTGTGAACATTGCAATGGCTCTGGTTATAAGGGCAGAACCGCAGTGCATGAGATACTGGAAGTGGACGAAGAACTCAGAAAGCTCATCGTAAAGGGTGCCACCGCAGAAGACATAAGAGACCTTGCCAGAAAAAAGGGTATGAGAACCCTATACGAAGCCGGCATACTAAAGGTAAGAAAGGGTATAACTTCCCTTGCTGAGGTGGAAAGGGTGCTTGCAAAATAGCTCAAGGGTCTTATAATAAAAAACTCCATGGAGACAAAAGCTATTAAATACGACAGGGAGCTGGACATAAGAGGTGATGTCTGTCCTTTTACCTTTGTAAAGAGCAAGCTGGCTCTGGAGCAGATGGAAGTGGGTCAAGTGCTAAGGGTCATAGTGGACTATAAGCCTTCTGCAGAGAGCGTTCCAAAAAGCATGAGAGAAGAGGGTCAGGAAGTGCTTGGTGTTAATCAGATTTCAGAAAATACCTGGGAGATACTAATAAGAAAGGTAAGATGAAGTTTCTTATCATAGTAACCAGCAATCCCTTTGCTAAGGACTACAACACCATAGTAAACCTCACAAGGGAACTCACAAAAAAGGGAGAAGTCACCATATTTTTCTCAGGAAACGGTGCCTACTACACCATAAGACCAGAAACAAGGGAGCTAAAGGAAATGGGAGTTAGGCTTCTATACTGTGCCCACTCCGCCCACCAACGGGGTATAGAAAAGCCTCTTGACTTTTTTGAGAGCAGTTCCACCTACAACCTCTCAAGGCTTATAGGAGAATACGATAAGGTGTTAAACTTTAACTAAAATGAAAGTCGCTTTTGTGATAAAGGGAGACCCCTTTTCGTGGAAGTGCCATGAAGCTCTAAGGGTAGCTATGGCTCTTGGAATAAGCTGTGAAGTAAGCCTTATACTTATCAAGGACGGTGTGTATGCCCTTAGTAGATGGCATCCAGAAGACTTAGGTATTCAAGGCTTTGACCGGCTTATAGAGAATATGGCTTATGTTAAGGTAAAGGTTTATGTGGAGGACACATCCCTTGAAGAAAGGGGTCTAAAGCCAGAAGACCTTCTTTGTGAAGTTGAGGTCAAAAGCATAGAAGACATAAGAAGCATTATAGCAAGCTCGGAGGCGGTTATGATATGGTAAAGACCCTTTGGCTTGTGAGAAAGCTGGGAGACTTTAGCTCTGACCTTGTGGAAGAGGGAGATATAGTGGTGTTAATTCAAGACGGTGTTCTGAGGTTTCCCACAAAAAAGGGATGGTATGCCTGCAGAGAAGATGCACAGGCGAGGGGTATAAAAATACCCGAAAACCTCACTAAAAGCTACGAGGAGATAGCGGAGCTTATAGTAAAATGTGAAAGGGTGGTGGTTTGGTGATGAGGTGGCAGATTTCAAAAACCTTCAGGTTTGAGGCAGGACATAGGGTTTGGAAGCAAAACCTAACCTGTGGAAGGGGTGCGGACTTTACTGTAGGCAAAGAAGTCCCAGTAAACAAATGTGTAAACCTCCACGGGCACAGCTATGTGCTTGAGGTGGTCTTGGGTTCTGACACACTTTCAGAGCAGGATATGGTTATGGACTTTTATCATCTAAAGAATGCCCTAAAGGACCTTATAGACACTATGGACCACAGCTTCATAATAGACATTAATGACCCTATGTATGAGGAGCTCAAGGCTGTCGCAGAGAAATACGGAGCTCTAAAGATATTCCCTGTGGACTTTTGTCCTACCGCAGAAGCTCTGGCTAAGTTTTTCTATGACTTTTTGGTGAAAAAGCTCTCTGAGGTTGGTCTTTTAGGAGATGTGAAGGTGGTAAAAGTTGTCCTTTGGGAAACCGCCACTTCAAAGGCGGAGTATTACGGTGAATGAACCTAAAGCTGGCTCTACCCGGTGGAAGAACCATCAAGGTAAAAGCTCACTTCCCTTATGAGGGCAGTCCCGTAGGCTACAGGGTCTTATTCTCGGGAAAGACTGCAGTAGTGGTAGGTCTTGCCAACGAAGGACAGGAGGCAAGTCTTGAGTTTCCAGACACAAGACCCTTTACAACAGAAAAGCACATAAGGGCTCTTATTGATACCGCAAACTATTACGGTCTTATACCTTGGTATCTTTTGTATAAGCTCTTACCCTCCGTCTTTGATTGGAGGTTGGAAGAGTATATAAGCCTTTCTGAAAAACCAATAACCTTTCTGGATAAAAAAAGCCTTGAAATACTAAGCTGGGTAAAAGCAAGAGGTAAGGTAAGGGAGGAGAACTTAAAAAAGCGTTTTGGAAACGAGCCAGTAAAGTATCTTTTGGAGCTTGGGTTTCTCACAAAAAAGAGAGAATGGAAAAGTCCAAAGCTTGTGGAGAAGTTCTATAGGCTATGTGTCCCTTTGGAGGAGGCTCTGCAAAGGCTCAAAAGGTTAAAAAATAAAGAGGAAGTCTCTAAACTTGTTTACTTTTTGCTTGAGAAACGATATGCGAGCTTAGAGGAGCTAAAAGAGCAAGGCTTTAGTTCCGCACAGATAAAGGCTCTTTTAAAGAAGGGTATAATTTCAGAGGCAGAAGAGGTCATACCCTACACAAACCCAAATTTTGCTAAGCTAAGACAGGAAAAAAAGCCCTTGTTTAGACCTCTTGGAAGTAAAAGTGTTTTGATGGGTAGCTGGCAGGAGATAAAAGAGAGGCTCTTTGAGGAGTTTACCGCTTACATAGATAGAGGGGAATCTATCTTTGTCTTTTGCGACCAAAGTGAGCTACTCAGAAACCTTTACGAGGAGATGTATGCTGTTTTTGGCGATAGGCTTGTGCTTCTTAGCTCCTTTCAGAGGGAAAAGGACTTTGTGAAAAACTGGTTTAGGGTTTATGAGGAAAAGGGTCTTGTGGTGCTGGGAAGCAGGATAGCCTTGCTATCTCCTATAAAAGACCTAAGGCTTGTGGTTATTCTTGGAGATAGAGCCTCAAGGCTTCAAGACGGGACGGACCTAAGGCATTTTCTCTTTGAGCTTTCTCGCTATTATGGTGCTAACTTTTGTGTGGCAAGTCCACTGCCACCCCTTAGCTTGTGCCTTAGAGAGGGCTGGCAACGTGAGGTGTTTATACCCTCTGCGGAGGTGGTGGTAATAAAGAGAAAGCCAGAGGAAGTTCTTACAGATACCACACTAAAACTCCTAAAGGAAAACGCAAAGGAGGAGAACCTTATCCTTGTAAACAAGGTAGGTTATGCCTATGCCTACTGCAAGGCTTGTGGCTATATAGTGGAGTGTCCAAGGTGTGGTAGCTTTTTAACCCTTAGTAAGGACAAAAGCACCGTCTTTTGCACTTCCTGTGGATACAAGGGATTGGCAAGCTGTCCTGAGTGTGGAAGAGAACTTCAAGAACTCGGCTTTGGCATAGACAAGGCGGTGGAAGAGGTGGAAAAACTTATAGGACTAAGGGAAAACATAACCTTTCAAACAAAGCCAGAGCTCGGTAGGACCTACGATAACGTGCTTGTGCTACATGCGGACAATATTCTCTCTGTCCCGTGGTATGACTCTGCGGAGGAGTATTTCTCCTATATGTGGAAGGCTTTGAGCATAAGCAAAAAAAGGCTAATAGTTCAAACAGTTTTAGAGCATAACCCTCTTTTGGAGTTTTTGAAAACAAAGGACTGGGAGGGCTTTTGCAAAGAGGAGCTTGAAAGGAGAAAAGAAGAAAACCTACCACCCTACACGAGGCTCATAAGACTTGAGGTAAGAAAAGAGCCAGACCTTAGCGGGCTTCCTGTGGAGGTAAGCAAAAGAAGGGTGGGAGACCTAAAGGAGTTGCTTGTAAAAGTAGACACTAAAAACTTTGCTTCGGTTTTGAAGTTCCTAAGGTCCATAAGACCTATGCGTTTGGAGGTGTTATAATTTTAAATCTACGGGGACGTAGCTCAGTGGGAGAGCGCCTGCATCGCAAGCAGGAGGTCGGGGGTTCAACTCCCCTCGTCTCCACAATTACAAAGCCATATAAAAGTTTCCTTGCCGAGCAACCTTTCCCTGCACTTCAAGGTTTGAGAGTTTTACACTTAGCTCAGAATATCCAAGTCCTGTAAGCAAAAGTAGCTCATCAAAGGTCTTCGGAGTGGACAGAAGGTCAAGGAGAGGGTCTTTCTGGACGTTTGCGTTGGGTATGCTTTCAAAGAGGTCAAGGGGGCTGTGTATTATCTTGGCTTTTCCACTGTTTACGAGGTTTACACATCCGAGCCACCTTTGGCTTGCGGAGTTTCCTATGTATACCCAAAGGGGCTTTTTCTGTTTTACCGCATAGTCCGCAGTTATGAGTGCTCCGCTCTTTTGTCCTGCTTCTGCCACTACCACCGCCTTGGATATAGCACTTATTAGCCTGTTTCTTCTGGGGAAGGTAAACTCCTCTGGGGGTGCATCGGGTAAAAACTCAGACACAAAGACCATGTTTTCTCCTCTTAGCTTTTGGAGATAATGAGGAATATTCAAAATACCCATACCAAGAAAGCAAACACTAAAGCCACCTGCCTGTAGGCACTCTTTGTGGCTATGATAGTCGCATCCTATGGCACCGCCAGAGCACACTCCATATCCTCTTTGCACCAACTCTCTTACTAACTTACTGATAAACCAGAGGCTTTGTGTGTCTGGCTTTCTTGTGCCAACTATTGCAATAAGGGATGTGTTTTTCAAAGCTCCTGTAAGGAAAAGCACAGGTGGCGGGTCATCTATTTCTTTTAGAAGTGCTGGGTATTCTTGGTCTTCAAGGGTCAGCCACTGAATCTTTTCCCTTTCTACCAGCCTTATGACCTCCTCTGGGTCAAAGGAAAGCTCTTTTTTGAAAAAAGCCCTTGTTTTCTCCTCGCCTAAAAGCTCTTTTATATCTTCGTAGCTTCCAGAGAGGATGCTCTCTGCCTTTCCAAACCTTAGCCAAAGCCTTTTTATAGAAACCTCACCAAGACCCTTTATAGCCTTTAGCAAAAGCCAGTTATACAGCCTTTCCATCCCTTAACCAATTTCCTATAAGTCCTCCAAAACTTTCAAAGAAGGCGGAGATAATAGCTTTGTCTTCCTCAAGCTCTATGCAAAGTTTACCATCACAAAGACCCACCCTTACACCTCTTTTTAGAGCCTCTGGAAAAAGGCTAAAGAGCTTTTGGTTTATCACAGAGGAGACCTGCCACACCTCAGAAAAGGACAGGCTTTGAGTGGAAACGAGAAGCTCATACCCTTCCTCACTGAGCTCAGCACCAAGACTGAGAAGTTTACCCTCTATAAACTCTTTCAAACCACACTCAGAGAGAACCTTTACCCTTATTCCCTCTAAGGTCTTTGACCACTGGGACTTTCCACCAGTCTTTTCCAAAAGCCTTATCTCCTCTATAAGCATGCTATCGTCCATACCCTTACACATATCGTAAACGGTAAGTAGGGCTACGCTTACCGCTGTTAAGGCTTCCATCTCGTAGCCTGTTTTGTTTATGCCTTTAACGTAGGAAAAAACCTCTAAATAGTCCTCTCCAAGCTGTGCCTTTATTTCCACATGCTCCAAGCTTACAGGATGGCAAAAGGGCAAAAGCTCTGGAGTTTTCTTTGAAGCCATAATGCCTGCAAGCCTGCAGGCGGAAAGCACATCTCCCTTTGGCACTCTACCCTCTCTTATTGCCTGCACCGTATCCTTTTTTAGTCTTATCCTGCCGTAGGCACTGGCACTCCTAAGGGTCTCAGGCTTTGTGCTAACATCTACGGTTTTCATAATAAAAACTATAAAGCAAAAGCCTATATTTAAAATCATGAAGACTATAAGCAAGGAAGAGCTAAGAGAGCTATACTACAAAGACTTTCCACTCTGGGTGGAGATAAACTACGAGCTTTTGAAGGAGAAGGCTTACGAGCTTGTGGACTGGGAAAACCTCTTAGAGGAGATATGGGATATGGGAAGAAGGCACTTGGACTCTGGCATAAGCCACTTGGCGGTTATCTTGGAGCATCTTTATAAGTGGGATAACTTTAGAAACTTGGCTGGGGGAGAAGGTGCAGGGCATGGGTGGATAAGGAGTATAGAAAATGCCAGAAGTAGGTTAAAGGCACTTTTCAAAAAATACCCAAGCCTAAGGCATAAACTTCCACAGGAAATTGAAAGTGCATGGATTGATGCAGTTGCGGAGTTAGAGATATGGCTAAGAGACAATAACTACAACCCAGAGGAATTCCACCTTCCAGAAGAGTGTCCTTACACCTACGAAGAAGCCATGACAAGAGACCTAAGGAAGGAGATAAAGTTATGAGGACTATAAGCAAAGAAGAGCTTAAAGAACTCTATCACAAGGACTTTCCACTCTGGGCGGAGATAAACCTTGAGCTTTTGAAGGAAAAACTCTATGACCTTGTGGACTGGGAAAACCTCTTGGAGGAGATAGAAGATATGGCAAGGTCTGACC
>JAXSOX010000057.1:0-10399 GCA_037926525.1 Aquificaceae bacterium | reverse complement strand
ACTGGAACTTTGCTATTATTTCAGCGGTTTTTCTGTATAGCTTTAGGACTTCAGAGACAACACTGGCTTTTTTGTTAGTCATAGGGCAAGAGACTTCAATAGCTCTATACATAGGGATATTTTAGCTTTTGTTTGTGAGTTTGTGTGTGAAACAATTCAAGAAACAAATTACCATTATTAGGTATAAATGTCAATATTTTCAGAGACTAGTCGCAAAGACTTTCCTGTGAAGGTGGAAAGGTATTTAGCTTACGACCAAGAGGGAGAAGTCTTTGGAAGACCAGACCAAGTGGAGCTTGACCTGATAATAAGGGATGGTAAAACCTTTATTGCGGAGATAAAGTCTTCAATTAGTAAGCCTGATGTGTTTGTTTTGAAAAGAAAAGTGGAGTTTTACAAAAAGAGAGAAGGCAAAGAGGTAGATAGGGTCTTGATTATATCCCCTATGGTGGACTCAAAGGCGATGAACCTTGCAAAGGAGTATGGCTTTGAGGTTTATTCCTACCCAGAAGATGTGGAGGGTCTAAATGAGGAACATTGAGCTCTTTGAAAAGGCAAAGGCACTTATGCCAGGGGGTGTTAGCTCTCCAGTTAGGGCTTTTAAGGCTGTAGGTGGAGAGCCTATAATAGTCTCAAGGGCTCAAGGCTCAAGGCTTTGGGATGTGGAGGGCAAAGAATACATTGACTTTCTCATGTCTTGGGGTCCTCTTATACTTGGGCATTCCCATCCCAAAGTGGTGGAAGCAGTGTATGAGCAAGCTAAGAAAGGTCTCTCTTATGGACTAACCAACGAGCATGAGATAACCCTTGCGGAGCTTGTGGTGTCTGCAATGCCTTCGGTGGAAATGGTTAGGTTTGTTTCCTCTGGCACAGAGGCTACCATGTCCGCCATAAGGTTAGCACGAGGATATACAGGAAGAAAATACGTGGTGAAATTTGATGGATGCTATCATGGACATGGAGATAGCCTTTTGGTGAGTGCTGGCTCTGGTATTGCCACCCTTGGTATACCGGGGACGCTAGGAGTTCCAGAAGAGATAGCAAGCCTCACCCTCGTAATTCCTTACAATGACCCACAAGCCCTTGAGGAGGTCTTCAGAAAATATGGAGAGGACATAGCCTGTGTTATTGTAGAGCCTGTAGCAGGTAATATGGGAGTGGTTCTGCCAAAGCCGGGCTTTTTGGAAAGGATAAGAGAGATAACAAGAGAATACGGTGCCTTAGTCATATGCGATGAGGTCATAACCAATTTTAGGCTTTCAAAGGGTGGTGCACAGGAGCTCTTTGGCAGAGACCCAGACATTACCTGTATGGGGAAGATATTAGGTGGTGGTATGCCCCTCGGAGCTTATGGTGGAAGAAAAGAGATAATGCAAAAGGTAGCACCAGAGGGTCCAGTATACCAGGCAGGAACCCTTTCTGGCAACCCCCTTTCCATGGTAGCAGGTATTGCAACCCTAAGAGAACTTTTCAGTCTAAACCCCTACAAAGAGTTAGAAAGTCTTACAAAGATGCTTACCTCTGGAATATCAGAAATACTACATAGAAAGGGTATACCCCACAGGATAAACCAGATAGCCTCTATGTTTACCGTCTTTTTCACAGAGGAAGAGGTCTATGATTATGAAACCGCAAAAAGGTCAGACCGTGAAATGTTTGGTAGGTTCTTTAGGTCTTTGCTTAAGCAGGGCGTTCTCATCCCACCTGCTCAGTTTGAGGCATGGTTTCTTAGCACTGCACACACGGAGGAAGACATACACTTGGCTCTTGAGAAGATAGACAAAGCGGTGGCATCACTTTAAAATTTCTGAGTATACATAGTAGTTATAAAGCACCCTCTTGACGTAGTCTCTTGTTTCTCTGAGAGGTATGGTTTCTATAAAAAGGTATTGGTCTTCGTGTTGGACCCAACCGCTTACCCTTGCAGGTCCGGCGTTATAGCTGGCGATGGCTTTCACTATGTCACCATTCCACCTATCCAGCAGGTATCTTAAATAGGCTGTGCCGAGCAAAATGTTGGTCTCTGGGTCATAGATGTTTCTTATCTTTATTCCCTCTCTTCTTGCCACATACTGTGCGGTACTGTCTATAAGTTGCATAAGCCCTCTGGCGTTTGCTACAGACACTGCATAGGGGTCAAAGAGACTTTCTTGTCTCATTACTGCATATATGAGAGCGACATCTATGGAATATTTCTCAGAGGCTTTCCCCACAACGCCTCTATATGGTTTGGGAAAGGCTACCGCGTTGTATACAAAACTTCCGTAGCCATATTTTCTAACTGCAAGTTTTACCGCCAGGTGAGGGTCAAGACGAGATAGGGCTATAATATCGGAAGAGCTTATATCCCTAAGCCTTTTAAGAGCCTCAAGCCTTGCATATTCAGGAAAACCCGCTTCCCATATAGCTTTTATTACCTTTGCGGTTTTTGGAAAGCTTTCGTCCTCCATAACCACCCTCATAGCCCTACTTGCCACTGGAAGACCCAACAGGGAGCTGGCAACCGCATGATAAAAACCGGCACCGTTGGAAGCCTTTATGAGGTATTCTCCTGCGTCTTCTCTCCCTAAGAGCAATGCACTTTTATATGCCCAGAAATTGCCGGCGGATACTTCATCCCTACTCTGGGCGTTCCTTGTTGAGTTTATAAAGTTTTCAAGGGCTTTTGCATAATCTCCAATGGCGTAGTAGGATAAACCAAGGTTAAAATCTCTTCTGTACGAGGGCTCCATGCGGACAAGGTAGTTTATTGCTTCCTGAAAACTTCCCCTATGTAGGTTTAGTCTTCCAAGCCTAAAAAGGGCATCCGAAAGAAGATTCCTGTCTCTGATAGATGAAAGGGTTACCTCAACCTCTGCCCTTTGCCCTCTTTCGTATTGCATTATAGCCAGTTCAACCCTCGCCCTATCGTCTTCGCATCTTTGAAATACCTCAAAAGCACTTTCGTTTTCTCTAAGAGACCTCAAGGACATGCCAAGCATGTAACAGACCCTTTGAAAGTCCATGCCCTCAAGAAGTGAAACCACTTCTCTGTAATACCTTCTTCTAAAAAGTTCTTCCGCTGCGGACAGAGCTTCCTCAGAACTAAGTTGTATCTTAGGTATAAATTCTCTAAATAGCACAGGAGACCTTAAAAAACCCACCTTTGGGTCTAAGCCAAGGTCTTTCCATAGCTTGACATATTCTCCCCTTAAGTCCTCTCTAAGGTTTTTGGGGTTTATATCCATCAAAAGCCTGCTGGCGGATTGAGTTTTCCCTGCCTTTAACTCATCCTGTGCGAGAAAAAGTCTTAAATCATCTTTAAAAACCGCATCTGGATAATCTTTTAATATCCTGTATCCAATCAAGGCATCCCTTTTCTCCATATAGTTTATAAGAAGTATATACTCTGGTGGTAGCTGTGCGTAGACAAGAAAAGGAAAAATTAAAAACAGTAGTAGGAACATACTAGCTTATGTAAGTGATTATAAGCAATATGAATATCCCAAAGAGGAGGTTCACCAATATCAGGTTGGGAATGTGTGAAAGTTTGTTCTTCCTAAAGAGGAAAAAGTAGATGTATGTAAACACCAGGATCATGAGGGCAAAGAGGAAGAGCTTGGTATGAAAGAGAGGATTTTCAGAGAAGTCCCTCCTGTAGCCATGCCATAGCCCCATGCCCGTTATGAACAAAACAAGTATAGAGAGCCAAACCGCAGGGAAAAATTTTGAAAATACCGAGCGAAGAAGCCTGTGTCTTTGATCCTCGTTAGGAAGCTCCTTGAGGGATGGTTTAAGAAAAAGCAGGCTGTATACCATTCCGCCTATCCATACAATGGCAAAAAAAATGTGAAGAAATTCCAAACTCTTAATCATTTTCAGAGCTTCTCCTTAGTCTTACTACCTGAACCTTACCCTGGGCTATGTCTTCTATAGCCTGGAAAGTCTTCTTTATAAGCTCACCTCTTGTCTTATCCCTTACAAAGATGTCTTCACCCCTTTCCAGTAGCTGGCTTACTCTCTTTGTTGCAGCGTGCACAAGCTCATATCTTGAAGACACTTTTTTAAGCGCCTCCTCTATGTTTGGTCTTCTACTCATTCTCAAACCTCCTTTAATAAAACATTATAATCCTTTTCCTTGTTTAAGGACTTTAACCAGGCAGGCATTCTGGAAAGTTCATCTAAAAAGGTTTCCCTTATCTCCTTTAGACTGGGCAAGGGTTTTATAAGACTTCCCTCCTTGTATACGACCTCCACTAGCCCTCCCTCTCTGTAGGGAACTACCTCATCGTAGCACATAAGACCATCTTCGTAATGCCTTATAACTTGTCTCTTGTAGGGAAAGGTTTGCTTCCCAGGGCTTAGCTTAAACTTTGGCTTTCCCTCGTATTCCACCAGCTTGTAGGCTATATCAAGATAGGGAGCGTCCGCAGAGGTCAAAACCTTAGTGCCAACGCCAAAGATATCCACAGGTGCACCATTTGATACAAGTTTGTGTATGTCCTCTTCATCAAGCCCACCACTTACCACTATCTTTATATCCCCAAAGCCTTCCCTCTGGAAAAGCTCCTTGACCTTCACACATTCCTCAAGCAAGTCTCCACTGTCAATCCTTACTCCCACAACTTTTATACCCTCTTTCATCAACTTTATAGCCTTTTTTGCTCCCTCAAAGGTGTCATAGGTGTCTATAAGAAACACGGTCCTGTCTGGGAAGCTCCTTGCAAAAGCCTTAAAGGCTTCTTCCTCCTCCTCAAAGACCATAACAAAGGAGTGTGCCATAGTGCCAAAGACTGGAATTCCGTATTTCCTTCCCGCATAGAGGTTTGAAGTGCCAGCAAAGCCCGTTATGTAGCAAGCCCTTGCTCCATAGAGACCTGCGTCAAGCCCATGTGCCCTCCTTAAGCCAAAGTCCACGAGAGCTCTATCCTTAGATACCAAGTAGCACCTTGCGGATTTTGAGGCAATAAGCGTATTGTAATGCACTATGTTTATAACAAGAGTCTCAAGGATTTGCACCTCTGGTAAAGAGCCTTCTATCTGAACAAGTGGTTCATTCTGAAAGACTATCATGCCCTCCCTTATAGCGTAGAGGTTTCCCCTAAACTGATATTGCTCCAGATAATCTAAAAACCAGTCCTTAAACATATTCAGAGACTTCAGATACCTCAGCTCCTTATCACCAAACCTAAACTCCCCAAGAGCTTCAATAAGAGGTTCAAGCCCACAGGAAACAAGAAAGTTTCTGTTTTTTGGAAGTTTTCTCACAAAAAGGCTAAAGACCGCCCTGCCTACCTTATTGGCTTCAAGGTAAGCCTGAGCCATGGTAAGCTCATAGAGGTCCGTGAAGAGTGCCTTTGATGGCATAGTAGTATTTTACGCAAACTCTAAGAGGCTGAGGGTTTCAGGGCTTAGCTTTTCTCTGTTTTCCCATGCCCAGTTTTGAAGGTCCCACAGGTTTACCATAAGGTCATACCTTCCTACCGCCGTGTTGTATTCTTTGATAAATGTCACTATCTCCTTTGCCTCTTCTTCCGATATACCCATTAGTATCTTCTTGCTTATGTATCTTTCCATCCAGAACTTAACAGAAACATTCCTTACGTTAAGGTTAAGGTAGTCCGCCTTTTCCAGCACTCTTTTGATCTCTTTCACTGGAGCAAGCTCTCTGAGAAGAAGATAAAGCTTTAGCCTGAGGTAGGCTTCCACATTGCTCTCTATTAGATTTCCTGCTTCAAAGTATTTGCCCCGTGCGTGGACAAGCAGGTCCTCAAGTAGAAGTTCGTAGCTTTCTGTAAAATTCATAGCTTCCGCAAGGTATGCAAGAGCCCATTTGTCCAGTAGCCAACTGAGAAGAGGTTGAGGGACATTGTTGGTATTAAACTCCTTCAATTCTTCCATATCTTCAAACTCTTCCTCTGTTTCCATGTCTTTGAGATAGACTTTCCAGGGTTCAAAGCCTTCCACCCTGTAGTAGAAATTGCCAAGAGTTCCCTCCTGAGGGATCACGTCCGACAGCTCAAGAGCTGTTATTGAGGTTATAACCTGCCTTTCCGAGACCTTCTGGGGCAAGACAAGGCTGTGCCATACTCCAAGACCGCTGCCATAGGATTGTAGATTGCTGGGAGCTTCAGAAAGCACACGAAGAAATCTTTCTTCAAGCTCTCCATTGCCAATAAGGTCTATGGCTTTCTTTGCAAAGAGTAGGTTTTTTACCGCCTCTATACCAGAGATATCAGCGAAGAACCAACCATCAGAAGAAAAGGCATAGCTTATGTATTTGTAAGCATATAGATGCTTAAAAAGCTCCACTCTTTCCTCTTTGCTAAGAGATCTTTTTGCCTTGTCCTGGAGATATTCCTCTTTTGAACCTCCAAGCAGTATATCCGCAAAGTCAAAAAGGGCACTCTGTGGGTCTTTTGTATACTTTTCCAAAACTCTAAATAGTCTTTCCCTTACTTCTGACCTCACCATCTCAAGGGCTTCCCTCATAGGTCCTCTCCACTTTTGATGCCAGCCATGCAGTCCTCCCGTGGTGCATCCGCAGTCAGACCTCCACCTTTCTATACCGTGAGCACAGCTCCAAGAAGTAAACTCCCATATCTCCGTTTCACCCTCTGGATGCATGGTCTTATATACTTCTTCAATGGTCTTCATGTTTGGATAATTCTCCACAAGATAGGCAAGTCCCATCTCACCGAATTTTTTGTGATGACCAAAGGTCTCGCCATCTACTGCAATAAGGGTAAGACCTTTTCTTGCACTCGCTATTCTTATAACCTCATCCATATGATTTATGAGGTCTCCAAAGGCTATACCATGAGATAGCTCTCCATCATAGACAAAGATGTCTATATGTCCTTCCGGAAGGTTATGTCTGAGGTAGCTTCCCTTTGTTTTGACCTGATGTGGTGCAAGTATAACGTATTTTATGCCATGCTTTACCAAAAGGGATAGGGTTTTTCTATCCACCGCAAGCTCTGGAAGCCAAAAGCCCAAAGGCTTTCTTCCAAAAACCTTCTCAAAAGCCCTTATACCCCAGACTATTTGCACCTCTCTGTCTTCCTCTGGGTCAAGGGGTAGTATGGTGTGGTTAAAGCTCGTAGCAATGGCATTTTTACCTGCTCCTTTAAGTCTGTCAATAAACCAGTATTTCTCTCTGAAAAGCCAGGAGATAAGAGTAAAGGTGAAGTTAAAACTCACATGTTCATAGTTGTTGACGACTTTTAGGATCTTCACCCCTTTCCTATAATGGGCGTAGAGGTTGGGAAGATAGGACTCTCTGAATATTCTCTCATTCCAGTTTTCAAAAGGTTGGGCGGAAGGCTCTAAGGTGATAAGACCTAAGTAGGGGTTCTCCCTCGGAGGCTGATGGAAGTGACAGTGAACACATAGAAGGCTCATAGCTCCACAAAGACACCCATCTTCTCAAATTTCCTTATTCTATCTTGTATGACCTCTCCGGGGCTCATGTATAGAAGTTCTTTTAAGCATCTTCTAAGCATGTATTTTAAAATTCTTGCACTCCTTTTGTAGTCCCAATGAGCTGAACCAAGAGGCTCTGGCACTATGACGTCTACTACCCCCAGCTTCAAAAGGTCATGAGCTGTGAGCTTAAGGGCTTTTGAGGCTTCTTTAACCTTGCCCTGGTCCTTCCAAAGTATAGCCGCACAGCCTTCGGGGGATATAACGGAGTAAATTGCGTTTTCTAACATAAGCACTCTGTTGGCAACTCCGAGGGCGAGGGCACCACCAGACCCCCCCTCTCCTATTATCACTGCAATACTTGGAACTTTTAAGTAGCCAAAGGTGTAGAGACTTTGGGCTATGGCTTCAGACTGCCCCCTTTCTTCCGCACCTATACCCGGATAGGCACCCGGTGTATCTATTAGCGTTATAACGGGCATACCATACTTTTCCGCCAACTTTGCTATCCTTATAGCCTTTCTATATCCTTCTGGATGAGGCATGCCAAAGTTCCTTTCCATCTTCTCCTTTGTTGTCCTACCCTTTTCTTGACCTATCACCGCCACAGGGAAAGTATCAAAGTAAGCAAAGCCAGCCACTATGGACTTGTCATCCCCAAAACATCTATCTCCATGAAGCTCTATGAAGTTTTTGAATATGAGGTTTATGTAGTCAACTGCGTGTGGTCTTTGAGGATGTCTTGCAAGGAGAACCCTCTCCCAAGGGTCAAGTTTTGAATATATCTCTTTGCTCTTTTTTAAGAATTCCCTTTGAGCTTTTCTGAGCTCTTTTTCCCTCTCTTTGTCTCCAAGGCTGTAGAGCCTCTTGAGTTGTTCTGCCTTTTGGTAGATCTCCTGAAGTTCCTTCTCAAAGTCCAGAACCATTGGGAAGATTATACCATGGTAGGCGCGGGCGGATTTGAACCGCCGACCTCTGGCGTGTCGGGCCAGCGCTCTGCCAGCTGAGCTACGCGCCTTGGGTTATAATTATAACATGCTCTTTGTCCTTTCTGCACCTTCTGGAGCAGGCAAGACTACAGTGGCGGATAGACTTCTCAAAACTTGCCCAAGAGTGAGAAGGATCATAACAGCAACCACAAGACCAAAAAGAGAAGGGGAAGAACACGGTGTGGATTATATATTCATGGACAAGACGGAGTTTGAAAGAAGAACAGAAGAAGGCTATTTTCTTGAATACGCCAACGTCTATGGGAACTACTACGGAACTCCCAAGGACCAGGTCCTTAAGAACGAGCAAGAAGGTGTGGACTCCCTTCTTGTTATAGATGTGCAAGGTGCAAGCAAGATAAGAGAGGTCTATCCAGAGAGCGTGCTCATCTTTCTTATGCCACCAAGTCTTGAAGAGTTAAAGAGAAGGCTCCTAAGCAGGGGCTATGGCAGGGAGAATTTAGAACAAAGACTTCAGAAAGCTGAGGAGGAGATAGCTTGTGCGAGGCATTTTGATTATATAGTGGTAAACGAATTCATAGACAAAACAGTTGAAGCCATCCACACAATAATAGTCGCCCATAGGTATAGAAGGGAGGTTTTTCTAAAGAGGATGAACATAGGCGACACTACCTTGGTCCGCATAATCATGGAAGGGTCTTGTAAAATGTTTAAGGTTAGCACTTTCTAACTGGGATATAATTTATACTCATGGGTTACAAGGTAGCGGTAGTTGGTGCAACAGGCGAAGTTGGAAGGGCGTTCCTCCGAGTTTTGGAAGAGAGAAACTTTCCCGTGGATGAGCTACTTCTTTTCGCCTCTGAAAGGTCCGAAGGGCTTGAGCTTACCTTTAGGGGCGAAAGGCTAAAAGTTCAGGCACTCAATAAAATTGCTGACTTTAAAGGTATAGACATAGCACTCTTTTCCGCAGGCTCTTCTATAAGCAAGGAATACGCCCCAAAGTTTGCTTCCGACGGTGCTGTTGTTATAGATAACTCCTCCGCATGGAGGCTTGAACCCGATGTGCCCCTCGTGGTGCCAGAGGTAAACCCAGAAGATGTCAAAGACCACAAGGGTATAATAGCCAACCCTAACTGCTCTACCATACAGATGCTTGTAGCACTAAAGCCCATATACGATGCGGTTGGGATAGAAGCGATTGTTGTTTCCACCTACCAGTCTGTCTCTGGAGCAGGTGCAAAAGCTATAATGGAGCTTCAAGAACAAACAAGGGCATGGTGCGAAGGAAAAGAAATACCACCAGCAAAGGCACTACCAAAAAGAATAGCCTTCAACGTAGTGCCACAGATAGACATTTTTACAGAAAACGGATACACGAAGGAAGAGCTAAAGATGCTCAACGAGACCAGAAAGATACTCCACGACCCCAATATAAGGGTCTCCGCAACCTGCGTAAGAGTGCCAGTCCTCTACGGACATTCAGAGGCTGTAAGCGTAAAACTCAAATCTGAACTATCTCCAGAATCCGCAAGGGAAATCCTAAGGAAAGCCAAAGGTGTTGTGGTGGTTGATAGTCCTACGGAGGGTCAATATCCCCTCGCGGTAGATGTGGCAGGGAAAGACGATGTTTTTGTAGGAAGGATAAGGAAAGACTTGGTCTTTGAGCCAGGGCTTTCCATGTGGGTAGTGGCGGACAACATACGCAAGGGTGCGGCTACCAACGCAGTGCAGATAGCAGAACTTTTAACACAATATGCCATGGTGTAAAAATGCTCAGGATCAAGGGATCTGCTCTTCAAAAGACCATAGCACAGGCAGAGAGGGATTATCCCTACGAGACCTGCGGTCTTCTTTTAGGAAAAGCGGAAGGGAATGTAAGGACTGTATTCGGAGTATATGAGACACCTAACGCAAACCCTGACAGAAAACATGACCGTTATGAGATAGCACCAGAGGATTACCTAAAGGCTGAGAAAAAGGCAAAAGAGTTTGGACTTGAGATAGTAGGCGTATACCATTCCCACCCCGACCATCCAGATAGACCT
>JAXSOX010000056.1:0-10443 GCA_037926525.1 Aquificaceae bacterium | reverse complement strand
GGAAAAGGCTTCTGTGAATGCGTCTTGTTCTTTCTGGTGGGTGGTTGGGGGAAGAAGGTCTTTTTAAAGCTAAGGTAAGGGATTTAAAGGTCTATAATTCTCTCAAGGATTTCAAAAACTTAGACTACGGCTTTGCCTTGTTTTCTTATTCTCTGAGCTCTGAAACCTTAGGCTTACAGATAAAAAGCGGAAATTTTCCGCCTATTGTATGTCTTGAGATTGATGGGTTTGAGAGGCTCTCTTACGAGCAGAAAGAAATAAGACTTGAGCGGGTTTCCTCCTCCTTTACTGCAAAGGACTACATAGATGCGGTTAAAGAGGTCAAAAGGCTCATATCAGAAGGTGTAGTATATCAGCTAAACCTTACCTGTAGGTTTGATTTTTCAATTTTTGGAGACCCTCTTGACCTTTTTGTGAGATACTATATGCGTCAGCCAGTGCCATATGCCTTTTTCCTTGACCTTGAGGACTTTTATGTTATAAGTGGCTCTATGGAGCTCTTTCTAAAGAAGGAGGGAGACCTTATACTAAGCAAACCTATAAAAGGGACTGCAAAAAACAAAGAAGACCTTTTAAAAAGCGAAAAGGACAAAGCGGAAAACCTCATGATAACGGACATGGTAAGGAATGACTTATCAAGAATAGCTCTGTCTGGAAGTGTAGAAGTGACAGAACTTTTTAAGATAGAAGAATACAAAACGCTTTTTCAGATGCATTCCACAGTGAGGGCAAGAACAGAAAAAAGCCTGCAGGAGATACTCAAAGAGACCTTTCCACCCGCTTCTGTGGTAGGTGCTCCCAAAAGAAAGGCGGTAGAAGTCATAGACCAGCTTGAGCCTCACAGTAGAGACTACTACTGCGGAGCGGGTGGGCTTATAAAAGGCGGGGATTTTCTCCTAAGTGTGCTAATTAGAACTGCCATAGGCTCAGGTAGAAGGGTTTCCTACTTTGCGGGTGCAGGCATAGTTTGGGATTCCTCTCCAGAAAGAGAATGGCAAGAAGTGCTCTTAAAAACGCAAGCCTTTGACCCTGTGTATTAAAATTCATAAATGCCTTCAAAAGACATAGCTCTAAAGGACATCTTTGAAGAAATCCCACACAGACTTAGCAAAATACTTGCACCAGCACCCATAAAGGAACTCCTACCCACCAACTTCCCTTCCACAGAGCTAAGAGTGGACTTTTTAGCAAGGCTTGAGGATGAAAGCATACTGCACATAGAATTCCAATCCTTCAACGACCCTAACATGCCCTTCAGAATGCTACGCTATTACCTTGCCATATGGGAGAGATATCCAAGCAATCCTATAAAACAACTTCTTGTGTATGTGGGAAACAGGAAACTAAGAATGAAGTCAAGGCTAAGGCTTAGAAACCTTACCTTTAGCTATGAAATACTTGACATAAGGCAGATAGACTGCAGAGTGCTTTTGGAAAGCCCAGACCCTATGGATAGGCTATTGGCATGTTTGTGTAAGGTAGAGGATGAGGCATATCTGATAGAAAAGCTCATAAAGACTATGGAAGGCATGAACGAGGAAGAGAGAAAAGACTATCTTTTGAAAGCCTTGACGCTGACAGAACTGAGACCTAACTTAAGGATAAGGCTCACAGAGGAGGTTAGGCATATGCCTATAGTGGTTAGACCTGAGGATATAAAACTGCCAAAGAGAAAGTTGAAAAAGGATATTCTTTATAGGCTTGGGCTTGAGGAAGGTAAGCAAATTGGACTTGAAGAAGGTAGAAAAGAGGGTGAAGTTATTGGCATTGAAAAAGGTAAACACATCGGACTTGAGGAAGGTCTTTTAAAGTCCGCACAAGAGATGCTTATAGCCATAATTGAAGGTAAACTCGGTCATGTGCCTGAAGAAATAGCAAATAGGATAAGGGAAATAAAAGATGTGGAGTTTCTAAGGTCTTTAGCTAAGAGGTTGGCTTCTACTTCTGAGGATTTTATGCAGGTTTTGGCTACTGAACTGAGAATTTCATAGACTAATTCAAAACTCGTAGGGGCAAGGCTCACGGAGGAGGTCAAGCACATGCCTATAGTGGTTAGACCTGAGGATGTAAGATTGCCAAAGAAAAAACTGAGAAAGGATATTCTGTATAGGCTTGGGCTTGCGGAGGGCAAACAGATTGGGCTTGAAGAGGGTCTTCTGAAATCCGCACAGGAGATGGTCATAACTCTCGTAGAGGGCAAACTTGGCTATGTGCCAGAGGGTTTGGAGGAAAGGGTAAGAGATATACAGGACAGAGAGTTTTTGCAGGCTTTACTCAAAAAAACTGATAAGCTCTGAAAACCTTTTGGAAGTGTTGGGACAGGAGCTGAAACTTTGACCTATAAGGTATATAATAACTCTCTGTGAAATTTCCACCGCAGGAACGGTTTTTTAACTTTGAGGAGTCGGAAAAGTTAAAGAGGTTTTTCCTTAAGGCTTGTGAGGTTTTTGCTGAGTATAGGTATATTATGTTGCCTTCCGTTGAATTATACAGTCCAAAACTATATGGTGAAGGTGCTTTCGTTGTGGGAAGTTTGCAGGACGGAAGTCTTTTGTGTTTAAGAAAAGACTGGACCGTAAGTCTTGCGAGATTCTTGAGCCTCCAAAAGGATCTGGAGCTTCCTCTTAGGGTTTTTTACTTTGGAAATACCTTTTCCACTAATACGGAGTTTGAGAGCTTTCAGGTAGGGATTGAGCTTCTTGGAGAGACCTCTCCAAAAGCGGAAGTGGAAGTTATTCAAAAAATTGCAGATTACCTAAGGGCTTGTGGTCTTTTTGAACTAACCGTGAGCGTAGGACATGTAGGGATAGCCAAGGGTCTTCTCAAAAGATACGGGGAGATATACAAAAAACCCTTACTTGAAAAAAACTTTTCAGAACTTTCCCACATACCAGAGCTCAAGGACTTGCTTACCACACAAGGTGGTCCAGAAGTTTTGCAAGAATTCAGAAGGAAATATCCGGAATTCTCCACAGAGTGTGATGAACTGTTAGAAGTCTATGAAAGCCTCAAGGGCTACAAGCTACTTTTTGACCTATCGGAACTTCGTCCTCAGGACTACTATACAGGACTTGTTTTTGAGTTTTTCCACCCTTCCCTTGGCTATCCTCTTGCTGGTGGTGGCAGGTATGACGGTCTTTATAAGACTCTTGGAAAGGAGTTGTGTGCGGTTGGGGGTGCGGTTTATCTTGATAGACTACTTGAGCTCTAAAAACTCTTCAAGTTTTGTTAGCTTTTCCCAGGGGAGGTTTTCCTTTCCAAAGTGCCCGTAGCAAGCGGTTTGCTTATATATGGGCTTTCTCAGGTCCAAAAAGTCTATCATCCTTTTAGGGCTTGTGGGAAAAACCTCTAAGAGCCTTTCTTTTATCTTCTCTCTGTCTGTTTTCTCTGTCCCATAAGTCTCTATATCAAAAGCTATCACTTCGCTCATGCCAAAAGCGTAAGCCATCTGCACCATGCATCTATCTGCAAGACCGCTGGCTACCACATGCTTTGCCATCATGCGTGCCATATAAGAGGCGGTTCTATCAGTTTTTGTTGGGTCTTTGCCAGAAAAGGCACTACCTCCAGAATAAGCCACATCTCCATAGGCATCAGAAACTATCTTCCTACCAGTTTGCCCCGCATCCGCCGCAGGACCACCAAGCACAAACCTTCCCGACGGGTTAACAAGAATGCGTGTATCTCTTGTTATAAGGCTATGAGGCACTACCCTTTTGACTGCCTCTTCCGTTATAAAGTCCCTCAGCTTTTCAAGTTGAGTTTCTGGGTCATGTTGACAGAAAACTATTATGTCCTTTACATATAGTGGTTTGTTATCTTCGTATAGCACCGTTATTAGCACTTTGCCGTCGGGTCTGAGAAAGGGTGCTTTGCCAGACTTCCTAAGCTCGGAAATTTTGTGAGAGAGTTTATGAGCAAGGCTTATGGGCATGGGCATAAGGCTTTCTGTTTCCTTGCAGGCATAACCCACAACCGTTGCAGTATCTCCTGCACCCTCCGAAGATATGCCAAGCACTATCTCAGGGCTCTGTTCCTCTATAGAGGTTATAACCGCAGAAGAATCTGCGTCAAAGCCAAGCTCTGGTCTGTTATAACCTACTTCCTTTATGGTCTTTCTGACAGTGCCTGGTATGTCTACATAGCTTTCTGTGGAGACATGACCTGCTACAAAGGTCATGCCAGATATGAGAAGTATTTCAAGGGACACCCTGCTGTAGGGGTCTCTCCTTAGAAACTCATCCAGCAAGGCGTCCGCTATGAGGTCTGCCAACTTGTCTGGATGCCCCTCCATGGGGGACTCTGCCATTTTTATAGTCCTGCCCATGGAGGTTTATTATAAACTACTCAAGTATCTCAAGAACCACCCTTTTGTTTATCTTTCTTCCCATGGAAGAAAGGATGGTTCTGAGAGACCTTGCAATACGACCGCCCTTTCCTATGACCTTTCCAAGGTCGTTTTTGTCAACCCTGAGCTCAATAACCACGGTTTTTTCTCCTTCAATTTCCTGCACGCTTACCTTCTCAGGGTTGTCCACAAGGGATTTGGCGGTTATTTCTACGATGTCCCTTAGCTGGCTCATGGTTTACCTCCTGTTAGAGTATTTTTGCGTTTTTGAGTATGGCTTTTGCCCTGTCTGTAAGCTCGGCTCCTTTTTGGAGCCACTCTTTTAACTTTTCTTCCTTAACCTCTATAAGTCTTTTGTTTATAGGGTCGTAGGTGGCTATCACATCCACCACCTTGCCATCCCTGGGTGCCTTTGCGTCTGCTACCACAAGCCTGTATATGGGATGATGCTTTCTTCCGTATCTTGATACCCTTATCCTCAGTGCCATCTCTTTCCTCCTAAGAACAGTCTATGTATTATACACTATTTCCTTATAGAATTCAAGACCACACTAAGAGAAGAAAATGCCATCATAAGACCCGCATACTCTGGCTTTAGATATATGCCCTTTGAGTATAACAGCCCACCTGCTATGGGTATGCCCACAAGGTTATAAATAAAAGCCCAAAAGAGGTTTTCCCTTATCCTTCGCATTGTCTTATCCCTTATTTCAAAGAACTCCCTTATACCTTCAAGTCCTCTAAGCAGGATAACATCTCCTGCCCTTTTTGCCATGTCTGTGCCAGAGCCAAGAGCAAAGGAGAGGTCCGCCCGAGCCATCGCAGGAGCATCGTTTATACCATCGCCTACAAGCCCAACCTTATAGCCTTTTTCTTTTAGCTCTTCTACCTTCCTTAGCTTGTCTTCAGGCTTTGCTTCAGCAAAAAACTCTGCTATACCTAACTCTTTGGCTACCACCCTTGCCTTTTCTTCTCTATCTCCTGTAAGCATGTAAACCCTTATACCTTTTGAGAGGAGAAAATCCACCACCTTTTTTGCCTCTGGTCTTATGTGGTCTTCAAAGTAGAACTCCGCCAGCTTTGTGCCATTTTTGTAGAGAGCTACACCCTCTTCTGACCTTCCAAGCATATAATCTCCACATATTACACCAACTCCAGCCTCTTCTCTACAGTTTTCAAAATTTTCTCCTTCTATGCCCCTTGACCTGCAAAAATCCCTTATGGACTGAGAGTAGGGATGGTTGGAAACCTTTGCAAGACCACAGGCTATAAAAAGGGCGGAGCTTTGGTAGAGCTTAAGGTCAACAAGTTTTGGCTTTCCTTCTGTAAGAGTGCCAGTTTTATCAAGGAGCAGGATGTCTATTTTCTTTTCAAGGGCGGATGGTTCTTTTATTAGAACACCTCTTTTGTAGGCTCTAAAGAGACCCACAGTAAGTGCAAGAGGAACTGCAATACCAAAGGCACAGGGGCAAGAGACCACAAGCACCGCCAAAGAAAAGCTCACCGCTTTTTGTAGGTCTCCGCTCTTGAAAAGCCACAGGAGGAAAACCAACACCGACAAGGCAACCACCAACTGCACAAAGTAGTGAGAAAACCTGTCCGCAAGGCGATGAATTCTTGGCTTTTTGCTAAGAGTCTCTTCTACAAGTCTTACAAGCAAGTTGGCATAACTACTTGAAAAGGTCTTTTCCACCCTTGCCTTTGCAAAACCAGAGAGCACCACGCTACCAGATATGAGCCTATCACCGACGGATTTTCTAACAGGCAGGCTCTCTCCACTTACAAGGGACTCATCCACCTCAAGAGAGCCTTCCAAAACTCTACAGTCTACTGCTACTAAATCGCCACTTCTCAAAATTAGCGTATCGCCTACAAAAACCTCTAAGGGAGTTTTTTCCATCTCCTTACCATCCTTGAGAACCCTTAGCCTTATGGTTTGCAAGGAAAAGAGGTCTTTTAAACCTCTTAGGGCTTTGGACTTTACCCATTCCTCAAGGAACTTGCCGGTTTTTACAAAGGTTATGAGAAAGGCGGATGTTTCAAAAAAAGGTTCTCCAGGAAGAAGACCAAAGAGAGTAAGAAAGCTATACAAAAGAGCGGATGTGCTTCCTAAGGTTATGAGCAAGTCCATATTGCCTACCCTTGCCTTAAGGGAGCTTATAGCACCCTTATAAAAGCTGTATCCACCAATAAGCTGAATAGCGGTAGCAAGCAAAGCCTGTGTATAGAGACTAAGTGGACTATGCACGAACATGAGTGCCATTATCAAAAGGCTTGAACTCCAACAAAAAAGAAGTATCTCAAGAGACCTCTTTTTGCCCTCTACCTTTTCAACCCTGTAGCCCAGAGATTCTATAACCCTTCCAATCTGCTCAAGGCTCAAAAGCTCCTCGTCAAAGTCCACTACGACCCTTCCCAACTCAAAGGAAACCTCCACCTTGTGAATGCCTCTTAGCTTTTTAAGGCTTATCTCTATAGCCCTTGCACAGTTTACACAGGTCATTCCAGAAACCTTTAGACTTGCACGCATAGGATTAAGTATGAGGTTTTGAGTGCGTTAATTTCAAGAGGTTTATTTTACTTTGTTTTTTAGATAATCTAAAACCCTCTGGGGGTCCGCAGAAGGGTCTACGCCCCTGTATATTTTTTCCACCTTAAGCTCTGGATTTATTAGCACCGTGTCCCTTGAGCAAAAGCCCGCTATTACAGTGACTCCATAAGCCTTTGCCACGCTACCCTTTGGGTCGGAGAGAAATTCCACAGAAAGGTTGTATTTTTCTCTAAACCTCTTTATGCTCTCCACACTATCAGTGCTTACTCCAAAAACCTTTACCCTTAGTCTTTCAAACTCTGGCATGAGCCTTGTATATTCCTTTGCCTGTGCAGTGCAACCCGGAGTGTCCGCCTTTGGGTAAAAGTAGAGGACTACCCACCTTCCTCTGTAGTCTGAAAGGTTAACAGTTTTACCCTCGTGGTTTTTAAGACTAAAGAGGTAGGCTTGTTGACCTTCTTGCAGTGGAGCACCTGCTTGAGCTATACCAAGCAGAGCAAGGACTTTTATAATAAATTCCTTCATATTACCACCTCCAAAAGGAATAGGCTATTAGCAAAACACCAAGAGCCAGAGGAATAAAACCCACATAAAACCAAAAGGTAGCAGAGCCTATCACAAGAAGAATACCACCCAGCTCAAGAATTTCCTTTCCCTTTACCCTTGCCAAAGCACTGTAGCACCTTGACTGGATATAAAGCCCAACACCAGAAACAAAGGCGGTAATTAAAAGCCTTTTTATGTCAAAACCATAAGCGTCAAGCACATGCTTTGCCCATAGCCCACCCACTATGGCAAGCAAAAGCCCAAGCCCAAAGGTCTTTTTTAGCTCTCCCAAAGAAGCCCTCTCCAAAAGCTCAGCCATACCATACATGAGAGCAAGACCACCAATTACTGCAAAAACCTCATGCAAACCACCAAGAGGAAGGATAAGAGTGCCAGCAAGAGCAAAGCTCTGGGGTTCTAAGTTAGTAGTCTTTTTAACCTCCTGCATCTGTATATAAACATAAGCCTAAGGAATAGCCTTAACAAGACATTTGGTAGTAGACTCTCTACGGTAAGATGGTCTTCTATCACCGTTGAGTTTCCCCGAGGTATGAATATATGCCTGTGTTCCCAGTGTCTTATAAAGAAAGGCTTTTTAAGAGCTATGTCTGTAAAGCCAAAGGCTTCCACATCCCTTATAAAGCTTTCCATAATCGTAAAACCGAGAAACTTCAGCTTTATCACCATACCCTCCTTTAGCTCCTCTTCTGGCTCTACCTTAAAAAGAAAGGATGAGGGTGTTATCTTGAGGAGATTTGCGGAATTGTTAAAAAAGCCTCTTACTAATTCTATTGGTGCTGTAAGGCTACAGTAGGAGAAGAATTCCATGTTGCTGAAAAAGTTTAGGGGTTTTGCAGGAAGGGGTATGATATTTATCATATTTAGCTACTGGATAAAAACACCCGATGGCATTAAGGACTTACCAAAGGACCAAGCAAAAAGAGCCAATAGAGAGCTGGTATTCTTTTGGAATCTCCAGACCTGAAGGACAAGTTAAACTTTTGGATGTTTTGAGTGGTATAAAACCCTCGTAAGGGTAGGTCTTTTGCAAAAGCACAAACACAGGAGCACTGGAGACCGGCATCTTCAGAGCCTTCTTGAGGAGCTTGACAAGAGAGTGATAAGGGAGGTTATGCGTCAAGGTCAGAGCTGGTTAGAGACCTCATAAGAGACCTACTATCCTAAGAAAAATGGGAAGAAAACCAAGAAGTTATCGGTGTCCTAAGCATAATATACGACCATCACGACAAAGAGTTAGTTTACAGGCTTCTTGACCTTCAACACAAGCATCATGTTAATGTTCTCTGCTCCACTCATCTTCACCTTGACCATCATAACTGCCTTGAGGTAATAGTCTTAAGGGGCATGGCTGAGGAGCTTGAGAGCCTTGCAAACCAAATAGGTGGTCTAAGAGGCGTAAAACTCTCTAAGCTAAGCAGAGTTTGCCTTCCTGAGTTGTAAGCTTTGCAGAAGGTCCCAGACCCTCTCCTCTATTTCGTCCCTAACCTTTCTAAAAAATTCAAGTTTTTCTTCTATTGTTCCCTCAAAGCTTGCTGGGTCTGGAAGGTCCCAATGAACCATTTTAGAGCCGGGTAATACGGGACAGGTTTGTTTTGCACTATCGCAGAGGGTTATAACAAGGTCAAGCTCTTGGTAGGGTATAGCTTCAAGCCCCTTGGGTCTTTGAGAGGTTATGTCTATGCCCTTTTCCTTCATTACCTCTATGGCAAGGGGGTTTATTTCCTTTGCAGGATTTGAGCCAGCGGAGTATACTTGAATGTTGATTTTTAAGATTTCCGCCAGTCTTCTTGCAAAACCTTCCGCCATCTGACTTCTCGCTGAGTTGCCAGTGCATATAAAACCTATCTTCATGACTTTTATTCTATTTCTTGGATGTTAAGATTTTATTAAGATGATTAGGCTATAAAGAGGCTTATTACTCAGCCTTGAAGAAGATAGGAGAGAACCTCCCTAAGTGTTTTGGTGAAAATCTCCTTTCCCTTGTGGTTTTGGTTCTGTAGCAAAAGAGACCTTTTCTCCTGAGTCAGACATTGACCTACTTGTTATACTTGAAGACTTTAAGAGTAAAAGGGAAGAGTATGTGCGATTGTTTGAATGCCTTGAGGAAGTAAAAAAGGTAAACCCCATAATCCTTAAGAAGGAACAACTAAGAGAATCCTTATGGTTTCTATGGGATTGTAAGTTTATCATTTTGTATGACAAAGAGGGTTTCTTTGACAGTTTTGTGGAGAGGCTCAAGGAGTTTCTTCGTAAAAATGTGGTGAAGGTGGAAGGCAGGATGCCCTACTACGAGGTTATAGATGGTAAACCCTGAACTTGAAAATGTTAAGATTTTATTAAAGATGAGAAGACAAGGCATTAAGGAAAGGAAAAGGCTTGAGATAATCAGGACTGCCTGCAGGTTGTTTTCCGAAAAGGGCTACTATAACACCACCATGCCGGATATAGCACAAGCAGTGGGCATGAGCGTTGGAAACCTCTACAACTACTTTGAATCTAAGGAGGAGCTGGCAAAGGAAATAATGATGACCGTTTCTGATTGGGTGGGTGAGAGGCTCAGGAAAATAAACGAGATGGAAGTTAACATGCATGAGAAGGTAAGGATGTTTGTTAGGAGTTTTTTTGAGATAGCCATTGAAGAGCCTGAGCTTATAAGCTACTTCCTTAGGGTCTATCTGGTAAACAGAGAAGTTTTCAGCGATGGATGTGAGGGTTTTGCCTGCGTTGCAAGTGTTATAACGGAGGTTATGGTTTTTCTTAGCGATGGGATAGAAAAGGGAGAGTTTAGAAATCAGAGCTTTTATCCAGCCTTTACCACCATAATGGGAACTCTTGGTGGTATGGTCTTTCTCCATAAAGAGGGGCTCCTTGATAAGCATCTAATGGACTACGTAGAAGAGGTTTCGGAGAACATATGGAGAGCGTTAAGGGCTTAACCTTCTATGGAGGGCCAGGTAAGGTGGTGTCCTGAAGGGTA
>JAXSOX010000055.1:0-10547 GCA_037926525.1 Aquificaceae bacterium | reverse complement strand
GATAGAACATTCCGTAGCGTAGATAAATATCCCTTTTAGAATCTCCCAGACAAAAGTAACCTTAACCGCCCTTTAACACGGTTAGGTAAGTCCTTGTCTGCATTTACATCCTGCACCCTGCTTTAAAAACTGAACTGTAGAGACTTTTTGAGATAAGTCATTAAAACCCACAGCATGCAGTCTATATTTTACTAAGGATGATTCCAAGAGTTTATTTAGGTGTAGAGTGGATAGGAGCGGACAGAATCTTGTCCCAATATAGAGTGCCAGAGGATTGTGGTGCGGGGCTTGTTTTCTTGGGTATAGCCAGGTCCGCCCCAGAAGATGGGGATGTGGTAGAGCTTCATTACGAAGCCTTTCCCGAAATGGCTATAAAAGTCATGGAAGATATACGAGAGGAAGCACTAAAGAACTTTCCCGTTAGAGAGGTGTTTATTCACCATAGGCTCGGTGTGGTAAAGGTGGGAGAACCCTCCTTTATGGTGGTGGTCTTTGGTGGACATAGGGATGAAACCTTTAGAGCCTGCAGGTATGTGGTGGATGAGGTCAAAAGGAGAGTGCCCATATGGAAAAAGGAAGTTTTCAAAGATGGCAGAGGTGAGTGGGTGCTTGGAGCATGATAAAGGACACCCTTGGAAGGGAGCTTCATGACCTTAGAATATCCGTAACAGACAGGTGCAACTTTCGGTGTAGTTTCTGTATGCCAGAAGGAGAAGAGTATGAATTCCTGAGGCGTGAAGAGATTCTTTCCTTTGAGGAGATTACCAAGTTCGTAAGGGCTGTAATTCCTCTTGGTGTGAAAAAGGTCAGGCTTACAGGCGGTGAGCCACTCTTGAGGAGAAACCTTGAAAAGCTAATAGCTTACCTATCTGAACTGCCTTTGGAAGACCTAAGCCTTACAACTAACGGCTTTCTTTTAAAAGAGAAGGCAAAGCTCTTAAAGGAAGCAGGGCTCAAAAGAATAACAGTAAGTCTTCATTCTCTCAAGGATGAAGTTTTGTCAAGGCTTGTGGGAAGAAAGGTAAAGGTCTCTCAGATAATTGGAGGCATTGAGGAAGCTCTAAAGGTTGGGCTAAAGCCTGTGAAGGTAAATGTATGTGTCGTAAGGGGTGTTAATGATGGAGAGATACTGGACATAGCAAGGTTTTTTAAGGGTATGGGTGTGGTGGTAAGGTTTATAGAATTTATGGATGTGGGTAATGTAAATGGATGGTCTTTAGAAAAGGTGTATTCTGTAAAGGAGATGTTAAAGCTTCTTAGCAAACACTTTGAGCTTGAACCAGTGGAAAAATCCTACAGGGGAGAGGTGGCGGACAGATACAGGTATAAAGATGACGGTGTAGAGGTGGGCTTTATATCCTCTATAACCCAACCCTTTTGTGGAGACTGCAACAGACTCAGGCTTACCGCAGATGGAAAAGTGCTTACATGCCTATTTGCTCAAGATGGCTACGATGTTAAAAGTCTTTTGAGAGGTGGTGCAAGCGATGAAGATATAAGGGAGTTTATCAGTAAGATTTGGGCTTTGAGGTCCGACAGATACTCAGAGCAGAGGCTTGAACTTTTAAAAAATGGTATAATGCCAAGAAAGTTTGAAATGTTTAAGGTAGGAGGTTGAGGATGATAGAACATAGACAGGTTGAGTTTCTTATAAACCCTCTAAAAAACAAAGTATGGGCTGTGAGTATGCCAGATGGAGAGCTTTTAACAGATATAATGTCTGTAAAAAGAGCAAGCTTTTGTGTTGAAACCAACGAACCATACTGGCTTAATCCCTTTGGAGGTGCTTATCATTGGACCACAAAGGAATCCCAGCCATATGAAGAAGAGTTTGTAAAGTTTAAGGAACATGCTCAACAGTATATGTGTATTTTCGGTCTTGATACAGCCCATCTTGAACATATTGAGCTATCACCCTTATCAGGTGAGCTAATTTTTGACGAAGAAAATCTACTCAAAAAATTAGACAAACAAAGGTTAGAGGAGTTTAAAAGGTTTATGTTAGAACTATGGGATTATGTGAAGGAGGGATAAGATGCTAAGCAAAGAGATTCTTGAAATACTCGCATGTCCAAAGTGTAAGGGAGACCTGACCTACGATGAAGAAAGAAATATACTCATATGTTTGAAGTGCAAGGTTTACTATCCCATAGAGGAAGATATCCCCATACTTCTTATAGAGTCCGCAAGACCCCTTGAAGAGTTAAAGGAAAAGCCACAGACCACTTAGAAACTATTAAAGTGCATTCTCCCTTTCAAAGACCATATATTTAACCACATAGTCGTACATAGAAATGTATGCCAACAAGACAGATACCCATAAAAGGATGTTAGCATAGTCTTGACCAAAGCACAGAGCTATAAGGGTTATAAACTCAAAAAAAGCCTTTGCCTTTCCAAGGTAAGATGCGGGCATGCTATAGCCTTTCTCTACAGAAAGGCTTCTAAGAAAAGATACAGAAAGTTCTCTTATGAGAAGCAATATAAAGGGTAAAAGTCCTATTTCCTGTGTGTATAAAAAGTAAGATAGTATACCAAGGACAAAAACCTTATCCACAAAAGGGTCAAGAAGAATACCCAATCTACTTACCTTATTGTTTCTCCTTGCTATCCCACCATCCAACCAATCAGAAACCCCTGCAACTATAACAAGAACTCCTGCAAAGTTTTTTTGTCCTTCTTGAAGAAGGTAGAGGGTTGGAAGGAGTAGAAAAAGCCTAAAAAGGGTAATGACAATTGGCATATATCTATTTTACATCAACGAAAGTTTATCACCTTGCTCTCTCAAAATATAAACCAGGGCATGAGATGGTATGTTTAGTTCTCTGAAAGTTATTACCCTCTCTCTTATTGTGCTTGCAGGTATGCCTGTAAGCCTTTCAAATTTTTCGTAATCAAGTTCAATAAAAAGACTTCCATGTATAAGAAAAGCGGATTCTAAGACTCGCATCGCACAGGCTAATACCTTTTTACCCTCATAGGTTATCTCTCCGAGTGTTGGATAAAAATAGCAAAAATAGTCTTCGTAGCCTCCTTTGTATCTACTCATTTCAAACTTTGGGTCTAACTTCCTAAGGCTTTCCAAGATAAGACCCATAAAGTTTTTATAGACCTTTGTAAAGCTCCAACCCCAATCCTTCCTAAGCCCTGCGTAGGAAAAGGACAAGTCCCAGCCATGAAGAAGGGCACCTCCTCCCGTAGGTCTCCTTACCACCGGAAGAGATATGTTAGGCTCTTTTTGTGAATATCCTATGCTTATGGTCAGCTCTTGCCACCGGTAAAGTCTGAAAGTAGGTTTTCCAGTGCTTTCCGCAAGTAGGAGGTTTTCCCAGTCCCTTTGCATGTTTTCTACACCCTTGAGGGCTTCAACATAAGATAAATCATAGCTTTTTTGAGTTTCCATGCTTAATATTTTAAAGTTATGCGTTTTATACAAAAGTTCCTGGGCAGAAGAGAGAAGGAAGAGGACAGGGCTTTTAGTATTATGACCCCTAAGGGAAAGCTCACGCTAAATCCTGAGGATTTTCTTGAAAAGGACCCAGATGCACGCATAGAGGAGTTCTGGGTAGATGCTATGGACGTGTCCGAGGATGGGTATTGGCTTCTTGTAGGCAGAAGGCATGGGCTTTTACAGCTCTACGACTGGAAGGGTAAGATCCATAGGCTACCCTCAAGACCACCCGCACAGGTAATCACCGACGCCCTCTTTAGGGGAAGATACCTTGCACTTATAACACCACCCTACTTGGTGGTTTACCTTCTTGAAGATGCAAGAAACCCTCAGACATGGAAAAGTTTTAGGACTACACAAGAAGGCATAAGAGCATCTGTGGGTCTTGACCTTTCTGGAAATCTCCTTGCCTACGGTGTTGTAGGGGATAGGGTGTATGTGATAGATATCTCTGGAGGTTTTGGCTCAGAAGGTTTAGACTTTAGAAGCACTTTCTCTTACTCAGAAGCCCAGATAGGAGAGCTAAGGTCTTTGAAGTTTATAGGAAATGGGAAACTACTTTTGTCTGGCACAAGGGGTGTAGCCCTCTATGACCTTGGGGGAAAGCTCCTTAGAAGGTTAGACCACGCATCAGGCAAGGCGGTCCTACCACTAAGGGATAGGCTAATTCTTGGGGAAGGAAACCACCTCTATGTCTACGACCTACAGCTTGAAGGACTCCTTCATAGTATCACAACACCCATAAACATATCTCAAATTGACCTATCACCGGATGGTGATTTTCTGTTTCTTGCGGATGCGGAAGAAAACAAAATGGGGCTTGTGTATCTTCCTAACCTTGAGTTTATTCAGAGCTTTGAGGGTTTTGGCTACTCCGTGGTAAGGGTATCTCCCGACGGAACTATATACACCTGCACCTATAAGGATGAAGACGACAAAAGACTTTATAGCCTTAGAGCTATAACCACGAACTTGACAGACTTTGTATACGACAAGGACCGGCAGGCTCAAATCGTTAAGAGAGCGGAAGAGGAGCTAAAGGCTCTAAAAAACAAACTTAAAAGGACAAGCAACTTTTTAGAGCATCAGGAAATTGAAGAATACAGAAGGCTACTTTCTATGGACTTACCCATAAGAAAGCTTAGAGAGATAATATTTGAGGCACAGCTCCACATAGAGGAAGCTAAGTTTAACGCCTTCTTAAAAAACTTAGAGGACAAGATAAGAGAAGGTAAGGCAGATGCGGAAGACCTAAGAGACTTAGAGTCAAAGCTCAAGTTAGAAGAAGGAGAGAGAGCTCAGAGGCTAAGAGAGCTAAAGGAAAGCCTTGAAAACTACTTTCAGACAGCTCTGCGGGAGCACTTAGAAAGAGTAAGAAAGGCTATAAGTGAAGTTGAAAGCGGAGACTTGAGGGACTTTGAAGCCCTTGAGGAGGTCAAAAGGGCAAGAGAGTTTATAAACAAACTTCCCAGCTCCCTAAGTCAACAGGCACAAGGTGAGCTTCTAAAGGTTTTTCATGAAAGGTTGCTACAAGATAGGCTAAGCAGATACAGGATAAAATTTGAAGACTCAAGGGTTATCTTCGGTTCGGAAGACTTTCCCAGGTTTTCTGGAGAGGTAAGAAGGCTAAAGTGGAGGATAAGGGTAGAAGAAAGACTGCCTATAGGAGATAGGATATTTGCCAAAATAGCCTTTGAAAGAGAGGATGGCTTACTGGTAGAACCTAAAAGATACCCAAACCTAATTCCACAGGAAGAGTTAAGAGCATTGCCACTATGGATTAGGAGATATCTGAGACATTTAAATGGTCTCTTTTCATACGAACCTTCAAGACTTCCCCTCTTTGTATCTTACGAAGAGACACCATGGTTTGTGAAGAACTTAGAAAAGTTTACCTCCCTAATAAAGGAACAGCTCAAGTATTCTGAGGGCATTCTCATACTTGAAGGAGACGCAGGCGTAGGAAAAAACTTCTTAGTGGAGGTATTTTCAGCTCTCACCAACAGACCTCTATACATCATACCCTGCAACTCAAAGATGGAGAAGGAAGACATTACCTTTGTATACGAATTTGACCCAAGAAGAGGCACAAGAAGAGTATACTCAGACCTCGTAAAGGCACTTCAAACACCAGGTGCGGTCATATACTTTGACGAGATAAATACCCTACCCGCAGGAATGGTAAAACTTTTTAACCCACTTTTTGACTACAGAAGATATCTTACCCTACCAACAGGCGAGGTCATAAGGGCACACAAAGAAGTTATTCTTGTAGGTGGTATGAACCCTCAGAATTACTTGGGAGTATCAGAGCTTCCACAGGATATCAAGTCAAGGGCGGACATAATTTTTATAGATTATCCTCCCTTTGAGGACGATAGAGGTATATACCACCCCGACGAGGCAATAATACTCAAAGACCACGTCAGGGAGCTTTCGCACCTTTCCCTTGAGGAGTTTGTCTATCTTTGGCATTCAGTGATAAATGGTCTAAAGACCACACCTATAAAGGACCAAGAGAAGCTTGAAGGCAGTGTATGGAAGATTTTTGAGCTCCTCAAAATCGCCAACAGCATAAGAAAGGCTTACAGAGCTTATCAGACTCAGCAATCTGAAGAGCCTGTAGATTTTGTTTTTTCCATAAGGGATACAATAAGATGTGCCAGAAGACTTGACAAATACACAAAGGTCAAGGAATTGGTTTTAGACACCATACTTCCAAAGGTAAGCTCCCCCCTTGAGAGAGAAATAATAAAGAGTATAGTGGAGAGAGTATAATAAAAGTTAATGGCAAAGAGGTTAATAGTTTTGTCTTCAGATGAACTAATACTTTCTTTTCTCATAGATGGTGACACAACTTACAAAATAAGTGCGGAACGGAGAGGAGGACATAGACTTTTGGATAGCATTTTCAAAGGTAAGGTCAAAAGGCTCGCAAAGGGTATGGAGGGTGTATTTGTGGATATAGGTATTGGTAGAGATGCCTTTCTACCCCTAAAGGGAGAAAGCTATAGAGTGGGAGACAGTGTTATAGTGCAAGTGGCAAGGGAGCCAGAAGGTGAGAAGGGAGCAAAGCTAACCACAAACATAAAGTTAGTGGGTAAATATCTGGTATATTTTCCCAAGGGAAAGGATATAAAATGTTCCAGCAAAGTGCAATCGGAAAGGAGGGAAAGCCTATGCAAACTTTTGGAAGGAGATATAGGAGAGGAGGGTGTAATAATTAGAAGCTCTGCGGTCCATGCGGATCCAGAGGACATAAAAAGGGAACTGCAAAAGCTAAGAGAACAATGGCAATGGGTTCAGAAAAGAGCAAAAGCCCTAAGGAAACCGCAGATTATCCTTGAGGAATACCCGAGTTATATAAGGCTTATAAGAGACTATTGGCAGGAAATAGAGGAAGTGGTCTCCGACGATACTATAATATGGAACGATATAGCCTCTTTTCTGGAGGAGTTTGAACCAAGCATCCTTAGAAAGAACCTCTACCTCAAAGACCCATCCAGTTATATACAAAGATACCAGCTCCACGAAGCTCTCAGAAGTATATTTAATAAGGTGGTTTGGCTCAAGAGCGGAGGATACATAGTCATAGAGGAAACGGAAGCCTTTACCATAATAGATGTTAACAGCGGAGATCCCTTAGGTTCCTGTCATGAAGAGAACGCTCTCAAGACAAACCTTGAAGCAGTAAAGGAAATAGTTAGACAGATAATACTAAGAGACATAGGTGGTATAATTCTTATAGACTTCATAGACATGAAGCAACAGGAAAACAAAAACCTTATAATAAACAGCATGCTTTCAAGTTTTGGTAAGGAAGCCTGCGGTGTTACTATATATGGCTTTACTAAATTGGGTATTTTGGAAATGTCAAGGAAAAAAACTGGTAGAAGCGTAACCAAGATGTTATCGGAAGTCTGTCCCGTATGCTCTGGTAAGGGCTATATAAAAAGCTCCGCTCTTCTTATGCTTGAGCTTGAGAAAGACATCCCCATATACTCTCGGGGTAATCTTGAATTACAGGTGCACCCTGTAAGATATGAGTCTGTAAACAAGAAATTGCAAGAAAGAGGTTTTGTAAATGTGCAAGTAAGTGCCAATGAGGACGTCAATATAAACAGTTATATAATAAGCCATGCGTAGGCTATTAGCGCTTTTACTTATATTTTTAGTGAGTTGTGCAAAGATGACTGAAGAGAAGAGGGAAAAACTCGCAATAGAAAACTACTCTCAAGGCATGTCCGCTTATGCCAGAAAAGACTACAAGGAAGCCATAAGCAAGCTCTCTGAAGCCCTAAAATACTTGGAAAACCTCACACCAGAGCAGATAAAATCCGCTAAGTATACCATAGGTGAAAGCTATTATCTGAGAAAGGACTACATAAACGCCATAGTTTATCTTGAAGACTATCTTTTTTATTATCCAGAAAGTCCAGAAGCAGAAAGAGCTTACTTCATGGTAGTAGATAGTTACATGAAGGTGGCACCCGATGCCTATAGAGACCAAAGCTACACCCTAAAAGCCATAGACAAGGCAAAGGAGTTTCTTAGTAAATACCCAAACAGTCCTTACGCAGATAAAGTCATGGAGCTTATAGACAACGCCCAAACAAAAATTGCAAAGCATGAATACCTAATAGGTAGGTTCTATGAGGATTTCGGTTATTACTACTCCGCATCGTTGAGATACAGGAACCTTCTCATAAACTTCCCAGAGCAGATTCCAGAAGCGGAACTTCTATACAGGTATATAAAATCTCTGCTACTTGTAAAAGAACAAGCAAAGAGACAGGAATCAAAATATAGAAAATGGATAGAGTCTGCAAAAAGGGAGCTAAGGTCTGCCAAATCCGAAGAGGACAGAAGAGCCATCCAAAACAGAATTGACTTCTTAAATGGAGAAATAGAAAGGTGGAAAAACCTTGCAGAGATGAGTAGGCAGGAAGGCTTAAAATTGCTTGAGAAATATGCGCAAGTATATGGAGAAAATCCTTACTATAGAGAACTTAAAAGGTATGCAGGACAGTAAGGAGCTATTAAAAACTATTAAAAATCTATTAGAAGGTAAGAAGGCAGAGGATGTGGTAGTATTGGACGTTTCCAAACAAACGAACATATCCGATTACTTTATAATAGCGACAGCTAACTCTGCGGTGCATGCAAGGTCTCTTCTAAAGCATCTTGAGGAAGAACTTGAAAAAATTGGTGTAAAACCAGACCATGTGGAGGGGGCTGAAGAGGCTAATTGGATACTCATAGACTTTATTGATATAATAGTTCATATATTTCAGAAAGAATGGAGAGAATACTATGACCTTGAGTGGCTTTACTCCAACGCGGAGAGGGTAAGTTTATGAGCGTAATAAAGTTTCTTGTCTTTATAGCCTTTCTTACAGCCTTTCTTCTTTTTATAGCTCAAAATGCAGGATATGTGGAAATCCATTTCTTTCATATGACCTACAACGTACCTCTGTTTGTGCTTTTGCTTTTCACCTTTGCCTTTGGCTTTTTGTTGCCTTCCTTTTACCTTCTTATAAGGATTACCATACTAAAAAGACAGCTTCATGGAATAGAGGAAGGGTTAAGGGAGCTTTCAAGAGGTTACTTGAATAAGGCGGAACGACTGCTTCTTTCTGTAGGTAGAGTTGTTGAGCCAGTAAGGTCCCTTGTGGCAAAGGCAATTCACGAACAAGGAAGGCTTGAAGACCTTAAGAGTTTCAACAGTACAGCCTCAGCCATTGTGGGTGAGATTATGCTAAAGGAAGGAAACCTGCAGGAAGCGGAAAAGAAATTCAATCAGACACTCTTACAAGATGAAGAAAACCTAAGGGCTATAAAGGGACTTAGAGATATTTATGCTATTTCAGAAAGCTGGGAAAGAGCTTTAGAGTATCAGGAAAAAGTTCTTCAGCTATGTGAAAAATGGGAAAGGGAAAAGCAAAAGACTATTAAGGCAGAAATAATGGCTATGGTTTACCTTAAAAAGGGAGAGGAAAGGCTTATAGAAAAAGCCTTTGACTTAAACCCGTCGCCCTTTGTTTACTCAGTTTACATAAAACACCTTCTTTCTCAAGATAGGATAAAAGACGCCAGAAAAGTTTGGGAAAAGGCTGTATCTATGGGATATCAGGAAGAAGTGCTTTGGAACCTTCTGGAAGACGAAAAGGCTCTTACAAAACTGCTTGACGACATTGATGCAAAAGCCGAATCCATAGACCCGAATATTCTTTGCATGGTATACCTTCATCTTAACTTAATTAGCAAAGCAAAGGACTTAGAGGAAAGGCTTACAAATCCCTTTAAGGCTCTTCTTTATAGTTCTCAATCTCACAAAGAACAAGATAAGTATTGCCTGTTTGGAATAAGGGAACTTCTTAAACCCTTTGTCTGTTCTTGTGGTAAAGCTTATAATACATATAAGCCTATATGCGTAAAGTGCATAAGGTGGGGAGAAATCAAGCTTAGGAGGGAAATAAATGCTGGTGGACCTTGAACGAAAAACCATAAGATTAAAGGTGGTTTACTACGGCGTAGCCCAATCTGGCAAAACAACGAACCTTGAAAAGCTCTCAGAAATGGAAGGTCTTAGTCTAATGAAGCTGGATACACAAGAAGAGAAAACCCTTGTCTTTGACTTTGCTACAAAAAAGGTGAAGCTTGGAGACCTTACCCTTTCCTTTGCATTATACACAGTCCCTGGTCAAGACATATATAAAGATATAAGACTTACGGTTCTTAGGGGCGTTGATGGAATAGTGTTTGTTGTGGACTCTCAAAGGGAAAGGTTAAAGGAAAACATAAACTTTTACAGTCTTTTGAAGGCAGACCTGCTTCGCGTTGGCAAGGACCCTTCAAGTGTTCCTGTTGTTATCCAGTATAACAAGCTTGACCTGCAAAACGCTATGGACTGTAGGGAGATGGAAAAGGCTATAAACATTGATAACCATCCTTCTGTTTGTGCAATCGCCATAAAGGGTGAGGGTGTGTTGGAAACCTTTAATGTTCTGGAAAACTATCTAATATCAAGGGTAGAAAGGATGTTATTATGATTTCCGGATATTTAAATTCAAAGCAAGATCTTGTGGACCTTCTC
>JAXSOX010000054.1:0-10898 GCA_037926525.1 Aquificaceae bacterium | reverse complement strand
GTAGAGTGGCTACTACAAAGGGGTTTAAATCTCAAAATTCTCAGAAACCTCCTAAGCGGTGGTATAAGCAAAGAACATATACACCTTCTCTCAAAGCATTTAGTTAGCTTTGAGAGTTTATTCCTGAATGGTAAGAGGATAAGTCTCTTGGTTCTAAGAATGGAAGAATACAGACCAGACCTGCTGAGCCTTGTGTATGAGCTTAGAGACATAAGGGAGTCATCCGCTTTCTTTGTTATAGTTGAGGCTGGTGGAAAGACCTACCTCTTTGGACGTGCCATTAGGAATGAATTTGATGTCTCTGAAGTGCTCAGAAAGTTAGGAGGTGGAGGGCATGAGTTTGCAAGCGCCGCAAAGTTTGAAGGAGTCTCCGGAGAGAGGCTTAAGGGCTTGTTGGAGGCTATGCTAAGGGGGGAGAGAGTTCCACTAAAAGTAGATGAGGTCATGAGCTATCCACCCTTTCTTCTTCATGAAGATATGGATGCAAACCTTGCACTCCTTGAGCTGACACAGAGGAATTTCGCCGGTGCACCTGTAATAGATGATAAAGGTAGGCTTGTGGGGATTGTATACAAGAAGAACCTACTCAAAGCCCAAAAGCACGGCGTAGGGGGCAAGGTTAAGGATTTCATGGTTGAAGAGTTTCACAGCCTTACACCAGAAGACTTTGTATGGGATGCGGAGAACATACTTTCAAGATACGGAGAAAAGCTTATACCTGTTGTTTTAGAAGGAAGGGTCGTGGGTGTGATAACGAGGTTAGACCTTCTTCATGCCTACAGAAAACACATAGAGGGAACAAAAGCCTACGAGAGAAGGCTTCCTGTACCAGAGGAGCTAAAGCCCATGTTGGAAAAGATAGGAAATACCGCACAGAGGTTTGGCTACAGGGTCTATCTTGTAGGGGGCGTGGTTAGGGACCTGCTTATGAAAAAAAGCATATGGGACCTTGACCTTGTAGTGGAAGGCGATGCAATAAAGTTGGCACGGAGGCTCGCAGAGGAGTGGGGTGTGGATTGTCACACTTTTCCTGAGTTTGGAACCGCACACATGAAGATAGAAGGCTACAAATTAGAGTTTGCCACCACAAGAAGGGAAACATACCCTCACCCCGGGTCTTACCCAGTGGTGGAATGGGCAACCTTAAGGGAAGACCTCCTTAGAAGGGACTTTACCATAAACGCCATGGCTCTTTCTATAAACCCAGAAGACTTTGGCACTCTCATAGACTACTTTGGAGGGCTCAGAGACTTAAAGGACAGGATAATAAGAGTTTTGCATCCTATGAGCTTTGTAGAAGACCCTGTGAGAATCCTCAGAGCTTTGAGGTTTGCAGGTAGGTTTGACTTTAAACTTTCAAAAAGCACAGAAAAGCTCCTGAGGAGTGCGGTAGAGATGGGTCTAATAAAAAAAGCTCCGAAGGGAAGGCTACTAAATGAGCTTAGACTTGCACTCAGAGAGGAAAGACTTTTAGAGATTCTCAAACTTTATAAAAAATACCAAGTGCTTGGGCAGGTTATAGAAGGCTTTGAGTTCAAGCCAGAAATAGAAACGAGCTTAGAAAAGCTAAGGGAGATAATAAGCTGGCACAAGATAGAGTTTCCTCAGGAAAAGATAGACTACGGTTGGGTGTTCTTCCTATTTCTCATAAAAGACCTTAAAGAAGAGATAGGTGAGATTATCCTAAGGGATATAAGTGCACCCTCTTGGGTAAGAGAAAGCTACAAGCTATTAAAGGAAAGCCTACACAAGGTCATACAGACCCTAAAAACCGCAGAGAAAAACTCAGAGGTCTACCTAACCCTTAAGGGCAAGCCCATAGCCTTTCTTCTGATTCTTATGGTCTATCAAAGAGACAAGGTAAAGCTGTATTTGGAAAAACTTCGCCATGTAAAGGTTGAAGTTGAAAGGTTTAAAGGGCTTGAAGGTAAAGAGCTTGGGCAGGCAATAGAGAGAGAAAAGCTAAGGCTAATGGATAGCCTACTCCTCTGACAGGTAGCTAAAGATGGCTTCTATGATGGAGAGGAGTATGGATATGATGTTTGCTGCAAGAGCACCTACAGCGAGACTAACCGCCTCCGGGATATCTCCCAAGAAGTATATAAAGGCTGCGGGTATAAGGTGAAGGTCTGCCACAAGGCTTGCCGCGGTCATTTCTGTCGCCAATATCTTACCCTCGCCGAGCTTTAGTATGGTGGCTGTTAGGTTTGCTATAACTGTTATCACAAGCTCGTAGGGATTTGGATTAAAAATAAAGCTAAGATTTGTGGTGAGAGCCATAAGCAGGAAAAAGTCTGTCATTATCTTTTTAAACCTCATATTAAAACCTCCTTGTAGAAATCCATAGCCTTTCTTATGTTTGAAGGCTTACCAAGCAATAAAAGCGTGTCCCCTTCTTCTATCTGCGTGTCTCCTGACACTGTAAGGTCAAGGCTTCCATCGGACCTTCTTATGCCTATAACGGTAACGCCGTATACCCTCCTTAGGTCTATCTCTTTAAGTTTTTTACCTACAAGAGAGCTACCACTTTGGACGAAGAGTTCCACTATCTCAAGGTCAGCCTCCTCACCGTAAGCTATCCTGTCAAAGAGGTCAGAAACATAACCTCCCGCCTCGTGTAGCATATAAGAGAATATCCTATTGGCTATTAGCTTGTCTGGAACTATAACCTTGTTGGCACCAAGCTCTTCCAACTTCTGGGCTGTGCCGTCAGTGGGTGCGGTAGAATATATAAATAGCTTATTCTTATCAGGCACGAGAAGTCGTGCGGTGGCAATAACCGCTATGTTTTTTGCCTCATCCTCCATGTTGGCAATAAGATACTTTGCCCTATGTATTCCTGCAGAGTTAAGAGCGGTCTTTTTAAAAGGCTCCTCTGTTATGAAATACCTTATGTTGTGTAGCTGTAGATACTTTAAGGCTTCCTCCCTTGCGTCTATAACCACAAAGTCAATTTTCCTCTTACGCAAAGCCTCTGCCAGCCACGCAGAGGTTTTATTGTATCCACACACTATGGCGTGGTCTTTTAACTTTTCAATATCTGTGAGCATCCTTATGTATTTTATTAGGTTTAGCACATCACCCACAAGAAAAAGTCTGACAATTACCGTTACCGATGTAGTAAATACGCCTATACCCATTAGGGCAAGAAAGGTGGTGAATATTCTGCCTGCTGGAGTGTCTGTCCCTTTGGCTATTTCTCCAAAGCCAATCGTTCCTATGGTTATAACGGTCATATATATGGAGTCTATAAAGTTGCCATCAGAGAGTAGCATATATCCCAACGTGCCTATACTTAGGGAAAAATGGAGCAAAAGAAGGGGTATTCTCAGCTCCTTGAGGGATTCTATTAGCCTACTTTGATATATTTCTATCAACTGCTTTTCCCTTTTCTTTTTCAGCTTGAGCTTTCTCCTTATACCCTTTAGTCTTGACAGCTTTGGCATGTGTATTTATATTTTATAGAGTTCCCTTAGGGGGCGAATGGGTTCGACGGGAACCGTAGGACAGGGTTGCAGGCAGGGTGGCAACCTAAAGAGCCACTAAAAACACTTCCCGAAAGGGAACTCGCTCTCGCTGCCTAACTGAAGGCAGTGGCTCTGCAACCGCTGTGCCCCTGGGTGGTTGACAGGGCTCAGAGACAGGGGTGTAGGTGCGAGCTGGTGCAGGGCTGGCTCACACCGAAAAACTTCCCTGCTCGCCTCTTGGGAGTTTGCCAGTGGACGCCCAAGAGGTCAGAAGTAAAACGCTGGCTAAGCCTGTAGAGGCTCTGGGTTCTGAAGGTTCTCGGACGCGGGTTCGATTCCCGCCGCCTCCACCAAACTAAAACTCTTCAAGCTCTCCCTCTTCAAAGCTAACGCTTTCTATTGCAGGGATGAGTTTTTCAAAAACCTGGTAAAAGTCTTCGCTTAGCATTCTTACATACTTTCCATAAACACTCTGAAAGGCTTTTGATACTATGGCTTCCTTTTGAAGTGCGTTTTTTAATCCAAGTTCTTCGTATCTTTTGTTTAAAACCTCTTTTGCTTTGAGAAGGATCTTAGCTCTTTCTTCCCTTTCCTTTTCCGCTTCGCTCAAAGGCTTTTCCAGAAAGGCATCCACCTTCTTGAGAACTTTTTCAAAGGCGTAGCCGGGGAATTTCTTATCTCCGTATTTGTCTACTACAAAGCCTACAGTAATTAGATAAGCATCCTCTATGAACTTTTCCAAACGGTATTCGGAAAGGTTTGGGTCCCTTTGGAGATAGGACATGAATATCTCATAAGCCTGATGGGCTCTATCCTTTAAGGAAGGAACCTTTTCTATGTTTAGGGCTATTATGTAGTCCTTGGCAGAGGGTGGCAATATTATGGCTGGGAACTCCTTCATGCCAAGCTGTCTACCAGCCTCAACCCTGTGTTGTCCGTTTATAACTTCATAATAGCCATCTTCTGTAGGAACTACCGATATGGGTTCTACAAAGCCCACCTTTTCCATGGATTCCATAAGTCTCTTTATGTGCATATCCGAAAGCTCACGCTGAATAGAGGGTATCAATATCTTTTCAGAAGGTATAATGGCAAACTCAAGCTCAAGTCCTTTTATAGGCTCTATGAACCTCATACTTTAACTTGCCTTTGCACCCTCTTTTATATCTCTATCTGGAACAATCACAGATAGGTTTTCTCCGTCAGAGAGTGCCAGCACCATACCTTGAGACTCCACGCCGAATATCTTTCTTGGCTTTAGGTTTGCCAGCATTAGCACCTTTTTACCCACCAACTCCTCTGGGCTATAGTGCTTTGCTATACCAGCCATCAGCGTCCTCTCCTCTTCTCCAAGAGAAACCCTCAGCTTTAGAAGTTTTTCCGAGCCTTCTACCCTCTCTGCAGAAAGAACCTTCGCAAGCCTTATGTCTAATTTTAGAAAGTCTTCTATGCTTATGAGTTCCATGGGAATAATATATATTTTAACTCACTTCCTTATCGCCAGGGAGATGTCTGAAGAATTCCACCAATTCATACAAGAGAGTTCTTAAGGGAAACCTGTAGGAGCTTTTAAGCCCCTCGTTTGTTTGACGGTTTATATTCAGATAGATATTCCTTTCCTTTGAGTATAGACTTAGCTTGCTGTAAGGCACTTGAAAGGCTTCGCTTTCATACATGGAAAGGGCGATAAGGGTAAAGAGGAAAAGGTTGTGCTGTTGAGAGTAAACCTCATCAGATGACCACCCTATTTTCTCGGTGTAAAAGACCTGCAGGGCAGGATGATATATGTCTTCAAATTCCCTTGAAGGTCTAGCAGGTTTTATGGCTATGGCCGCTGCGTCCTCTTCAAGCCTTATACCCAGAGTTTTTGCAAGCTCATTAAACTGCTGAGTGTATATAACAAGGCAGTCATTGTCCGCCCTCTGAGAAACGTATGCGGTCTTTAGTTCCTTGTATCTTATAAAAAGGGCTTTCCTTTCAAAATCGCTGTAGCTACACATATCCTCATAAAGAACCTTTGCATATCCATCCTTTAATGCACTGATAAAACAGAACCTGCTTCTTTTGTCCTCTATCCTCTGCTTTATGTACTCCTTCAATCTATCCACATCGTCTCCAAAATAATCGCACATCACAAAAAACTTATCCTCAAGCTCAATACTTGCCTCATTACCCTTTGATTTAATAGTGTAAACCTCATACATGTAGTGTCTACTTGCGGAAACTAAGGACATTTCGCTTTTTTCATAGAAGAACCGTGGTGATGGCTTTTCAAGTATAACGTAGACCACAACCTCTTCTGGAAGTTTAAAGCCATCAAAGTTAAAGTGAAGTATCTTTGTGTCCTTGTAGAGGCTTATAAGCATGTTTTTGATTGCGTTTGAACTTCCTTTACCATTTTCAAGTATAGAAAGAAAACGTTTTGTTACGGTTTGAAAGGGCACTCCGTAGTAGTCATACAAAAAGCTAATACTATCCCAAAAGTCATACCTTTGGTCTCTTTCAAGGTTTGTATTCAAAAGCAAAAGTGCTCCTATAAGCTTTTCCTTCTGCTCCATACTTAACCTTAAAAATCCGTTTAACCTTGCGGTAAAATAAGCAAGGGCATATAGAAGTTTCACAGATTCCTCGTGTCTTAGCTCCTTTGAACCACCTTCCAAGCCCTTTAGAATTCTGAAATATTCCTCTCCTCCAAAAAGTGAATGTATTGGTATTGGTTTTTCATTTCTCACACTAATTTTCACATCCCCAGCGTATTTAAATTTAGCTAGTCTATCCTTTAAAAGCTCTATATACCTGTTTTCTATTCCATCCTCGTAGAAAAGGAAAAGCTCCAAGTTCCTTGCTGGCACTTCGTAATAGCCGTAGCTCACAGAGGTTTTCTTGCCTCTATCCCTTTTCTTAAGAAAAGCACCCACAAGTCTTCTACTTTCTATTTCTCCGTTTAGCACCTTTTTAATAAACTTCAACCAATCCTTGCGAAGCCTAGCTAAGTTCTCCTCTTTAAAGGCTTGGTCTAAAAGCTCTTCCAAGTCCCTTAGACTTTTACCCTTGCTCTCCAAGTGTCCTTTTAAGTCTTCAAAGTCTTTAGTCTTTTGTAGTTCCTGCCAAAGGTTTTGCTTGGTATCTGGTCTTCTGTTATACATACTAACGCTTGAGACGAGTATAACGTTTTCAAAACGGTCAAAGTTTACAGGAAAAAGATAGTAAGCTAAAGTAGAGAAGGGAAAGCGATAGTGTGAACCATATACCCCACGCTTGATGTCCTCTAAGATTTCTTTAACCCTTTTAAGATACTCCCTTACCCATCGGTCTTCCGCAACCTCAAGCCACTCCTCCAAGAGCTCTTGTCTTAGGTCATACTTTAGCTCTTCAGAAAGCTCTTGATCCTCATAGCCTCTTATTCTCAAAAAGATAATACCTGCATAGTGTTGAATATCGGAAGGATTTCCCAAGTCCAGCTCTGCAACGTTAAACCTCTCATTCGCACTCTTCCTATAAAAACCTACCTTTTGGTCAGACTTCACAACCTTAAACAGGCTTACCCATCTGTTAACCACTTGCCTGCTATATATGGCATTCCCAGAAACTTTGTAGTTTAGATTTTCCAAAAATCCCTTGAGCTCTCCGTCCACCTTCTGCCTATCTATGAGCTTCTTAGCCAATTTTGCCATATTGTCCAAGTATTGCGAGTTTCCATTGTAGAAAAGCCCCGCACAGACAAAGTTTCTGCTTATAAACTCACCGTTAGAAAAGGCATCCATCCTATCGTCCCACTGTCTTCCAAGCAGTTCCTTCTCCACCGCTTACCCCTCCACAAGAAGTTTGTAAATAAATTCTATAGGAAACTTGGCAAAGCGTCCACTTAGAACCTCTCTGTAAGGATAGTCCTCTCCAAGAGGAATAACCGCGTATTCCTTTCTACCTATTATGTTCTTACAGCTCGTGGTTATTTCCATGTTTGCACCAAGCACCACCGCACCACCTCTGCCCACCCTACCTGAGATATTAAACCTAAGATATTCGTCTCCCTGCTCGCCCAAAACATACTTTGTAAAAACCCAAGAGTAAACTGGTATAAGAAAGATGGTCTCGTATACCTCCTTAGGTGCAATAACGTTTAGAAACTCTTCTATTTCCCTTGTCTTATCCTCGTTATGCTCCATAAGTTTAGCCTTAACCTTTTCTAAATAATCCTTTGCACTCTTTCTTCTCTGATTGTCAAAGCCCATATGAAGTTTACCTCTTATAAGTATGTATGGATGGTAATATTCCACTTTTTCAAGGTTCTTTGGCACATCGTTTGTATACATAAACATACCAGATAGAATTTCTTTTACCAGCAGACGTATATACATTGATACCTCTTGGTTTTTTGATTCCATCATGTAGACATCTTCAAGAAACTTTATTATATTTTCAAGCTCAGAAAAGCGATGCATTTTATAAATAGTGATATGCTGTGCAGGAATAGGCACTATAACAGACCTGTTTGGAGTTCTAAGAAAGTCCTCTATTATCCTTTGGACCACCAAGTCAAGCAACAATTTTTGTTTTAGCTGCTCTCTTCTGTAAAAAAGGCTCACCAATTCCTTGTCCTGATACTCTACGAGCTGAGTTATCTTTTCAACTACGTATGGATTTTCTTTTTGAATCACATGGATAAGATGGATATGCTTAGGTTTTTGTTCTGTAACTTCGTCGCCCCTTGCCCTTGAAATAGCTTGTATAACTTCAACAAGGTTTTGCTCTATACCCCAGTCTGTTATAACTACAAAGATTTTTTCCACAGGTTTGTGCGGTCTGCTAAAATCAAGACCCCTCGAAACTGCAGAAGTGCCCATAATAATATCTTGCCTTCCCTCGTTTATGTCCCTTTGACTTTTTCTGGAACTTGCGGTTATGTAAAGGTTAGAAACACCTCTGGCGTTAAAGTATTCAGAAAGTTTTGTTATCATCTCCTTGTCTTGCACATACAAAAATGCAGTGCTTTCCCTTTGCAGGTTTTGGATAACGTAGTCCCCTATAAGCTCTATTAACCTGTCTTGCTCCTTGTGTCCCACGTCAAGTATAAACTTCCTGTATATGTATAGACCCTTGGCAGGGTATCCATGCTTAGCGTATATTTCGAAGGGAATTTCCTCGTATTGAGTTTGCAAAGCAGGTTTATAACCACAGAGGATAAGAGAGTCTGGAACAACTCCATAAGACCTAAACTCATACATAAGCCTTTCTAAAAGCTCTGGAGAGTATCCGTTGGCATCAAAAAGATACAGATAAGCCTTACCTCCCATCCTCTTTGCCTTTGAAAGAAACTCAAACATTCTATGCACTGCATCAAGACCATTTCTGTATCCGAAGAACTCATCAAGAACAATATGAACGTGGTAATTTTCAAGGGCGTTTGACCTTAGGAGCTTGTCAAGGTGCTCTGCGGTATTTTTAGTAGGCATGTCCACGATCGCTTGTATAGTGGCAAAACCCCATATTTGTGAATGCTTTTCCCTTATCGCATCCAAAACCTTATCCACTATCCTTTTGATGATACCTTCTTTATTTTCCGTGTGCTCAAAACCTTCACCTGTATGCTTTAATAGATTGCCTTCATAGGGTTTTCTCCTTTCGTATATGACCTTCACAGGCTTGCCACTCTTCTCCACACTATACCTTTCCTTCTCTACAAGGCTTATCCTCGTAGCCATGTATAGCACTATGTGATTTCCCTCAGAGTTAAGTATGAGGTTTCTCAATGTAGAAGTTTTTCCACTACCTGCGGAATGAAGCAGTGCAATAGCCTTGCAGTTCCCTTGAGAGGAGAGGAAGTTTTCCAGTTTTTCTCTAACATCCTTTCTTGCTTCCTGTATAGGATTAGTGTTTACAAAAATGGGAGCTTCTTCCCTCCGCTTTATCTCCTCAAGATACCCTTGTATCTCTTCCTTTATTTTCCTTTCCAACCTTTCCCTTTTCCCAACCCTCTTTTCCACAGTTTCATCAAGCTCATCGTAAGCCCATTCCTTACTCCTTAAACTCCTGTATATCTCCTTTACTTCCTCTCTGTATTTGGAAAGCTCAGATACACCCCCAGAAAGCATAAACCTTATCCTGTAGGACTCTGCAGAGGGATACAACAGCTCAAGGCACAATTCCCTTAGCCCTTTATCTCCCTTTTCCGTAAGATAGTCCACCGCATAACAAATCAATTGAGAAAAGCCCTTTATCTCCACAAAGACTTCTTTCAAGTCCATAAGTGTATGCTTTAGAGAGAGGAAGTTTTTAACAAATTTAGAAAAGTCCAACTCTCCCAGAGAAATATTAACTGGCACTCCTGGGTTGGCTACTGGAAGTCTTGGCAAGTCCCTAAGTTCCTCACTTCTACCTCTATCAAAAACTTCCTTCAACCAAGAGATAAGTCCAGAGAGCTTAAAGTCCACTATGTAGAGGGTTTCGCCCTTTATGTAAACGAGGTCTGCATTTCTCCAAACAATGTCTGAGGATTCCTCACCCATTTCAAACTTTTCAAGCTTTATGTTTTTGCCATCTCCCGCATACAAAAAACCACCGTGGTATCCAAGCAGATATGTGATAAGCGTATATACCCTCTCCGCATTTTCAGGTGTTATAGTTGTGCCAATATTGCCCCACTCCTCTATAGGCTTTTGAAGCTCCTCTATAAGCTCTTCCTTTAACCCTTCGGTTTTCAAAAGGTCAAAGAAAATTCTTTTAAAACCTTTGAGATAATCAGGTGCTACCCTTTGTAGAAATCCTATCTTAAAAGCCCCCTCAAAGACAAAGCCTTCAAGAATGGTCAAGTCTCTCATATACAATACTTAACGCCAAAAAGTCAGCTTTTCTGACTAAAACCTCGCCTCGCAAACTTGTTCGTATTCTACAAGCTCGGTTATCTTCGGCTCTTTTCCGCACAGAGGACAGCCGGGGTCCTTGCGGAGCTTTACCTTTCTAAAGTCCATAGACAAAGCATCCATTATGAGAAGCTTACCCACCAAAGGTTCACCTATACCTAAGAGAACCTTTATAGCTTCTGTTGCCTGAATACAGCCCATTATTCCGCCTATGGAACCTAATATGCCTGCCTCTTGGCAAGAGGGAACAAGCCCCGGTGGTGGTGGCTCAGGGTATAGACATCTATAGCAGGGTGAATTTTCCTTATCCCTGTAGTCAAAGACGGATATCTGACCCTCAAACCTTAGCATCGCTGCGGAGACAAGAGGCTTTCCAAGAAAGTAGCAAGCATCGTTTATGAGAAACCTCGTAGGAAAGTTATCGGTCCCATCAAGCACCACATCATAGTCCTTTATGATATCCATTATGTTGGACTTATTTATCATAGTGTTGTAGGTTATCACCTTCACGTCTGGGTTTAGCTTTTCCACTGTCATGCGTGCGGACTCTACCTTTGGCATGCCTACTCTT
>JAXSOX010000053.1:0-10951 GCA_037926525.1 Aquificaceae bacterium | reverse complement strand
AAGGAGGTGGTCTCAAGAAGGGCTTTAACTGCAAGAGATATAACAGACTCCCTTGACAAGGTCTTACTACATCCTGTCCTTGGTATACCCATATTCTTTTTGTTAATGTTTTTACTCTTTAAGTTTTCCTTTGATTTCTCCGCTCCTTTTATGGACTGGGTGGATGGATTTGTAAATGGCTTTATCGCTCCTCTTATTTCCGCAGGCATATCCCTTCTCGGCGTTAGTGATTGGGTTCAAAGGCTTTTCTCAGAGGCAGTGGTAGGTGGTGTGGGTTTTGTTTTGACCTTTGTTCCTCTTATTGCGGTCATATACTTCCTGCTCGCTCTTATGGAATTTTCGGGTTATCTTCCAAGGGTCGCCTTTCTTATGGACAGGTTTATGCATAGACTTGGTCTGCACGGCAAGAGCCTTGTTCCTTTGCTTCTTGGTTTTGGATGTAATGTGCCTGCCATAGTTGCCACGAGGGCGTTGGAAACAAAGAGAGATAAGTTTCTCGTCATAGCCATGATACCCTTTATGAGTTGTCCTGCAAGGCTTGTAGTTTTCTCCTTTTTTGCGGTGCTCTTTTTCAAAAACCCTGCGGTCATTATATTTTCACTTTATCTTTTAGGCATTTTCGTTGCATTTTTGACTGCCCTCCTTCTAAGAAAAACTCTATACGGAGGAACTCTCTATCACTTCGTTATGGAATTGCCACCTTACAGACTTCCCACGCTGAGACTTCTTTTCAGAGTTGTATGGGTTTATGTAAGGGATTTTCTATACAGAGCTGGTACCCTCATATTTGCAGCGTCGGTTTTCATATGGCTATTGCTGAATCTACCACCGGGTGTCAAAAATCCCTCTGAAAGCCTCGCAGGACAGATAGGAAAAGCTATATCTCCCATTTTTAAACCCCTAGGTCTTGAGGACTGGAGAATATCAACCTCCCTTATACCAGCCTTCCTTGCAAGAGAGATAGTGCTAAGTTCTATGGGAACCATATACACCGCAGAGGTAGAGAAGAGAGAAGAACATTTTGTCTTCTCGGAAGCTCTAAAGGAGCAAGCTATTGGCTTTGGTAATGCCTTAAAGGAGGCTGTGATAAATATCTTCAAGCCAGTGCCAACTGCTTTTGAAGTAGAAGAAAAAGGAAGCGACAGCTTAAGAAGTTTAATAGCACAGAGTATATCGCCAGCGTCCGCTCTGGCTTTTATGGTATTTTTACTGCTATACACTTCCTGTCTTGGAACGGTGGCGGTAATGTGGAGAGAGGCAGGAAAGGGTTTTGCCCTTACCTTTCTCGCATATAGCCTACTCGTGGGCTGGCTCTTCGGTTTCTTTGCATATAGGATAGGAAGTGTGATATGGAATACTTGACCGTCTCTCTAATCTTAGCCCTACTTTTATACCTTTGGTGGAAGGGATGGAACAAGAAAAGGGGTTGTTGCCACTGACCTGCTCTATAATTTTAATACCATGATAGAATGGCTTGTTAAAAAGCTCCTTGGGACAAAGAGCGAGAGAGAAGTCAAAAGGCTAAGAAAGGTAGTCCAAAGGATAACACAAAAGGAGAAAGAACTTGACCAACTTCCAAACAAAGAGATAAGACTTATAGCACAAGACTTAAGGCAAAGGATACTGCAGGATGAGGCACTAAAGGAGAAAATAATAAAGGGTGAAATAGTTCCAGAGGTGGAGCTCGCCTTTGCTCTTGTAAGGGAGGCGGGCAAGAGGGCTCTTGGGCTTAGATTCTTTGACGTTCAGCTTATAGGTGGGCTTGTGCTTCACGAAGGCAAGATAGCGGAGATGAAAACGGGTGAAGGTAAAACCTTAGTGGCTACCTCTGCAGTGGTGGTCAACGCCATGACAGAGGAAGGGGTTCATGTGGTTACCGTCAACGACTACCTTGCGAGAAGGGACGCCCAATGGATGGGTGGACTATATCTTTTCCTTGGTCTTGATGTGGGTGTTATAAACTCTGACTATAGCTCCTACAGGGTGGAGTGGGCAGACCCAGAGCTGGCACAGAGGGCTATAGAAGAAGACTGGAGGGTTTGGCCACAGGGCTATTTTGAGGAAACTCTACCCTCAGACCTCATAAAGGTTCAAGCAAAGAAGGCTTTCTATACTAAGCTAACGCCCTGCACCAGAAGACAAGCCTACGAGTGCAGTATAACCTACGGAACCAACAACGAGTTTGGCTTTGACTACCTTAGGGACAACATGGCTTTTTCCCTTGAGGAAATAGTGCAGGTAAAGGGGCATAACTTTGCCATAGTGGACGAAGTGGACTCTATCCTTATAGACGAAGCAAGAACGCCCCTTATAATCTCTGGTCCTGCGGAGATGGATACCTCCGTATACTACAAGGCGGACGAGGTGGTAAGAAGGCTCGTAAGGGACGAGGACTTTGTCGTGGATGAGAAGAACCGAACTGTCCAGCTCACAGAGCAGGGCATAAGGAAGGTGGAGGAACTCCTTGGTGTAGAAAACCTATACGATATAAGGAACATAGACCTCCTCCATGCGGTAAACCAAGCCCTCAGAGCCCACACCCTCTTTAAAAGGGATGTGCATTACATAATAAGAGACAACGAGGTTCTCATAGTGGATGAGTTCACTGGAAGGGTGCTTCCGGGTAGGCGTTGGAGCGACGGTCTTCATCAGGCTATAGAGGTAAAAGAGGGTGTTCCCATACAGCAGGAAAACCAAACCCTTGCCAGCATCACCTTCCAGAACTACTTCAAGCTCTACACAAAGCTCTCTGGCATGACGGGAACCGCCGAGACGGAAGCTCTTGAGTTCAAGGAAATATACGGTCTTGAGGTGGTGGTAGTCCCAACCCACAGACCCATGAGAAGAAAGGACCATCCAGACCTCGTTTACAAAACAAAGGAAGAAAAGTGGCAGGCGGTGGTAGACCTTATCAAACAAGAGCATGCGAAGGGAAGACCCATACTGGTGGGAACTGTTTCCATAGAGGACTCGGAGCATCTTTCAAGGCTTCTGCAGAAGGAAAAGATACCTCACAACGTGCTAAACGCCAAGCAGCATGAGAAAGAGGCGGAGATAATAGCTCAGGCGGGAAGACTTGGTTCGGTCACCATATCCACCAACATGGCAGGAAGAGGAACAGATATCCTTCTTGGAGGAAACCCAGAGTATTTGGCAAGGGAGATACTAAGGGCTAAGGGCAAAGCCCCAGAGGAAGCCACAGAAGAGGAATGGAAGGAAGCCTTAGAGAAGGCATACAGGATAACAGAGGAGGAAAAGAAAAAGGTGGTGGATTTGGGTGGTCTTCTGGTTATAGGCACAGAAAGGCACGAATCCCGGAGGATAGACAACCAGCTCAGAGGTAGAGCAGGAAGGCAGGGAGACCCCGGTGAGTCCCGCTTCGTGCTATCTTTGGAAGATGACCTCATGAGAATATTCGGTGGCGATAGGGTAAAGAAGCTCATGGAGATACTCAAGATTCCCAAGGGAGAGCCCATAGAGAGCGGTATGGTTACCAAGGCTATACAAAACGCACAAAAGAGGGTAGAAGCCCAGAACTTCCAGATAAGAAAGAGGCTCCTTGAGTATGATATGGTGATGAACACCCAGAGGCTCACCGTTTACGCCATAAGGAGAGACCTTCTTGAGTCTAAAGGGATTGAGGAATACCTGCAAGAGTTTGTCTACGACCTTGTAGCCCAAAGGGTGGAAGAGCTCATAAAGGAAGAAGAGCCGGAGCTTTGGGAGCTTGAACCCCTAAGGGATTACCTAAAAGAGCTTACAGGCAGGGACATAGACATACCCAGCGCAAGGGACAAGGAAGAGCTTATAGAAAAACTCTCCCAAAGGGTACTTGAATCCCTCTTTCAGAGGAAAGAAGAGCTCGGAGAAGAAGTTTTCAGAGAGCTTGCAAAAATTCTCATGCTTTCAAACCTTGACCACCTTTGGAGAGAGCATCTGCACACCATGGACAGGCTTAGGGAGAGCATATACCTAAGGGGCTATGCCTCCAAAGACCCATTGGTAGAATACAAAAAGGAATCCTTCTACCTATTTGAGGATATGCTATCAAGGTTCCGAGAAAAGACCATATCGGATATAATGCACATGCAGGTGAGAACCCAAGAGGAGGTTCAAGAGGAGCTAAAAAGGGAAGAGCAAGAAAGGGACAAGCTCCTAAGCATGGCAGTCTTCAGCGGAGCGGAGGGAAAGGCAGATCAGGGTCAAAAAGGTCCAAAAAGGAAGACTCTAAAGGAGCGTCTTCAGGCAAGGCGGAAAAAGTAGTCCTTAGCTCCCTATAGGCTTGGAGTATTTTTTTAAAGGGTATGTTACCTTCTCTTATGAGCCTAAGACCTTTGGGGTATAGGGCTCTTACTATGGTTGAGGGTTTGCCCTTTCTTACGCCACCGTCCACATAAAGGTCAACCTTATCTCCAAAGTATTCTATAGCTTCTTTTATGGTGGTTGCTGGCTTTTGACCCTCTGGGTTTGCACTGGGTGCTACCACAGGCGCGTTTAGATATTCAAGAAGCTCATACACAGGGCTGTCAAAGGGAGGAATCCTCACCGCAAGGCTTTTTCTTCCTCTGGTCAGGTATAGGGGCAAGGTACTTCTTTTATAAAAGACAAAGGTGGCGTTAAACCTTTCCATGAGCCTCGTATGTAATTCACTGGCCCATAGCCCAAGGGTTTCCAGCCAGTGGATGCCCTTTATCAGAATTATGAAAGGTCTACCAGAGGGTCTTCTTATAGAGTAGAGCCTCTCCACCACCTCTCTGTTGTTGGCTACCGCCAGAAGCCCGTATATGGTGTCTGTGGGAAAACATACTATCTTCCCCTCTTTGAGAGTGTTGGCTACGTTGTTGAGAGTATGGCTTGTGAGCTTTACCATCTTCACAGGTCTATCACCTCCATAACCCTTTCCACATCTGGCGGAAGTGTTATAGGGGGTTCACAGACCTTCATAGCCGTATCTGGGTCCTTTAGACCGTTGCCCGTGAGGGTACAAACCACCAGCTCTCCACCCTTGAAAAAGCCCTCTCTTGTGAGCTTTATAAGACCTGCAACAGAGGCCGCAGAGGCAGGCTCGCAAAACACACCCTCCGTTGAAGCAGTTAGTTTATAAGCGTGGAGTATTTCCTCATCGCTCACCGCATCAATAAGCCCGCCAGATTGACGCACCGCCTGGAGGGCTGGTTGCCAGCTGTAGGGATTTCCTATCCTTATGGCAGTGGCTATAGTCTGTGGGTTTTTTATAGGATAGCCCTTCACTATTGGGGCGGAACCCTCTGCCTGCCAACCCATCATCTTGGGCAGTTCTCTAATCTTCCCAGCTTTATGGTATTCTCCATAGCCCTTCCAGTAGGCGGTTATGTTTCCTGCGTTGCCCACAGGAATAAAGTGATAGTCTGGTGCCCTGCCAAGGGCATCGCACACCTCAAAAGCTCCCGTCTTTTGTCCCTCTATCCTGTAGGGGTTAACCGAGTTCACTATCTCTACAGGCAGAAGCTCTCCTATTTTTCTCACAATATACAAAGCGTCGTCAAAGTTTCCCTGGATGGCTATTACCTTTGCACCGTATATGACTGCCTGGGAGAGCTTACCCAGAGCCACTGCACCCTTTGGAAGGAGGACAAAGGCTTTGAGACCAGCCTTTGCCGCATAAGCGGCCGCAGAAGCAGAGGTATTGCCCGTTGAGGCACATATTACCGCTCTCTTTCCTGCCTCCACCGCCTTGGATATGGCTACGGTCATGCCCCTGTCTTTAAAAGAGCCTGTAGGGTTCAGACCTTCGTATTTGAGAAATATGTCCCCCTTAAAGCCTATAGCCCTCGCTAAGTTCTCTGCATAGATTAAGGGAGTATTTCCTTCACACAGTGTTATTATAGGTGTTTTCTCGTTTACAGGTAAAAACTCCTTATATTTGTGTATTATACCTCGCCAGTAGCTCATAACTCTGCGAGAAATATTATAATTTAATACCAGCAGGGGGTGTGGCGGAACTGGCAGACGCAGCGGACTTAAAATCCGCCGGCGATGAGCCGTGAGGGTTCGAGTCCCTCCACCCCCACACATTGCCATGATATTGAGCGATAGAAGTATCAAGGAGCTTATAAAGAGAGGCAGGCTTGTAATAGAGCCATACAAGGAAGAAAACGTCCAAGCATCCTCCATAGACCTCACCTTAGGCGGAGAGCTTCTCTTCTATAGGTCTGGGTGCATAGACCTCAAGAGTGAAAACATGTCAGTGGAGAAGATAAACATACCCGAGGAAGGAATTCTTATACCACCAAAGGCTTTCCTTTTGGCAACCACAGAGGAATACATAAAACTTCCGGAGAATATTACCGCCTTTGTGGAAGGTAGGTCTTCTCTTGGAAGGCTTGGGCTTTTCATAGAAAACGCAGGATGGGTAGATGCAGGCTTCGAAGGACAGATAACCCTTGAGCTATACAACGCCAACAACTGCCCCATACGCATATACAAAGGCATACGCATATGCCAGATAGTTCTGGCAAGGTTAGACAAAAGGGCGGAAAAACCATACAGGGGTAAATATCAGGGGCAAAGAGGGGCTACGCCCTCAAAGGTCTATATGGATTTTCATTCGTAAAGTAATTCAATGGGTTTTCTGCCCGCAAAACCTTCATCAAGCTCGTGCCAATACATGAGTGTGTCCTCGTCTTCTTTCCAACAAAGCCATATGTAGCGATTTTGATGGAAGGAGAGAAAGTCCACAAGGATGGGGTCTATGCCCTTTATCACACCACCCAGTGCCTCTATTTTTTGGAAGAGCCTCCGTATTTCTATATCAAGGTCTTCCACATGGCTTTGGAGATAGAGCCTTTCTAACTCGTCCTTTTCCTCTTCAAGCCTTGCAAGGCAGGAATAGAGCTCTTCTTTCTTTAGGTTTATATCCTCTACTATGGGCTTTATAATTGTTATTAGGTCTCTTGCTGTGTCAATATCAAAAACTTTCATGGTTTTTAAATTTAATGCAAAAAGACAGTGGAGCAACAGTTTGGTGATACCACTGGTCTCAATCCTAGGCTTTTTGCATAGGTAAAGATGCCCTCCGCTGGGAAGGTTATACCGTTCACCCCCGCATGAAGAGCATACAGGTCAAACTTCACCCTTTCTGGACCGGCAGGTCTTGCACAACCTATAACTACAGGTTTACTTGGCAGTGCTTTTCTGGCATGAAGTATTACCTTGGCACTCTCTTCCGGCTTTGGTGGAGGTAGAAGCTGAAAACGGGCTTTACCATAGTAGGGCATAACCACCACCATAACAAGGGCGGAGGGGTCAAACTTGGCTATCATGTCTATGGCTCTGTATTCACCTTTTATTTGTCCGTAGTGAAGTCCTATTATCACATGCGGAACTATGTTGTGTCCTGCCTCTTTAAGAAGCCTCAGGGACTCCTCGTAGTCTTTTACGCTCTTGTGAGGTAGCTTGTATACCTCCGCTATGGTTTGGTCATCACCTATGATATCAAGAAGAACCGCATCTACCCGAGCCTCCTTTAAGCCCTCTGCGAGCTCTTTGTCCACCAAACCCACATGACAGCTTACGAACATACTAAGCTCTTCTTTTATCCTTTTCATAGTATTCAAGAAGGGATACAGCTCTACCACACCGTCCTTGTTAGAACCTCCAGATATAAGAAGCCCATCCACGCCCTTTTCTTTTAGCTCCTGTGCCACCCTCCAAAGCTCTTCAGGGGTTGTAGCCGGTATCATGTGCCAAAGTATCTTAGAGGCACAATGGTCACACATAAGCTCACAGTTTCTGCCAGTTATGGAGATATCCACAAACTTTGGACCTGTCTTTATGGAAAAGTCCTCCACCTCGTAGTGCTTAAAGCCCGGGCTATGGAAGAGTATATCCTTGCCAAAGTTTCTAAGCCTTATCTGGAAACCTTCGTAGAGCTCATCAAGAAGAGTTTGGTCTAACTCTAAATCTTCAAAAGATGGGGGGAGGTTTACCCCCCTGAGGTCTATCATCCGCACTTTATACCCTTCTCGTTTATAACCTTTGTGAGGGCGTCCACTGCCGCCTGACCCCTTAGAAGGCTGTTAATTTCCTCGGGATTGGTAGGCTTTATCTTGGCTATCCATCCTGCACCGTATGGGTCATCGTTTGCAAGGGCTGGGTTGCCTTTGAGGGCTTCGTTGACCTCTACCACTTCTCCAGTAAGGGGCGTAGGAACTGGACCCACCCATTTACCGCTTTCAATGGTGGCTATGCTTTTGCGTCTTTCTATGACCTTGCCAGCCTTTTTTGGCGTGTAGGCCACAAGCCTTCCTGCCATGGCAGCCGCCACAGAGGTGAGTCCCACAGTGTAAGTGCCATCGCCGTTGTCCTTTGCCCAGGTGAAGGCGTTAGCCTCTGGGTCCACGTCATAAAGAAGGTCTTCGGGTATGTTGCACCCGTTAACTGTTGCCATGTCTTACCCTCCTTTATAGAAATTTTAAAAAGTTAGCACCTTATCCGCTTCCATAGCCCTTAGGGCAAACTCGCTGGCGGGAAACACCCCATCCAGCTCTGGTATAAGGTCTTCTGGCTTATAACCCATAGAGTCTATAGCCTGCTTGCAGGAGTAGAATTTTACCCCTGCCTGCTTGGCATCCTTCATAAAATCGTATACGCTTTTAAGCTTCTTGCCGTTGGGCGACAAGCAGTTGGGTTCTGCGGGCGTTATCTTCTCCGCAACACCCTTTTTGAGAAGCCTTGTGCCATCCATGTTGAAGAACATTTCAACTTCTGCTTCATTAGCAGCCATGAGAGCTGCTATGTAAAAGGGAGAAGCGCACCTCCAAGGCGTTCTTGGTCCGCTGGTCATCAATATAACTACCTTCATGATTCTATTGCTCTTCTGGCTTCTGCTTCATCTGGGACGCCTACAAAGGTAAGCTTCCCGTCAATTATAGTAGATGGCACTGCCCTTACTATGAGCTTCTTTGCCCACATTCTCCCCTCTGGCTGTGCCACATCAAGCACCTCATACTTAAAGCCATATTCAGATTGAAGCCTTTTCCAAAGGGCATCCGCATCAGGACATGTGGCACACCACTGAGAAACAAGCAATATCACATGCTTATCCTTGGCAGCCATCATGTGCACCTCATACAGATTATATCCCATTCATCAATGTATTTTCTCATTTCCTCTATGGCTTCTTTACCATAGAGGAGGTCCTTTATGTCTCTTTGCAAGTCCACTGGCTTCATCTTTACTATCCATCCCTCACCGTAAGGGTCATAGTTTATTATATCAGGCTGTTCAAGGACTTTCTCGTTCCTTTCCACCACCTCGCCCTCCACAAGGGCGTTTATAGGTCCTGCCCATTTGCCACTTTCTAAGGATGCCACAGGCTTACCCTTTTGGATGTGCTTACCCACGTTTTTTATGCGTGCGTGCAGGAGCCTTCCAGCCCTTACTTGACCCACATCGGTAAGACCCATGGTGACCGTTCCATCCTCGTTCACCTTAAGCCACGTCTGGGTTTCTATTTCGTAGTATAGGTCAAGAGGGACAACGCATCCGTTGTATTCCCACTCGTTCCCGCTTTCCAGCTCCTGCACCACACCCATTTTTCACCCTCTTAGGCAAGTCCCAATCTTTTGAGCACTGGCAAGGGGTCTGAAAGGTTGTCCTTGAGCTTTACATCGTTTGCACTGTAGCCAAAGGCAAGCCCAAGAAGCTGTGTAAAGTATGCAGCTGGCACATCCACATCCGGCACGCCCTTCATCATAAGCCTGTGACGATACATTTCAAGGGATGCATGGCAGAGGGGACATTCGGTAGCTATTATATCCGCACCGTTGCGTTTGGCAGTCTGCAGTATCATCATTACGAACTTTTCAGAGACCATCTCATCAGAGAGCGAGTGAGGACCTCCACAGCACTGGGTATGCATGGGTTCAAACTCCACGCTCGTAGCACCAGCAGCCTCAAGGAGGGCGTTCATATAGTATGGATGTTCGTCGTCATCGGCGGTCTCCCTCTTTCTTGGTCTTGCCTCTTCGTCCTGACCGCCAGCGTGAGCGTAGGTTCTTGCGTAGAAGTGGGGTCTTGTGTATAGGCATCCGTAGTAGTTTGCCACCTTAAGACCTCTCAGGGGCTTTCTTGTCTTTTCCTTTACCTTCTGTGGTCCAGCCTCGTGATAGAACCATTCTAATATGTGATAGGTCTGAGGTATTTGGTCAAGGGGGTCTACACCGCCTTCTCTAAGAAGTGCATTGACCCTGTCATATACCGCCTTATCTGTTTCAAGGAAGTATTCCGCCCTTTGCAGGGAAAAGGAACATCCGTTGCAGGGGGCTACGATAACATTGTGCCCTTGCTTTCTTGCCAAGGACATGTTTCTGGCATTTAGGAGCATGGTGCCCATAAAGGTGACATTTTTGGACTCCATAGCACCGCAGCAGTTGTAGTCCTCAAGGTAGTCCAGTTCAAGACCAAGCTCCTTTGCTACTATTCTTGTAGAAACATCGTAAGCCCTCGCTGCACCCTCAAGGGAACAGCCTGGATAATAAGCAACCCTTTTTCCTATCACACCCATGTTAAACCTCCTTAATGTAATGCACCTTCTTCCTGCATAACCTTGCGTAGCACTTGCTTGAACCTGCTCCAGTTCTTTGTTCTTGGATGGAAAAGCATATGTTTGGCATTGAGCACCAGAAAGCCTATGTTCATAGACTTTATAGGTTTTACAGTTAGCTGTTTTAACCACTCAGGTGTTTCACCAAGGAAAGGTATGGGCTTTTTGAGTATGGGGTCTTTGAAGACCTTGTATCCTTGCTTTTCTATCCATCCAAAGAGAAGCTCTCCATCCTCTATTCTTCCGTATTCAAGCACAGACTCTGTAAAGAACTTATCAAACTTCTTGGAAGGATACTCCTCTATAAGTCCCTTCTTTGCCATGGTCCTTAGAATGGCTTTTAGGACCTCTTCCACAAGCACGCCC
>JAXSOX010000052.1:0-11050 GCA_037926525.1 Aquificaceae bacterium | reverse complement strand
GATGTAGTAGGTGCGAGGAATGTTCTTCTGCGGTTCACAAGGGAGCTTATAGTCCCCTTGCCTGCGAAACCTCGTCCTGTGGAATATTTTTCTATAGGATGAGGAACTATGTAGTGATGTAGTTTGTTTTTTGCAAGGCTAAAGAAAAGGATAACGAAGAAAGCCCAGAGTAAGAGAGGAAGCCATCCTCTTTTGAAATGTCTTATTAGCTTTGGATAACAAGAACCACCCTTTGGTCGCTCATAAAGGAAACAAAACCTTCTATAAGTCCAGCAAAGAAGTAGACCACAGGCGAATTGATAAGGTCTTCGCCCACTATGGCATCGGTGAAGATGTCCTCTTCTGCTATAACCTTTCCATCTTCCATCCTTATGGATTTGGAAAAGCCAAGGTCTTCAAGGATTATGCATGCCCGTCTGAGAGCTTCTTCTTTGGGCAATGTCTCGGGAAAATGCCCTATTAGGCTCTCTAAGAGTTTGGGTCCTGCCTGCTCACCTGCATCGCGCATAACCGCCTTAGCACCCTTGTCTCCTATGAGGTTTTTTACCCCCTCTGCCATGTTGAGACCCCCCACCATCAATTGTAGCATGCCCATTGTGATTTTGATTATCAGGGTCTTAACCTACCGATTCGTATATCCTACCTCTGAACCTTGCTCCCAAAGAGCGTGCAAGTTCTTCGGTTTTTTTCATATCCACGCCCTCGTAGTCCACGGCGGTGGCAACCACCTCAAAGCCTTCCTTGACAGCTTCTTTTATAAACTCCACAACCTTTTCAAAGGCATCTCCTTGTGCAGGTCTGCAGACTTTGTTATAGGTTTCCTTGTCCTGTGCGTTAAGGCTCACCGACCACACATCCACAAGACCCTTTAATTCTCTTAGCTTTTCCTTTGGAAGGAAGGTAAACATGAGCCCGTTGGTATCTACACGCACCTTACCACCTTTTTCCTTTACCCACTTGGCTATTTCCTTGAGAGCAGAAAACCTCAGAGTAGGCTCGCCGTATCCACAGAAGACTATCTCTTCGTATTTTGTAGGGTCTCCTATTTCCCTTATCACCTCTTCCACAGAGGGGTCTCTGGATACCCAAACCCAATAGCCCTTTACCATAAAGTTTCTCTCCCTTTCCCTTTGACAAAACTCACAATGGAGATTGCACTTGTTGGTAAGGTTTATGTATAGCTTGTTGTTTATCACATAGGTTATGGTTTCCTTACGACCGTTGGTGGAGAGGTTAAAGAGCAGTTTGGCGTTTTCTGAGGTCATCCTCTCTATGTCTTCAAAGGAGCTGTTGGGGATAAGTTGTGCCATAACCTCTGCGGTGTAGCGTATGTAGGGTGGCTTGTTGGGTTTGCCTCGCACAGGCTGAGGTGCCAAGAAGGGTGCATCCGTTTCAATGAGCAGTCTGTAGGTAGGTGTCCTCTTTACCACTTCTCTGAGGTTTTGAGCGTTGGGGTAGGTAATTATGCCAGAGTAGGATATATAAAAGCCCAAGTCAAGACAGGCTTTCATAAACTCGTAAGAGCCCGTAAAACAGTGCATTACGCCACCCACTTCGTATGCCTTCTCCTCTTTCAAAATCCTTATGGTTTCCTCTTCCGCCTCCCTTGAGTGCACCACAATGGGAAGTCCAAGCTCCTTGGCTATGGCTATCTGTTTTCTAAAGACCTCTTCTTGTTTTTTTCTATCAGAGTAGTCCTTATAAAAATCCAGACCCATCTCTCCGAGGGCTTTCACCTTTGGATATCTTTGTGCGGTCTCCTTTAGCCAAAGTAGGTCTTCTTCCTTTACCTTGTCCGCCTCATGGGGATGAAAGCCTACCGCACAAAAGACATGAGGGTTTTCCTCAGAGAGCCTTATGGCGTTTTTTATGGTTTTCCTGTCGTACCCTACCGTTATAAGATACTCCAATCCCTTGTCTTGGAGGGTTTCCTCCAAGTCTTCCTTCTTCAAAAGGTCAAGGTGGCAGTGCGTGTCTATCATAGTGATAAAAAGATATCTTCCAAAGGCTTTCTTTCAATGCGACTTATCATAGGCTAAAGTGTTCCCTTATCCTTTTCACTATCTTTTCTGGACTAAAGCCAAAGTGTTCCATAAGCACATCACCCGGTGCGGACTTGCCAAAGGTGTCAAGTCCTATGACGAGACCTTCAGGTCCCACATACTTGTGCCAGCATAGGCTTCTTCCAGCTTCTACCGCCACCCTTTTTCTTACCTCTGGGGGTAATATTGACCTTTTGTATTCTTCCTCTTGACTTTCAAAGACCTCAAAGCTCGCCATGTTAACCACTCTTACCTTTAGACCTTCCTGAGAGAGTATTTCACCAGCCCTTAGCGTTGGGTGGACTTCTGAACCACTCGCTATTAAGATTAGCTCTGGCATACCCTCACAGTCAAGGAGTGTGTAAGCACCTTTTGTGATGTTTTGTGCTGGTGGATACTTAGACCTGTCTATTAGGGGTAGCTTTTGTCTTGTGAGTATGAGTGCGGTTGGTCCCTCTTTTCTTTGGATTGCCATGTCCCATGCGACCGCAGTCTCATTGGCATCCGCAGGTCTTATAACCCAAAGATTAGGAATGAGCCTCAGAGAAGAGAGCTGTTCCACGGGTTGATGGGTTGGACCATCCTCTCCAAGCCCTATGGAATCATGGGTAAAGACATAAACCACCTGCAAACCAGACATACTGGCGAGCCTAATGGAGGGTCTCATGTAGTCAGAAAAGACAAGAAAAGTCCCACCATAAGGCAGGATGCCACCATGGTATGCCATACCGTTAAGTATGGCACCCATTCCATGCTCTCTTACGCCAAAGTGCAGGTTTCTTCCAGTGGGGTTCTCCGCAGAAAAGTCTCCCATGCCATGCAAGTAGGTGTTGTTAGACTCAGATAGGTCCGCAGAGCCACCAAAGAGGGTCGGTATATGGGGAGCTATGGCATTTAAAACCTTACCGCTTGCTTGACGGGTTGCCATAGCCTCTGTGAAAACCGGGATATGCTTTCTGTATTCCTCTCCCCAGTCCTTTTTGAAAACCCTAAGGAGTTCTTGTGCCAGCTCTGGATAGCTCTTAGCGTATGCATCAAAGAGCCTGTTCCACTCTTCCTCAAGCTCTTTGCCCCTTTTTATTTTCTCCTCTCTATAGCTTAAGGCTTCCTCTGGCACATAAAAGTCCTCTTCTACCCACTTGAGGTTTCTCTTCGTCTCAAGTGCCTTTTCCCTTCCCAAGGGTGCACCGTGCACGCTGGCATCGTCCTGCTTTGGAGAGCCATAACCAAGATGTGTTCTAACTGAGATAAAGGAAGGTTTCTCCTTTTGAGAAAGGGCATTCCTTATAGCCTTCTCAAGCTCCTCAAGGTTGTAGCCATCCTCTATGTGCTGGACATACCAGCCAAAAGCGGAAAACCTCTTGCACACATCCTCAGACCAAGCAAGGGATGTGGGTCCATCTATGGAAACCTTATTGTTGTCCCAGATTACTATGAGCTTGTGGAGTTTCCAGTGTCCTGCAAGCTCTCCCACTTCGCAGGATATACCCTCCATAAGGTCTCCGTCGCTTACCAGTGCAAAGGTATAGTGGTCTATTATGGGAAAGCCCTCTCTGTTAAAGTAAGAGGCAAGATACTTTTCTGCAAGTGCCATACCTACCGCATTGCCTATACCTTGACCAAGTGGTCCAGTGGTAGCCTCCACGCCGGGAGTGAGAAAGCTCTCGGGATGTCCTGGAGTTTTACTACCGAGTTGTCTAAAAGCCTTTAGGTCTTCCAGCGTAAGGTCATATCCCATCACAAACAAGAGAGAATAAAGCATGGCACTGGCATGACCCGCAGATAGAACAAAGCGGTCTCTGTTTATCCAGTTTGGGTTTTTGGGATTAAAGCGTAGAAAACGGTCAAAGATAAGATAAGCTATGTGGCTTGCACCAAGGGGCATGCCGGGATGTCCCGACTTTGCCCTTTCTACTTGGTCTACACTTAGAAACCTTATAGTGTTTATAAGAATCTCATCCCTACTCATGCCTGAACCAGCTCTTTTCTAAGCTCCTGTGCGGTCTCTACCATGTTCTTCAAGGATGGAATGACCTCTTCCCATCTTCTGGTCTTTAGACCACAGTCGGGGTTTACCCACAGTATCTCCACTGGCAGAACCTTCATAGCCCTTTCCAAGACCGCCCTTATCTGCTCCTTTGTAGGAATGGCAGGAGAGTGTATGTCATAAACGCCTATGCCTATGTGCCTATCCCAACCCTTGAAGTTTTCAAAGGCAGATATTATCTCGCCCTTGCTCCGTGAAGCCTCTATGGAGATGACATCAAAGTCCATCTGATAGATATAATCCAAAACCTCGTTAAATTCGCTGTAGCACATGTGGGTGTGTATCTGAGTTTGTGGTTGAGCCTTGGAACACAGCCTAAAGGCTTTTACCGCCCAGTCAAAGTATTCCTCCCAGTCCCTTCTCTTGAGAGGTGCACCTTCCCTAAAGGCAGGCTCGTCTATCTGAATTATCTTTATGCCAGCCCTTTCAAGGTCTTTGACCTCCTCAAGCAGTGCCAGAGCTATCTGATAGGCTATTTCTCTCTTGCTTATGTCTTCTCTGTAGAAGCTCCAGTTTAGTATGGTTACAGGACCTGTGAGCATGCCCTTTACAGGCTTTTCCGTGAGAGACTGTGCGTAGCTAATCTCCTCTACCGTCATAGGCTCCGGTCTGTAAACATCGCCATATATTATGGGTGGTCTATAAACCCTTGAGCCGTAAGAGAGCACCCATCCGTGCTTTGTGACCGCAATACCCTCTAACTTCTGAGCGAAGAACTCCACCATATCCGTCCTTTCAAACTCACCATGCACCAAAACATCAAGCCCTATCTCCTCTTGAACCCTTATTGCGTGTTCTATCTGTTTCCTTATAAAGTCCTTGTATTCCTCCTCTGTTATTTTCCCAGAGGTGTATGCGGTCCTTGTTTTCCTTACTTCCTCTGTCTGTGGGAAAGAGCCAATGGTAGTGGTGGGAAGAAGAGGAAGTTTCAAGAGGTCTTGCTGTAGCCTTATCCTTTCCGCATAGGGCACATCCCTCTCAAAGTCCGAGGCGGTAAGGGATGCAACCCTTCTTCTTACTTCCTCTCTTACACCAAAAGCCTGTGTGGAAAGCTTTTCTGAGTGTTCCACTTCTCTTATCGCATCTTGGTCTCCTTGCAGAGCCTTCTTTATGGTGTGGAGCTCTCTTAGCTTTTCCTTTGCGAAAGAGAGCCTTTCCTTTAGACCCTCCTGCAGGCTATCCTCTGGCTCTACGCTCACAGGCAGATGGAAAAGGGGGCAAGAGTTGGAGACAATAAGCTCTTTGCTAAGTTTGGCAAGCTCTTCCACAAGGTTTAGCTTTTCTCTGAGGTTTGCCTTCCACACATTCCTGCCGTTTATAATGCCCGCTATTAAAGCCTTCTCCTCTGGAAAGCCTTCCTTCCTTAGGTTTTCAAGGTTTTCTTTGTTAGAGACCAAGTCAAAACCAAGAGCCTTGACAGGAAGTTCCACAAACCTCTTGTAGTTAGAAACGCTGTCATAGTAGGTTATCACATAAAGGTCTACATACTTGCTCAAGCAGGCATAGGTCTCATGCACCAAGTCCCACTCCCAATCTTGCATATCAAGACACAAAGCAGGGTCTTCCATTATCACCACCTGTGCACCCGCAGAACTTAGTGCCTTGAGCAACTCTTCGTAAGCTGGAAACACCGCATTGAGATATTCTTCAAAGTCCTCCTGACCTTCCAACTTTGAAAGCTCATAAAGAGGCAAGTCTGACACAGAAGACCTTTTCAAGACCTTTGAGAGCTTAAGGAAAGTATAGGGTGCTATTACCTTTGGAAGAGCCTCATGTCCTTTGCCTTTTAGATAGGAGTATTCTTCAAGGGGTATGTTTTTGAAAAGCCTAAAGTCTTTGCCCTCAAGCTCTGGAACAAGGTAGTGATAGTTGGTATTGAAGTATTTTGTCATCTCAAGAGCCTGACCGCCCCGTGCCATCTGAAAGTAGGTCTCAAGACCCTTGTATTCTCCAAACCTTCTGGGAATTGCACCAAGGGTTATGGACATATCCAACATAAAGTCGTAGTAAGAAAGGTCTCCAGAAGGGAAAAGGTCTACATACTGGCTGTAGAGCCCAGCAATCCAATCCCTCAAAGAGTTCATGCCATCTATGAAATCCTGCTCTGATATCTTGCCCTTCCAGAAGTTTTCAAGAAGGCTTTTGAACTCCCTTTTCTCTCCAAGCTTTGGGAAGCCATAGGCGAGGGTTTTCATGGTAAACACCTCCTGTTTTAATGGGACGAGATACTATTATATGCCAACTCCTCTATCTGTCTTATTTTGGGATAGGGGTCTGGCTTGGAAAATATAAAGCCTTGAATGAAGTCCACGTCAAGCTCAAGCAAAAAGTCCAGCTCTTCTCTTTTTTCAACACCCTCTGCCAAAACCTTTATACCAGCCTCTTTACAAGCCTGAACAAGAGCTTTCAGTATGGACTGCTTTAGTCTGTCCTTATGCACGTCTCTGACCAAGTTCATATCCAGCTTTGCAATATCAGGATTTATCTCCACAAGCTGATAAAGTCCAGCATACCCAGCTCCCACGTCATCAAGGGCAACACCTATGCCTGCGGACTTTAGAAAAGACCTAATCATCTTAAGAGCCCTTATGTCCATACCCTCATATTCGTCTATCTCCACCACTATAAGCTGTGGGTCTATTTCCTTTATATGAAGTGTAGCCTCAAGCTCTCCCACATTTTCAAGTGGGTCTCTCAAAAACTTGGGATGGAAGTTCAAAAATAGCTTGTAGTTTCCAAAAAAGCGAGCCTTAAACTCCAAGAGTGCCTTTTCTCTACAGTAGTGGTCAGATATAAAGGCTACCCTATCGCTCATCTGGAAAAGTTTCCATACAGGTATCTTTGTTCTACAAAGTGCCTCAAAGCCAAAGACCTTTTTAGTTTTTGTAGATACAATGGCATGAAAGAAGGTTTGAGCTTCACCAAGTATTTTAGACAGGTCTGTAAAAACTTTAGTTTCCACAAAATCCTTAAAGCTAATGCTTTTAAAGCCTAAATTAAGCAGAAGTTTTGGGTCTTTTATTTCTTCTGGTTTTGCAAAGGTTAGCTTGATTTCTTTTAATAAATGTTCCTCCGCATCGTATAGGGTATCAAGTATATCTTCCTCAGAACCATCTATAAGGAAAACTTCACCTATCTTTCTGTAGTTCAGGCTCTTGTTAGCAAGAAGTTTAGCAAAATCCTCAGAGTAGCGACCTGCGTATATAAGAAGCATTTTAACCCTTTTTACTATATTTTATCTCATACATCCTTTTGTCCGCCAAGTTGAGAAGCTCATTAAAGTTTTTACCATCCTCTGGAAAGCAAGAAAAACCTACTGAGAAGGAAAGCCTAAAAGGCAAACCCTTGTTGATAGCTTCCGTGTAGTGTTCTATTCTGCTAAGTATAACCAAAGCATCCGCACAAGTCCTTACGCTCGCAACCACAACAAACTCATCACCTCCGTATCTGACTATCATGTCCTCCTGTCTAAAATTCTCCTTCAAAGCCTTTGCAAATTTCACTATTGCTTCGTCTCCTACGGAATGTCCCAAGGTGTCGTTTATCTGCTTTAGGTTATCCATATCAAAGAAAAAGACCACATAAGGCACTCCCAACATCTCGTATTTACTTACCTTTTCCTTTAGAACCTTTTCAAAGTAAAGCCTATTTTTAACACCAGTGAGTGCATCTAAATATTCCTGTCCTTCCTTTCTTCTTTCCAACACCACAAGGCGATAGTTAAGGTAGAATATGAAAACCCACATGGCATACCCGAAAAAGCTCAAAAGCTTATCCGCAAAGATTGCTTGACCCTCTACAAACTTACCCACAGAGATTAGCAAAAAGGCAACGGAATACATAGTGGAGAGCTTTCTAAATAGCTGATTGTTTACACCAAGCCCCACTGAGAAAAAAAGAATAGCCAAACCTATGGTTAGATATATCTCGTAGGGCATGTTATAATTTTAACTGATATTAAAATGGTGCAGGAAATCCTTTCAAGGCTTGAAAAGGTGTTTCCAGACAGGCTTGAGTTGAACTTTTCAAACCCGCTTGAGCTACTGGTGGCTGTTATACTTGCAGCACAGTCAACAGACAAGAAAGTAAATCAAGTGACAGAGAAGTTATTTAAGAAATACAGAAGCTGTGAGGACTACCTCAAAGCACCCTTAGAGGAGTTAGAAAGGGATATAAGCTCCATAAACTACTACAGAAACAAGGCAAAGTTTATAAAGTCCGCCTGTCAGCAGATAATGGAAAGGTTTGGAGGACAAGTTCCAGACAGTATGGAAGCTCTCACAAGCCTGCCCGGAATAGGCAGGAAAAGTGCCAACATTATCCTATACAACGCCTTTGGAAAGAACGAAGGTATTGCGGTAGATACGCATGTGTCAAGGGTTAGTCAAAGACTGGGTCTAACAAAGGAGAAAAAACCTGAAAAGATAGAAAAAGACCTAATGAAAATAGTCCCAAGGGAACAGTGGGGGAAATTCTCTAACCTCCTTGTCCTTCTTGGAAGGTATATATGCACCGCACAAAAGCCAAAGCATCACGAGTGTCCTCTTTATGACCTCTGTCCTTCGAGGGAGCTATGATAGGCGTAATAGGTGGCAGTGGACTTTATAAACTTGAAGGCTTTGAAATAGTGAAAAAACTTAAAGTAAGGACGCCTTTTGGTGAACCCTCTTCTGAAGTGGTAATAGCCAAAGTAGGAGATAGGGAGCTTGCCTTTATCTCAAGGCATGGTGAAGGACATGTATACCCCCCTCATCTTGTGCCATATAGGGCAAACCTCTGGGCTTTGAGGGAGCTTGGTGTAAATAGAGTTTTGGCTGTGTCTGCGGTTGGTGGCATAAATAGGACTTTTAAGCCAGGAGATTTTGTGGTAATTGACGACCTTCTTGACCTTACAAAAAACAGAAAAGATACCTTTTATGAAGGTAAGTTTTCTCTGCCTGTGGATGGCAATGACAAGGTAGCCAAACTTTTGAAAGAAGGAAAGGTGGTTCACATAGACGCAAGCCAGCTATACTGTCCTCAGATGAGAAGCCTTCTTTTTGAGGTTTTGGAAGACTTAAAACTTTCCTACCATCCCTCTGGTGTTTATGCTTGCACGGAAGGACCAAGGTTTGAAACACCGGCGGAGATAAGGGCTATAGAAAGGCTTGGTGGCGATGTGGTAGGTATGACAGGCTATCCTGAAGTGGTCCTTGCCAGAGAGCTCACCATGTGTTATGCAAGCATATGCATAGTGGCAAACCCTGCAGCAGGTATAGCGGGCTACAGGCTAACCAGCGACGAGGTTATAGGTCTTATGAAGGAAAAGGAGCAGGAAATAGGCAGGTTGATAGTTGAGTTTGTAAAGAGGCTACCGGAGGAAAGAACTTGTGGTTGCGACCGCATATTAGATGGTGCGGAGGTTTAGGCGATTACAAATTTACCTTTTCTTCCACTACAAAAGGCTTGTCTTCTTTTGTCCTGTAGTATATCCTCACCAAAAGCTCTGCTATTACTCCTGTAGATATGAGTTGTATACCTGCAAGAATGAAAAGAGCGCTGAGAATTAGGAGGGGTCTCCTTCCTATATCTTGGTCAAGAAAGAGTTTGAGAAAGACAAGGTAAAAGAGTGCCAAAAGACCCAAGCTAAGCAAGATAAAGCCAAAAGTCCCAAAAACATACATGGGCTTGTTTATGTATTCGTTTAGGAACTTTACCAAGAAAATATCAAGAATGACCCTTATAGTCCTACCGATACCATACTTTGACTTTCCATACAATCTTGGATGATGCCTCACTGGAATTTCTGTTATCTTTGCTCCAAGCCTTTTTGTAAGTGCTGGCAGAAACCTGTGCATGTCCCCGTATAGCTCAAGCCTTTTTATTATGTCCGCCCTGTAAGCCTTTAAAGTGCATCCGTAGTCATGAAGCTCCACACCAGTTACCTTTGAGATTATCCAATTAGCTATCATAGAAGGTAGTCTCCTTGAGAGGAAGGGGTCTTTTCTATCCCTTCTCCACCCGCTTACTATGTCATAGCCCTCCTCCAACTTTTGCAATAGCATGGGAATGTCTTCTGGGTCGTTTTGGAGGTCCGCATCCAAAGTTATGATAACCTCTCCGGTGGCATGCTGAAAGCCTGCATACATGGCAGCGGTCTGCCCGTAGTTTTTCCTAAAGCGTATTAGCTTTACTCTTTGGTCCTTTTCCGCTATCTCTTTTAGCCTTTCCCAAGTCCTGTCTACAGAACCATCATCCACAAAAATAATCTCATACTCTCTTCCAAGCCTTTCAAGAACTCCCTTTAACTTTTCATAGAGTATGGGTATGTTGTCTTCTTCGTTGTAGGCAGGTATAACTATGGAGATATGTGTATTAGATTTCATACCTACCCTCCGACCTCATAACCACCAAGGTTTTATTGCCAAGGCTTTTTACACTTTCCACCTTGTAGTCATAGAAGTTTATCTTTTCAAGCTCCGAAAGGCTCAAGTTTTTCTCAGCTATGTATCTTAGCGTATAGGCGTAGTGCTTATAGGGCAATTTTACCCTGTGGTCTTTCCTATAATACTCAAAGCTCAAAAAGCCTTTGGCATGTTTTAGGTCAAAGAGTTTCTCATAAGGTTTACCAACAAAGGAAACGACAACCCTTTCAGAAAGGAGCTTTTTTGAGAGGTTTCTAATGTGTTCTTTCCAAAAATCCATAAGAGTTTTCTCTCCATAAAACTCCTTCCAAGATACAGGTGCAAAGGGAATGCAAGCGGTGGGTTTAACAAGACCATACAAAGGAGATAAAACCCAGGAATTTTCCTCTATGTATCTAACCACAGGAGGAGGCAAGACCCACAGCTCCAGACTTTCCCAAAAAACATTCCTAAATCTTCTATACAAAGGTGCGAGAGAGTAGTCTTTGACAAACTCCTTTTCAATAGACCTTGCAAGAGGCTCAAACTCCTCAAGTGTAAACCTGCTATCATCACAA
>JAXSOX010000051.1:0-11261 GCA_037926525.1 Aquificaceae bacterium | reverse complement strand
CAGAGACTACGAGCCAGTGGGTGCAAAGATTGAAGAAGGCTATTTGAAGGTCTTTCTCTCAAAGGCTACTTAGAAATTCCTTTATTCTTTTTAGGTCCTCCACAAACTCCTTTTCTCCACTGGGGTTTCTAAGGATGTAAGCGGGATGGTATGTAAGGAAGACCTTTATTCTTCTGTCGTATGGATATTCAAAAAATTGACCTCTATGCTTGGATATGGGTAGAGATTTTCCTAATATTCCCTCAAGGGCGGTCGCACCAAGACAAACTATCAGCTTTGGGTTTATTATCTCTATCTCCTTTCTAAGGTAGGGTAGGCAGGTTTGCATTTCCTTTGGAGTAGGCTTTCTATTGCCGGGCGGTCTGGACTTTACCACGTTGGTTATGTATACTTCTTCTCGTTTTAGACCCACCTCTTGGAGTTTTTGATTTAAATACCTTCCCGCTCTACCCACAAAGGGTCTTTTCTGTTGGTCTTCTTCTTCTCCCGGTGCTTCGCCTACAAAGACCACAGGCGAATAGGGATTCCCTTCCCCAAAAACATAACCGCTTGCCCCCTCGTAGAGGATGCACTTTCTCTCTTCCTCAAGTTTTCTATACAAAGCCTTCAACATTTCCTCTTTGCTCTGGGTAGGTTCTTTGACCTTTTGTGAAGGCTCTACCTGACTTTGCGGAGCTTCTTTTTCTATATACAAAACGTCAAAGCCAATTTCTATAAGAGACCTTATAGTATGCTTCAAAGTCTTCATCTTTTAAAGAGGTCTTCAAGCCAAGACCTTTCAAAGCACTTTACACCTTCTTCATAACTTTGACTCTTTTCTAAACAGCTTCTTATACCATCAAGCCTCTTTAAACCAAGATTTTTGCATATACTCCAAAAATATCTACAGTATTCCTTATCCTTTAGAGGATTGCTTTCGCACTTTTGCCCTTCTGAAGCGTAAGCAAGGTAAATGGCAAAGAAAGACAAGAGAAAAAGCCTCATACTCCTATTTTTACTTGCTTTCTGTATTTTTCCCATTCCTGTGGAAACTTTTGCATAGCTTGACGAATTAGCCTACCTGCAACTGCACCAAGACCACAGATAGAAGTGGGCTGTATGTGTGAGTTCACAAACTCAAAGCCTACCCATTCTCTTTCATCCGCTTCGTAGTGCACTATCTTCTCAAGGAGATTAGCCTGTTCATAAGTGCCAACTCTACAGGGCGTGCATTGACCACAGCTTTCATGAGCGTAAAACTCTGCTACCCACAGGCAAGCTTGGACTATATCGTCTTCTTCTGTCAGGACTATAACCGTTCCCGTCCCGCCAAAGCCAAAGGGCGAGTAGTCCATGGGTGTGTCTAACTCCTCTGCGGAAAAACAGTCAAGGGCTCCGGAGAATACTGCCTTAATCTTCTTGTTTCCAATAGTTCCTCCCGCATACTTGAAGATAACTTCTCTGAGGGTGGTGTTCATGGGGAGCTCATAGACCCCCGGCTTTTTCACTTTTCCACTTACAGGAAAGAGCTTGGGACCCGGATAGTCGCTTGGTCCTATGTAGCGATACTCTTCCCAACCCATACCCACTATGAGAGGAATGTTGCAAAGGGTTTCCACGTTGTTTACCACAGTAGGTCTTCCCCAAAGACCATATTGGACAGGAAAGGGTGGTTTTATCCTTGGAAAGCCTCTCTTACCTTCAAGAGATTCAATGAGCGCACTCTCTTCTCCGCATATGTAGGCACCTGCACCTCTTGCCACATAAATCTCAAGGTCAAAGCCAGAGCCCAGTATGTTTTTCCCAAGAAAACCCTTCTTCTTTGCCTCCTCTATGGCATCCCTGAGGATATAGTATCCCGCAGGATACTCACCCCTTATGTATATGAAAGCCTCATTTGCCCCTATGGCGTAGGCAGAGATTATCATACCTTCTATGAGAAGGTGTGGGTCCCTCTCTATGAGTATTCTGTCCTTGAAGGTGCCGGGTTCAGATTCGTCCGCATTGCATATGAGATATCTCGGTGCTGGGTTTTGAACCGCAAACTTCCACTTTCTACCTGTGGGAAAGCCTGCACCTCCTCTGCCCCTGAGTTGGCTTTTGTCCACCCAGTCTATTATCTCCTCAGGTTTCATGTTAAGTGCTTTTTCCAAAGCCTGATAGCCACCGTCTTTTAGATAATCCTCTATGGTGTGAACTCTTGGCTTTTTAGCCCTTTTTAACAAAAGGTTAAGCGTTGTCTCTGCGTATATTTCAGGTATAACGGGATAGGATCTCATGTAGCTTCTCCTTTGATTCAAATTTATAGGTGTCGTTATCTACCATGAAACAAGGTGCCTCTGAGCATGCACCTATGCATTGCACCCCTATGAGCTTAAACCTTCCATCCCTTGTGGTCTCACCTAAGGAGATGCCAAGTAGCTCCCTTAAGGCATTTAGCACCTTGTTAGAGTTCATAAGATTACACACAACGCTTACACAAACCCTTATCCTATGCCTTGCAGGTTCTCCCCTGTCAAACATATCGTAGAAGGAAACCACATTTTCCACATGGCTTAGTGGCACTTCCAAGAGTTTTGCCACTTCCTCCAAGGCAAAAAAGGGTATATGTCCGTAGTAGTCTTGGACTTCATGGAGACAAAGCAACACCGCCTGTTCCTTTCTTGGAAAATACTCCACATGTTCCCTTAGCTTTTCCATTAGTTCTTGTGGCAAGACACCCATTAGTCTTTCACCTCGTCGCTAAATATCACTTCTGGCATATTAGCTTCTATTATATTCCTTTCTATTCCCATCTGTAGCAAAAGTCTTACCGCACGCCTGCCATCCTCTCCATAATCTAAGGTTCTGTGGTTTACATACATGCTTACAAACCTGTTGGTTCTTTCTGTGTCTTCTTTTATATCCCTTGCATACTCTCTGGCAAAGCTTAGGGCTTCTTCCCTGTGCTGTAATGCATACTCTATACTCCTTCTCATTAGCCTCTCCATCTTCCTTATTATCTCAACACCGAGGTCTTTTCTTATGATATTGCCACCAAGAGGAAGCACAAGATTGGTCTTCTCCATCCACCATTGACCCAGGTCAACAACCTTTTTTAGACCCCTATCTTGATAACTAAGCTGTCCTTCATGTATAACAAGCCCTGCGTCCACTATACCATCAACCACAGCATCTAAGACCTTGTCAAAAGGGAAAAGGACTTCCTCAAAGTCTGGTTCGTAGAGCTTTAGGACAAGATATGCAGTGGTAAGCCTTCCTGGAATTGCGACCCTTTTACCCTTTAAGTCTTCTAAATGCTCCTTGGCGACCACTATAGGTCCGTAGCCTTCTCCCACACTTCCACCACTGGGTAGCACCAGATATTTGTCTGCCACATAAGGATAGGCATGAAAGGATATGGCGGAGACCTCATACGTCCCTTTTAGAGCTTCCCTATTAAGGGTTTCAATGTCCGCAAGCACATGCTCAATCTCCAAACCCTCTGTGTCTATCTTGCCAGCGGTCAGAGCGTAAAACATAAAGGCATCGTCCGAGTCAGGGCTGTGGGCTATCCTTATCCTCATGCCTTTTCTCCTTAAAGAGTTCTGGCAGTTTTAAAATATAGGCGTAAAGTCGTTTCCATCTTGACCATTCCATGGCTGGGATAGTTCCTCCGTATACCTTTCCACCTTCAAGGCTCTTTGATACCCCCGCCTTTGCAGATACAACAGCACCATCTCCTATCTCCACATGGTCTGCCACACCTACCTGTCCTGCCAAGACTACTCCCTTGCCTGTCCTTACACTACCAGAAAGTCCCACTTGGGACACTATAATATTACCCTCACCTATCTTGCAGTTGTGTCCTATCTGCACCAAGTTATCTATCTTGGTATTTTTGCCTATAATTGTCTGGTCTATAAGAGCCCTATCTATGCAGGTGTTTGCACCTATCTCCACATGGTCTTGGATGACTACTTTACCTATGTGGTTTAGCTTAAAAACGCCCTCTGGACCCACATAGTAGCCAAAGCCGTCCGCACCTATAACAGAACCACTATGAATCCTCACACCCTCACCTATCACACAGTAGGGATACACATGAACTCCGCTGAAAAGCACGCTGTTTTTGCCTATCCTCACACCTTCCCCTATGTAGCAAAAGGGATAAACCTTTACCCCATCCTCAAGCACCACATTCTTCCCCAAATAAACGAAGGGTGCCACATACACATCCTTCCCTAACTTTACACCCTCTTCTATGTAAGCCTTATCGGATATGCCAGAGGGATGTCTCTCTGGGTAGAAGTGAGACAAAAAGCGTGCAAGGGCAAGCCTCACGTTTTTAACCCTTATGTATGTGGGAAAGTCAATGTTCTGAGATACCACTGGGACTATTTGCATACCCCTTAAATCCTCCAAAACCTTTACGTCTTGCAGAAAGACAAGCGTCCCCTTTTTTGGATTTTCTGGTGAGGATATACCCTCTACCTCCATATGAGGGTTTCCAACAACTTCACCCTCTAAAAGCTTTGCAAGGTCTAAGAGCTTCATTTTTGCTGGTCTAACCTTTGGATTACCTCCGCAGTTATGTCTATCTCCGCAGACCTGTATATGAATACAGTGCAGTCAATAATCCCCGTAAAGCCTTCTCTCTTTGCTATGTCTTCGGATATTTTCCTTACTCTTGATACTATCTCTCCTTCTAACTTTTCCCTCATCTCCGCAACTTCTCTTTGTGCCTTTTGCTGGAGCTCTAATCCCTCCGCTTCTACCTTTTGATATTCCCTTATCTTCTGTTCTCTTACATTTTGAGCTATTCCCCTGCTTTCTATCTGTTTTCGAAGGTCTTCAAGCCTCTTGTTTATCTGGTCAAGCTGTTTTTGATACTCTTCCACTTTGGCTCTTAGCTGAGATTCCTTATCCTTTACAAGCTGGGATTCTGAAAGAATCCTATTTGGGTCAATGCAAGCAAACTTTTGCTGGGCAAAGCTAAAACCAGAAAAGAGGGCAACTACAAGAAGAGCTTTTTTCATAACCATAACCTCCTTACTAAAAAGCATACCACTAAATTAGGCAGACATATGAAGTTTTGAATGGAACTCTCCGTATCTTTTGTCTACCCTACCCACATGACCGTAAAGCCATCCTGTAAGTATTGCTAAGGCTTGTCTTGCCTGCTTTTTATCCTGCATTTCCTCACCCAGTTTGGTAAAAAGGTCAATAACCCACTTATGATGACGCTGGTGTTCTTCAAAATCTGGATAGCCTATCTCTTGCATAAACTTTTCTTCTTCTTGCAAGTGCCATACCACAAAGGGTAAAAGCTCGTTTTTATAAAAGTTTATGGCTTCCTGGAGCTTATCCGCGCTTAGTAGGTTCGCAAGAGTGTTTATCCTGTCCACTATGCCTTGGTGCTGATCGTCCATATCCTTTACGCCCGTATACAAGTCTGGAGTAAGCTCCATATACCTCATGACTCATCTCCTTTATACCGCTTCTTTCATTATGTATATAGGCTTTAGCTTGTCTTTTACTACTTGTGCATTTACAAGCACCTTTTTCACATCACGCTTAGAGGGTATTTCAAACATCACATCAAGCATTATCTCTTCCATGATAGCCCTAAGACCTCTTGCACCAGTTTTTCGTCTTATAGCTTCTCTTGCTATTTCCACCAGTGCATCCTCTGTAAACTCAAGCTCCACACCTTCCATTTCAAAAAGCTTCTTATACTGCTTGACAAGTGCATTTCTTGGTTCAACAAGCACCCTTATTAGCTCTTCCTCTGTTAGCTCATCAAGGACCGCAATTACAGGAAGCCTGCCCACAAACTCTGGTATGAGCCCATAGTGTATAAGGTCATCTACTTCCACAAAGTGGAGTGGGTTTTCTCCCTTGTCAAACTTTCTTATCTCCGCCTCAAAGCCTACCACAGACTTTCCAAGTCTTCTTTTTATTATGTCTTCAAGCCCCACAAAGGCACCACCGCAGATAAAGAGAATGTCCGTGGTGTCTACCTGTATGAACTCTTGGTGAGGGTGCTTTCTTCCTCCCTGTGGTGGCACGTTGGAGATGGTCCCCTCTATTATCTTCAAGAGGGCTTGTTGAACGCCTTCGCCAGAAACGTCTCTCGTTATAGAAGGGTTTATACCTGTCTTTTTTGCTATCTTGTCTATTTCGTCTATGTATACAATGCCTCTTTGTGCAGCTTTTACGTCATATCCGCAATTTTGCAAAAGCCTTACAAGGACGTTTTCCACATCCTCACCCACATAGCCTGCTTCTGTAAGGGTGGTTGCATCGGATATGGCAAAGGGCACGTCTAATATCTTTGCCAGAGTCTTTGCCAGTAGAGTTTTTCCAGAGCCAGTGGGACCTATCAGTAATATATTGCTTTTTTCCACTTCCACGTCGTCAAGATTGAGACCGAGTTCCTTCGCCCTTATTCTCTTGTAGTGATTGTATACCGCCACAGAGAGAACCTTTTTGGCTCTTTCTTGACCTATAACATATTGGTCAAGCTGTCTCTTTATTTCTTCAGGTGTTGGAATTTCCCTTGAAAAGCTGTAGCTGAGGTGTTTTTTCTGCTCCTTTATTATGTTGTTGCATACCTCTACACACCGGTCGCATATAAAGGTGTCGTTTGGTCCTGCTATCAGCACCAAAACTTCGCTCTGAGACCTTCCACAAAAAGAGCAGTGGTTTTCTTGCCTTTTCCTTGACATTTTAGCTCCTTTTTTCTATAACTTTGTCCACTATACCGTATTCCATAGCCTCATATGCGGACATAAAATAGTCCCTTTCCACATCCCTTTCTATCTTCTCTAAGGGCTGTCCTGTGTGTTTTGCAAGGATTTCATTGAGCATGTTCTTTATCCTTCTTATCTCCTCCGCATGGATTATTATATCCGTTGCTTGACCCGATATGCCTCCGAGAGGTTGGTGTATCATTATCCTTGCGTGAGGCAGTGCATATCTTTTACCCTTTGCACCCGCAGCGAGCAAAACCGCACCCATAGATGCTGCTTGACCAAGGCATATGGTAACCACGTCAGGCTTTATGTATTGCATGGTGTCGTATATTGCCATGCCTGCAGTGACAGACCCACCGGGTGAGTTTATATACATGTATATGTCCTTTTCTGGGTCTTGAGCTTCAAGAAAAAGAAGCTGAGCAACAATGAGGTTAGCCACATGGTCATCTATGGGGAAACCGAGCAAAACTATTCTATCCTGCAGGAGCCTTGAGTATATATCGTAAGCCCTTTCACCTCTCGGAGTTTGCTCAATTACTATAGGAACAAGCTGGTCAAGTATTTTCATTTTTCTCCTCCTTCTTCTCTTCTATCTCCTTTACTACCGCCTTTGAAATTATGTCTTCAAACGCCTTTTCTCTCCTTATGTCCTCCTCAAGGACTGGCAGTAGGTTTTCCCTTTCCAAAAACTCCCTCATTTCTTCTGCCGTGCGCTCATAAGCTTGTGCCAAGGCTTCTATCCTTTGCTGGATTTCTTCATTGCTAACCTCTATGTTTTTTTGTTGAGCGTATTTATCTAAGATGTATCTTAGCTTTATGTTAAAGACCGCTTGTGGTGTTAGCTCTTGAGCTATAGCTCTGTAATCCAGATACTTAGGGTCTATACCCCATTGAGATAGCTCCCTTACCCTTCTTTCCACAAGGTGTGATAGCTCCCTTTGAAGGAGTGTTTGAGGTATCTCAAACTCGTGGAGCTGAACTAACTTTATGGCTACCGCATCCGATATCATAGCCTTTTTTAAGTTTTCTAAGTTGGCTTTTACCTCTTGCCTTATCTTCTCTTCTGCTTCCGTCCAGGTCTCACCAAGTCCGAGCTCCTTCGCAAAGTCATCGTTTAACTCTGGAAGCACTTTTTCCTTTACACTCTTCACGGTGATTTCTACCCTTGCCTTTCCAGCGGGTTTACCTTCCACATCGTAAAGGGTTAAATCTTCAAGCACAAAGCTATCGCCTTCCCTTTTGCCTATAAGCTCCTTCTCTATCTCTTCCCTAAAGGTCTTTGTGCCGATAACTCCAGAAGTTTCTCCTTCTGTGGATTCTCCACTCTCTAACTCTTGAACCTTGTATTCCACAACTACTAAGTCTCCTTCCTTTACCTCTCTTTCCACGGGTTCCCAAACTACGTGCTCTTGCCTTATTTCCTCTATCCTCTGCTTTACGAGGTCTTCACTGAACTCAAGCTTTTTTATCTCCACTTCAAGACCTTCTACTTTTTGCAATTCAAACTCAGGAGGCACTTCAAAGTATACGCTGTAGCTTAGTCTTTGCTCTTTTTCTTCTAACTCCACCTTTTCAAGGTATATGTCCGCCACAGGCTTTAGTCCACTTGCTTGTATTGCACTTGCCAAAGTGGCGTTTGCCACCTTTTTACCTACCTCTTCTTTTATGTATTCCCTAAACTTGGCTCTTATAATCCAAAGGGGTGCTTTACCTTTTCTAAAACCTTCCACTTCCGCATTCTCTTTAAGGTAGTTGTATACCTCATCAAGTGCGGACTTTACCACATCACCTTCCACTTCCACTTTAAGGTTTTTAAAAAGTCCTTGTCTATCCTCTACGCTTACCTTCATACATACCTCCTATTTTTTTTGGTGCGGGTGGAGGGAGTCGAACCCTCACGGGCGTAAGCCCACAGGATCCTAAGTCCTGCGCGTCTGCCAGTTCCGCCACACCCGCTCAAGAATACAAAATTATAACCTGCTTTTGGTCAATTCAACCTCTTACAAAAGCCCTATATTTACATAGACTATGGAGAAGTTTATAGAGATACCTCTTGACCTTGCTCAAAAGTGCGTAAAATGTGGACTTTGTAAGTCCGTATGCCCCACATATCCATACATACAAGAGGAGGCTGGCTTTGCACGTGGAAGGCTTGCCCTTGCGGAGATGGTGGTAAAGGGAGAGCTACCCCTCTCTGAAGAGGTTGCCAAGCAATGGGACCAGTGTGCCATGTGTAGAAGATGTGAGTGGATATGTCCCAATAACGTGGAATATAAGGAGATTTTGGTCCATGCAAGAGATATGCAAAGGGAAAATTTGGGACAGGGAATGGTAAAAAGTCTTGGTCTGAAGTCCTTGGAGCTCTTGCAGTCAAAGGCAGGTAGAAAGGTGGTAAAACTGGCTGGCAAACTTCTTAGCCCCTTGCCTTTTGGAGAGATAAAAACGCCCTTTCCCACCGGTGCGGTGAAGTTTATGCCAAAGCCTACTGCAGAGGCTTTTGGACTAAGAGGCAAGGTCTTTAAGGCTCAGGAAGAAAAGGGAAAGCTCCTTTTTTTCACAGGCTGTATGATAGATGCCTTTTATGGAAAGACGGGTGAGAACGTCATAAGGCTAATGAACAAAGCAGGCTACACGGTGGTTGTCCCAGAGGATATAAAGTGCTGTGGTGCACCCCATTACTACTCTGGAAACCTTCCTGCCTTTGAGAGATTAAGAGAGCATAACCTCAAGGAGATGGAAAAGTATGAGTTTGACGCAGTGGTGGTTGCCTGTCCCACCTGCGGTGGAGCTTTGCAGGAAGACTATAAACTGCAAAAACCCGTCTACGACTTTGCGGAAATAGTCTTCAAAAGCACTTTGAAATTCAAAGGCTCTGGAAAAAGGCTTACCTTCCACGTGCCCTGCCACTCTTATAGTGCCATGAAAACAAGCGACAAGGTCTTCTACGGTGTAATGGAAAGGATTGAAGGCGACGAAGTAAGAAAGGCGGAAAAGGACAAGTCTTGCTGTGGCTTTGCAGGGCTCTTTTCCATAACAAACCCCAAAATGTCAGACCAAATACAGAAGGAAAAGGTCCAAGACCTTCAGAAAACTCAAGCGGATGTGGTGCTTACCACCTGCCCAGGCTGTGTGCTTAATTTAAAGGATGGAGTTAAAAAACACAAAACTGGACAGGAGGTCTTGCACTTGGCGGACTATCTGGCACAAAACCTTGAGGATTGATATATAATTGCACTATGCGAATATTAGTAACGGGAGGAGCAGGCTATATAGGCTCTCATATGGTAAAGCTCTTAGGTGAGAGAGGATACCAAGTCCTTACTGTAGACAACCTCTCAGATGGCAACCCTTGGGCGGTGCTATACGGAGACCTCAAGGTGGTAGACCTTCTCAACTACAAAGCCCTTGAGGAAGTCCTGCTTGAGTTTAAGCCGGAAGCGGTTATTCACTTTGCTGCAAAGGTAAAAGTCCCAGAAAGCGTTAGAAAGCCACTGCTATATTACGAGAACAACTTTCTGGGAACTCTCAACCTTCTTCAGGCTATGCAAAGAGCTGGGACGCAGTATCTCATATTCTCCTCCACCGCTGCAGTTTATGGCATACCAGATAAAGTCCCAGTAAAGGAGGATGACCCAACAAAGCCTATTAATCCCTACGGCTGGAGCAAGCTATTTACAGAGCAGGCAATAAAAGACTTCTCCTATACCACAGGCTTAAAGTATGCCATCCTCAGGTATTTCAACGTAGCAGGTGCAGACCCAGAGGGAAAGATAGGACAAGTAAGCAAAGAACCAACACATCTCATTCTAAGAGCAGTAAAGACTGCAACCGGGCAGTTTCCCTACATGGAGGTCTTTGGAACAGATTATCCAACACCTGACGGGACGTGCATAAGAGACTACGTGCATGTTATGGACCTATGCGAGGCTCATTTAAAGGCGTTAGACTATCTAATGAGTGGAGGGCAAAGCGACGTCTTTAATGTGGGATATGGTAGAGGATACTCGGTGCTTGAGGTAGTGCAAAAGGTAAAAGAGGTCTCTGGTGTGGATTTTGAGGTGAGATACGCACCAAGGCGCGAAGGAGACCCACCCATGCTCGTAGCGGATAGTCAAAAGGCAAGACAAATTCTTGGCTGGAAACCTCAATATGATAACTTGGAGTTTATCATAAAAACCGCCTTAGACTGGGAAAAATCCTATATTTATTCCAATGGAACTTGAAATCCTGGAAAAGCTAAAGGAGATAAAAGACCCAGAGATACCCATAGACATAGTGAACCTTGGGCTTATATACGGTGTGCAAGTAAAGGACGGAATAGCCTATGTGGATATGACCCTAACAGTCCCCTCCTGTCCTGCAAAGGGCTTTTTTGCTGAGCATATAAGGGAACACCTGCTTAGAAATTTTCCCCAGTTGAGAGACGTTGTAATAAACTTTGTATTTGAGCCTGCTTGGAGCAGTGATAAAATATCTGAAGAAGGAAGGCAAAAACTTAGGAGTATGGGATGGAATATCTAAAAGATAAGTTCAGAGCTCTTG
>JAXSOX010000050.1:0-11285 GCA_037926525.1 Aquificaceae bacterium | reverse complement strand
CTTGAACTTAAAGAACTAAAAAGGGGTGAGGTGATAAAGGGGAAGGTGGTGAAGATAGACGAAAGAAACATCTACGTGGATGTGGGGTACAAGGTAGAGGGTATAATATCAAGGGAAGAACTGCCAGATGCAAGGGTTGGTGATGAGATAAAGGCAGTGGTTGTAAGGTTCACAAAAGGTGGCTCTCCCCTTCTATCCTATAGGAGGTATCTTGAAGACAAGTTAACGGGCTTTTTGAGGTCTTGCTATGAGAAGGGCAAATTTATAACAGGTACAGTGGTAGAAAAGAAGGATGACGGTTATGTGGTGGATGTTAGCGGTCTAAAGGTTTTTCTCCCTATGAAAGAAGCCATCAGAAACCTCAGAGAAGGCAAGAAGATAGTGGCAAAGATAACAGAGTTTAAAAGAGAAGAGGATGGGCTTAAGGTGGTCCTCTCCCAAAAGGACTATATAAAAGCTCAGGAGGAAAAAAAGAGGGCAAGGCTCCTTTCCAAGATAAAGGTGGGAGACCTGGTTGAAGGCAAGGTGATAAAGATAGACCCAGAAAAGGGCATAACCCTGCTCGTGGGCAATGCACTCAGAGCCTTCCTCCCCCTTGAGGAACTAAGCTGGGGAAGGGACAGAAACCCCTACAATTATGCGGAGATTGACGAAAGGCTAAGGGTGAAAGTAAAGAGGATACCTAAGGATGGTCAGTTTATATTCGTAAGCCTAAAAGAAACAAAGGAAAACCCATGGCAGAAAGCACAGCAGAGCATACAGAAGGGTCAGGTGGTAAAGGGAAGGGTTTTAGAGGTTAGAGAGAACGGGCTAATCTTTGAGGTCATGGAAGGGGTGGAAGGTTTTGTGCCAAAGGATGAGATATCTTACGACGGAAGCATCCCCAAAAAGGGCGACAGGGTCTCTGCTCAAGTGCTTGACTTTGACCCCAAAAGGCATAAGCTGGTCCTCAGCATAAAGAGAACTCTTCCAAAACCATGGGAGGAGTTTATAAAGAAATATCCAGCTGGTAGTAGAGTTGTGGGAACAGTGGAGAAGATAGAGGGTGCAAGGGCTATAGTAAGCCTTGAACAGGGTGTGCAAGGTGTTATTCACAGGAGCGACCTTGCTTGGATAAAGCCCGGAAGGATAGAAGATGTGCTTCAGGTAGGTCAATCCATCGAGTTCGCTGTGCTTGGGCTTGACGGAAGGTTTGTAAAACTTGGTCTTAAACAGCTCACAGATAACCCTTGGGAGACAGTTCTCAAAAATTACAAGGTGGGTGATAAGGTAAAACTAAAGGTAAAGAGCGTGCACCCCTTTGGTGCCTTTTTGCAGTTTCCGGAGGGTATAGATGGACTCCTTCCCATATCTGAGATCCCAAAGGGTCTAAAACTTCAAGAAGGTCAAGAAGTGGAAGCGAGAATAATAGAGCTTTCTCAAGACAAGATAACCTTCAGCATGAAGGAAAAGGAAGAGGAGAAGAAAGAAGATATAATAACCACCTCTGATAAGGGCTTTACGCTGGGAGACATACTCAAGAAAAAGATGAAAATATGAAAAAGAAAACCCTTGTTGAGAGGCTACACGAGGAGTATTCTCATGTTTACTCAAAGAAAAGGGTCTATAAGATGATAAATTTTCTATTAGATAGGATGAGAGAAGGTATAGCCTCTGAGGATGGCTTGAAGATTTCAGGCTTTGGCAGTTTCAGAAGGAAGGGTAAACGAGTCCTGTTTAGACCAAGCAAAAAGCTCATAAGCAAGTTGAAATCAGAAGCTAAAAGGCTTAAAATGTAAATTTAACGGGGTGTGGCGCAGGCGGAAGCGCGCTGGCATGGGGGGCCAGAGGTCACGGGTTCAAGTCCCGTCACCCCGATTTTAAAAGAGGAGGTACGAATATGGTTGTGATCGTCCAGCCCGTAGAAAAGGACTTGGAAGCATTGGTTCTAAGAGTGTTCCTCAAATCTATTGATGTGCTTGGGGGACTTTCAAAGCTGGCGGAATACAAAACCCTCACATGGCTTCCATCCCTTGCCAGAGCAGTTTACTGTGTGGTGCTTAGGGAAGAGTATTTCAAAACGGACAGAGAAATAGCGGAGAAGGTGGGTCTTACTGTCCAAACGGTAAGAAACATCTTAAGGGCTGAACCCTCTACCGCTCTTGAAAAGCTCAAAAGGATAGAGGAGCTTCTTGAAGAAGAGAAGAAGGAATTAAAGGTCCATACCGCGGGCGGAATAGCAAAACTTGCCTACAAACTCGTAAAGGAAGGGCACGAAGAACCTCAGGTATTTCTCCAATACTGTGAGAGGGTTGCTTATGCCCTTGACATACCATGGGCTTATATGGTGCTCAAAAGACTGAAAGGAACAGACTTTCCCATACAGTCCGCGGGGGCCATATCTGACAGATTTGAGGGTGTTTACATAAAGGGCAGAACCGCAAAGGAAGTGCTTCAGGAACTGGAATATCCCATAAAGAACCCAGCTGATCTTCTACACAGGATAAAGGAAAACCTCAAGATGCATGGGCTGGAGTGACCTAATCCTTTAGTATCCTCTTTTCGTATATGAGTGCAAGGGTGAACAAAGTTGTAAATACTATAGGTCCAAGGAATATGCCCACAAAGCCGAAGGTCAGCAAACCACCTACTATGGAAAAGAAGAGCACTATGTAGGGCATGCTTACGCCCATTTTCATTATGAGGGGTCTTATAAAGTTATCTATGGTGGATATAACGAACATGCCGTATATGAACATGAAGATACCGTTGTATAAACCCTTGACCGCAAAGGTATAGACCGCCACTGGAAACCAGACAAAACCCGCACCGAAGGGCGGTATAAAACTGCTCATGAAGGTAGCCATGGCGAGAAGTACGGCATAGTCCATACCAGCCAGCTTGTATCCTATGAAGCCTACCGTGCTTTGGGCTATACCAACGCCTATGGAACCGTATACGGTAGCGAGAACTGTCTTGTATATGGTAATAAACACCTGTTCTACATCCTCTTTGTGCATAGGAAGAAACCGCTCTGCGAACCTCACAAACTTTGGACCATCCCTTAGGATAAAAAAGAGCGTAAGCAGGAATACAAAGCTCTTGAAGATAAAGCTACCCACAGCTGGCACCATGGACGCCGCAAGGTTTAACCCCCTTTGCAGAAAGTCTCTAAGACCGCTCATAAGGATGCCTTTGAACTCTTCAGATTCTAAGTAGGCTATAAAGCTGTCTATTTCTTCCTTGGTAAGTATTTTCTTAAGCAATGGGTTTTCAAGTATGCCCCTTATCAGGTCCATGTAGGAACTGTTTTGAGTGAGACTAACTGCAAGATGGAGAAGGTCTATGGACTGCCTTATTGCCATGGTTAAAAGAAGGCTGAAGGGAATCACCACAAGGGCAAGCACAAGGAGGGTGAGTACAAGGGCGGAGGGTGTGTTGCCTATTCTCTTTGCAAGTTTTATCTGAACAGGATAAAGGACAAGAGAGAATATAACCGCCCAGAGTATGGGTTTAAGAAAGGGAAGGAGCATGGTAAGGGCAAGGGCGGTAAAAAAGCCTGTAAGGGAAAGGAGAAAGTAAAGAAAGACTCTTTCTCTCACAAGACTAAATTATAAGTTATGGAAAGGTGTCCAAGGTGCGGAGCTTTGCTTGAGGTTATAGAGTGTTGTGGCGGTGGGATATTTAGGTGCGGTAGCTGTGGTGAGTATTACTTCTACGGAGAGCTTATAAAGTCTCAAAAGGACTTTGAGGAGGTCTCCTCAGAAGCTCAAGTGCAACATCCCGTGGAGGATACCCCTCAACCACCACTCTGTAGACCGCAGTGCTTATAGGTGCATGTAAGCTTCTCTCTGTAGAGAGCCTGTAGACCGCTTTAACCGTGTGTATGCCTTCTACCGTCTGGTTGAGCCTTTGTAGGATTTCTTCCATAGAAAGCCCCTGACCAAGAAGGTAGCCAAAGGTTCTGTTTCTTGACTGTGGAGAGCTGGCGGTAAGAAATAGGTCTCCCATACCAGAAAGACCGTAGAAGGTTTCCCTCTTTGCACCAAGGGAGACACCGATCCTCACCATCTCCGCAAGTCCTCTTGTCATAAGAGAAGCCCTTGCGTTCTCCCCAAGCCCAAGTCCATCAGATATGCCACAGGCGATTGCTATAACATTCTTCAACGCCCCTCCAAGCTCAACACCCACAAGGTCTGTAGAGAGGTAAACCCGAAAGTTTTCAGAGCTTATCCAGTTTCTTATCTTCTCCATCTCCTCAAGGTCATTTCCTGCAAGCACCAAGGCGGTAGGCAAACCCTTGGAAACCTCGCTGGCAAAGGAAGGACCAGAAAGACAAAAAACCTTTACATCAGGGTCTATCTCAAGAAGCACTTCAGAAACCCTCTTTTCAGTTCCCACTTCAAGCCCCTTGGAGGCGGAAATTATCCTTTTGCCCCCTAAAGCTTTCCCGCCTAAGACTTCCCTTATGACTTGGACGGGTAAGGCTACTATTATGTAATCCGAAAAGTCAAGGGCTTTGTTAAGGTCTTGTGTAGCGTCCACCCCCCTTAGCTTGATTCCTTCCGTGTATGGGTGTTTTCCTTCTTTTATGAGCCTGACTGTTTCTTCTTTTCTTTCAAAGACTAAAACCCTGTGTCCTAAATTTCCTAAATGTAAAGCAAGGGCAGTGCCCCAGCGACCCCCACCAAGGACAGAGAAGTTCATGTGTTATACTATATCAGAATATGCTTGAGGAAAAACTTGAAAACAGCCTTTACTGGGGCGTGTCTTTGATTCTTAACTTGATAATCTTTACCCTCTTATCTTTGTATCTTTCTGTTAAAATTGAACTCAAAAACCCCCCAGAGCCTATGGAGGTGTATCTTCAAGAAATACCAGAAATTAAAGAAGTAAAACTTGCCTCTGGTAGAGGCACTCCTATTGTAAAACAGCAAGCAGGCGAGGGTATTATAAAGAAGGATAGACACCTTGTCAGCTCAAGCCCTATGGAAGTTTCAAGAAGCACAGGAGACCTTCAGGTTCCCGCAGGCAAGCCAAAGGAGGAAGAGCCCTCCCTACTTCAGGAAATTGAGCAAAGGGTGAGAGGAAGAGAGAGGGAAGTAGAGAAGGAAGGCGTAAGAAGCGCGGACATCGGGAATATAACCGCAGTTGTCTCACCTGGAGGTATTGGTCTCTCAGGTGGTGGAAGGGCAACTGTATACATTCCACCCTTTCCAAGAATAAGTTCTGATGAGCCTCTTAGCCCTTTAAGGGTAAGGGTATGGATAGAGCCTTCAGGTGTGGTCTCAAGGGTTCAAATAATTCAAAAAAGTGGCTCTCCACAGGTAGACCAAAGGATGGTGGAGTTTGTTCGTGGCATAAGGTTTGAAGCCATAAGGGAAAACGTAGTCCAGACTGGTGTAATAACCTTTAGGTTTAAGGGAGGTTAAAAATGAGTATAGGAAAGCAAGTAAGGTTAGAAAGGCTTATTAACAGGGATACGGGCAAGACCATAATAGTGCCCATGGACCATGGGGTAAGCTCAGGTCCTATGGAGGGTATTGAAAACATAAGAAAAGCGGTAGAAGATGTAGCAGAAGGTGGTGCCAACGCAGTGGTGCTACACAAGGGTATGGTTAGGGCAGGACACAGGGGCAGGGGCAGAGATATAGGGCTTATAGTCCACCTTTCCGCCTCTACTGACTGGGCACCTACTAAAAACGACAAGGTGCTGGTCTGCACGGTAGAGGAAGCTATAAAGCTGGGTGCGGACGGTGTATCTATCCACGTGAACGTGGGTGCAGATATGGAAAGGGAGATGCTAAGGGACTTTGGCTATGTTTCTAAGGTTTGCGAGGAGTGGGGTATGCCACTGCTCGCCATGGTTTACGGAAGGGGTAAGGATATGAACCAGTATGACCCAAAGGTGGTGGCTCACTGTGCAAGGCTTGGTGCAGAGCTTGGTGCGGATATAGTTAAAGTCCCCTACACAGGAGACCCAGAGAGCTTTTCAAGGGTGGTTGAAGGCTCTCCTATACCGGTGGTTATAGCGGGCGGTCCTAAGATGAAAACAGAAAGGGAAGTGCTTGAGATGGTATATGGAGCCATAAAGGCTGGTGCAAAGGGTCTTTCGATAGGTCGCAATGTCTTTCAGGCAAAAAACAGGGTCGCCATGGTAAGAGCCTTGAGCCTTATAGTGCATGAAGGCAAAAGCGTGGAAGAAGCTATAAAAATCTTAGAGTGAGGAGGCATGTATGGGTCTTCTTGAAGGCAGAAAAGCCCTTATAACGGGTATAGCCAATGAGCGTAGTATAGCCTACGGTATAGCAAAAGCCTTTTACAGAGAGGGAGCGGAGCTTTGTTTTACCTACGCCAACGAAAAGCTCAAAAAGAGGGTGGAAGAGATTGCCAAAGAGTTTGGTTCTGAGCTTGTGTTTGAGTGCGATGTTTCAAAGGACGAACACATTACCGCTTTGAAGGATTGGCTCTCTAAGGTTTGGGGAGGTTTGGACATAATAGTTCACTCTATAGCCTACGCTCCAAAGGAAGAGTTCAAAGGCGGTGTTATAGACACCTCAAGGGAAGGTTTCAAAATTGCCATGGACATATCTGTCTACTCTCTTATAGCCCTCACTAGGGAGCTACTACCTCTTATGGAAGGTAGACAAGGCTCAATAATAACCCTTTCTTACTACGGTGCGGAGAAAGTGGTGCCACACTACAATGTGATGGGTATTGCCAAGTCCGCCCTTGAGAGCACGGTGCGATACCTTGCCTATGATATTGCCAAACACGGGCACAGAATAAACGCCATATCCGCAGGACCCATAAAGACCCTCGCTGCATACAGCATAACGGGTTTCCACCTTCTTATGGAACACACTATAAAGGTAAACCCCTTTGGAAAAGCTATAACCATAGAGGATGTGGGGGATACAGCGGTGTTTCTCTGCAGTGATTGGGCAAGGGCTATAACCGGTGAGGTTATCCACGTGGACAACGGCTACCATATAATGGGTGTCTTTGGAAGGGAAGAGGAGATAAAGAAGGAGGTCTTTGGAGAACAAAAGGAATGAAACACTACGAGCTTTATGGTCTAAGGGAAGAGGAATACGAAAGAATAGTCCAAAGGCTCGGACGTGAGCCGAATGAGGTGGAGCTTGGCATACTTGGAGCTCTGTGGTCTGAGCATTGCTCTTATAAGTCCTCAAGGGTGCACCTTAAAAAATTTCCCACCAGTGCAAATTGGGTAATCCAGGGACCTGGTGAAAACGCAGGAGTGGTGGAGCTTGACAGCAAGGTCTGGCTCGCCTTTAAGGTGGAGAGCCACAATCATCCCTCTTACATAGAGCCCTTTCACGGTGCAGCAACGGGTGTGGGAGGCATAATAAGGGATGTGCTATCTATGGGTGCAAGACCCATAGCCCTTGTGGATTCTTTGAGGTTTGGACTACCCATAGACAAAAGGATAGTAAAGGGAGTGGTAAGTGGTATATCTCATTATGGCAACTGCATAGGCATTCCCACCGTGGCAGGAGAGACCTACTTTGAGGAGTGCTACAGGACAAACCCTCTGGTAAATGCCTTTTGTCTTGGCATTCTACCTGCGGGTAGGATGCTTAGAGCGAGGGGCAAACCCGGAGACCTTCTTTTTCTTCTTGGTTCTGCCACTGGAAGGGATGGCATACACGGTGCGGTTATGGCTTCTGCGGAGTTCGGAGAAGGTGCGGAGGAAAAGCTACCAAACGTCCAGATAGGAGACCCATACTTTGGCAAAAAGCTCATAGAGGCGGTCCTGCAGGCTATAGAGGAGGGTCTTATAACAGGTCTTCAAGACCTTGGTGCGGCGGGGCTTTCTGGTGCTTCCTCGGAGCTTGCCAGCAAGTCCAAGTGTGGCGTGGAGCTATGGCTTGAAAAAGTCCCTCTAAGAGAGGAGGGCATGAAACCCTTTGAAATACTCCTCTCAGAAAGCCAAGAGAGGATGCTACTTGTAACACAAGAGGACAAAGTGCAAAGGCTCTTAGAGCTTGCCAATTATTACCATCTTGAGGGTGCGGTGGTAGGCAGGCTTACAGAAGATGGAATGTTTAGAGCTTACTATGAAGGTAAGACAGTGGCAGAGCTTCCAGTAAGCCTTATAGTGGAAGAAGCCCCCGTATACGAAAAGCCCTACTCAGAACCAGCCTACTTAAAGACCCTTTGGTCCTTTAACCAAGAGGAGCTACCTCAGATAGACCTAAAGGAAGCACTCCTTAAACTCCTTAGCTCACCCAATATAGCCTCAAAGGAGTGGATATACACCCAATATGACCATCAAGTGGGGACAAACACCGTCCTAAAGCCTGGGGGAGATTCCGCCATCCTCAGGGTCAAATGGGTTCAAAAGCCAGAGTTAAGGAGTGAAAAACTCATAGCCATTACATCGGAAGGCAACGGTAGGATGTTTTTCCTTGACCCCTATGAGGGTGGAAAATATGCGGTGGCGGAAGCCCTCAGAAATCTTGCCTGCGTGGGTGCAAAGCCTTTGGGAATAACAGACTGCCTTAACTTTGGAAACCCAGACAGACCAGAGGTCATGTGGCAACTTGTGAAGGCTATAGAAGGCATATCCGATGCCTGCAAGTTCTTTGAAGTTCCCGTGGTTAGCGGTAATGTGTCCTTGTATAACGAAACGGTGGAAAGAGAGGAGATAAGAAACGTATACCCCACACCCATACTGGTTGCGGTAGGCTACATAGACTCTGGAAGGTTTGTAGACCACCGTTTTAAGGAGGAGGGAGACCTTATCTTTTTGGTGGGAGACCTCAAGAGGGAGTTTTCCCTTGCAGGCAGTGAATACCTAAAGGTGGTGCACGGAAAAGTGGCAGGCAGGACTCCTCAGGTAAACCTTGAGAAGGAGAAAAAACTTCATGCCTTACTTATAAGGCTCATAGAAAAGGGTTTGCTCAGATCCGCTCACGATGTATCTGTAGGTGGGCTTGCCATAGCACTCCTTGAAAGCACCTTTGAAACAGGTCTGGGAATAGACATAAACCTATACGTGGAAGACAGACTTGACTTCTTTCTTTTTTCCGAAAACCCTACCCTTGTGGTTGTGAGTTTGAAAAAGGAGGATGCGGAAGCCTTTAAAGACCTCGTGGAAGAGTATGAGCTTGACTGGATGTTTTTGGGAAAGGTGAAGGGGAAGAAGTCTTTCATCTTAACAAACAACGACGAAAGCCTTTTAGAACTACCCTTGGAAGAGCTTGAAGAGTTATGGAAAAAGGCTTTAGAGAGATTGCTCTAATATATGTGCTAACTGTCCTCACGGTGCTAAGCCTTGACCTCATCACCAAGAGTCTTGCAGAATCCTTTCTCAAAGAGAGGGACATAAGCCTTTTGCCCTTTCTTCATCTTGTGCTTGTCTACAACAGAGGCATAGCCTTTGGACTTCTTGCAGAGGCACCCGACCTTATAAGAATTCCCGTCCTTTTTATAACTCCTCTGATTGCTCTTGTTATAACCTTTTTGTATGCGGTAAGGGTCAAGGGCGTGTTTGTTCCAGTTCTTATGGGTATGGTGGGTGGGGGTGCTCTTGGGAATTTCTACGATAGGGTTTTTCTGGGTCATGTAAGAGACTTTATATATCTTTCCTATGGAGGTCTTTCTTGGCCCGCCTTTAACTTGGCAGATGCCAGCATAAGCACCGCCATATTTCTTCTCCTCATTAGGGAGCTCTTACCAAAGGGTGGAAAAAATTAAGAGGCTCTGCTATATTCTATCCTTATGGTAGAGAAGATAGCTCATCTTGCAAGGTTAAGGCTAACGGAGGAAGAGAAGGAATACTTTGAGAGACAGCTTACAAGCATCCTGCACTTTGTGGAACAACTCCAGGAGGTTGACACCTCAGAGGTAGAACCCTTTACTTTGCCTTTTGAGGAGACACCTATGAGAGAGGATGAACCTTTAAAAGACTTTGACCCTCAACTGGTTTTGGAGCAGGCACCAGAGGCGGAAGGGAGTTTCTTTGTAGTGCCAAGAGTGGTAGAATATTAAGAGGAGACACATATGATAGAGGAAGTCCAAAAGGAAACCCTTGAGAAAAAGAAGGCTTTGGAAAATGCTCTTGCAAGTATAGAGAGGCGGTTTGGCAAAGGCTCTATAATGCCTCTCAAAAATGCGGAAAAGGTAAAGGTGGATGTTATACCTACAGGCTCTCTTGCTCTTGATATAGCCACAGGTATAGGCGGTATACCAAAGGGAAGGGTTATTGAGATATTCGGTCCAGAGTCCTCTGGAAAAACCACCCTCGCCCTTCATATAATAGCGGAAGCACAAAAGAGAGGAGGCATAGCGGTCTTTATAGACGCAGAACATGCCCTTGACCCCAAGTATGCGGAAAAGATAGGAGTGGACACGGAAAACCTCTACATATCCCAGCCAGACTACGGAGAGCAGGCTCTTGAGATAGCGGAGAGCCTCATAGCGAGCAATGCGGTAGATGTCATAGTGGTAGACTCTGTAGCCGCCCTTGTGCCGAAGGATGAGCTTGAGGGTGAAATAGGTGAAGCTCATGTGGGTAAACAGGCAAGGCTCATGTCTCAGGCACTCAGGAAGCTAAAGGGTATGGCTCACAAGGCAAACACCGCTATCATTTTCATAAACCAGCTCAGAGAGAAAATAGGTGTAATGTTTGGAAACCCAGAGACCACACCCGGTGGAAGAGCCCTCAAGTTCTTTGCGGACATGAGGCTTGATGTGAGAAGGATAGGAGACGTAAAAGATAGTGGAGAGAAAACGGGTAGCAGGGTAAGGGTAAAGGTGGTAAAAAACAAGCTTGCACCACCTTTTCAAGAAGCGGAGTTTGATGTGCTTTATGGAGAGGGTATATGTAAGCTCTGCGACCTTATAGACATAGCAAGCGAGCTAAAAGTTATAAACAAAAGCGGTGCGTGGTATAGCTATGGTGATATAAGACTGGGGCAGGGTAAAGAGCAGGCAAAGAAGTTTCTTATGGAAAACCCCGAGATTGCCAATGAGATAGAAAAAAAAGTAAGGGAGGTAGCTGGTCTTGCTCCAGTTGATACTTAAGAGAGCGGTAGAGCTTGGTGCATCGGATATACACCTAAAGATAGCATCTCCACCTGTAATAAGACTGAAAAAGAAACTCCAGAGGTTGGATGATTTTCCTGTTATAGATGAAAGGCTCATGGAAATGTTCCTCAATGAAGTCCTTGGTAAAAATCGCAGGAAGCTTGCGGAGTTTGAGGAGCTGGGAGAGACGGACACCTCCTACTCACTGCCCGGTGTTGCTCGTTTTCGTGTAAACGTATACAGACAAAGGA
>JAXSOX010000049.1:480-11329 GCA_037926525.1 Aquificaceae bacterium | reverse complement strand
ATGTATTCGTCCTTCTTTATATCATACTTTCTGGTTTCTCCCGTTCTCGGGTTGAACACAATAACCTCATCCGCATCCTCAAAGATCCTTACAATACCATCTATCTCTGTGAGTATTGCTGGGTTCTTGGGTCTTCTTGCTTCAAACAGCTCTTCCACCCTTGGAAGACCTCCCACGATATCACGGACCTTTGCCATCTCCTTTGGAATGCGTGCCAGCACGTCACCGGGCTGAACCACATAGTCCTTGACCACATAATACTTGTGTTGTATCTCCGTGCCTTCGGACTCACTGCAGGTGGGACATACCATCCACTCAAAGCTCACCTTCTCTGCTGGCACATTGAGGATAGAGTTGACAGGCAAGTCATAGGATACCTCCCTTCCATCCTCTGTATGGACCACTATCTTTGGTGTGTGGAGCATGGCGTCCTTGGGTCTTGTAAAGGACACTATTGTGGAGGTCTTACCAGTAAGTGGGTCTCTCTCCTCCTTGACGGTGATGTCAAGGGCTATGTCCTTGAACTCCACTCTGCCAGATTCTTCGGCGATGATAAAGGTGTTGAATGGGTCCCATTCCGCCAAAAGGGTATTCTCTGAAACTTCCTTTCCTTCCTCCACAAGTATGCTCGCCCCGTAAGGCACCGCATGACGCTCCACCATCCTACCTTCTGCATCCACAATGCCTATGGCTCCATCTTTGGAAATGTTTATCTTCTTTCCTTCCCTGTTGGTTATGAGCTTTATATTGTAGTATTTGACGGTGCCTGCCTTCTCGTTTAGGAGCTCGCCCTTTACCCTCTCCGCTACCGCCGCACCGCCTATGTGGAAGGTTCTCATGGTTAGCTGTGTTCCGGGCTCTCCTATGGACTGTGCTGCAATTATCCCCACAGCCTCTCCCACATCTACCAGCTTCCTCTGAGAGAGGTCCCAACCGTAGCACATGGCACATATGCCGTGCTGGGATTCGCAAGTAAGTGGAGACCTTACCATGACCTTTTCTATCCCCGCATGCACTATTTTGTCCGCAAGCTCCTCGTCCACTATTTGATTTCTGCGAGCTATCACCTCTCCCGTGTAGGGGTCAAGCACATCCTCTGCCAGTGTCCTGCCTATTATCCTGTCCTTGAGGGAGACCTTCTCTTCACCACCCTCCACTATGGCTTCCATCACTATGCCTCTGTAAGTTCCGCAGTCTCTCTCCGTTATGGTTATATCCTGTGCCACATCCACAAGCCTTCTGGTGAGATATCCCGCAAAGGCGGTCTTTAGGGCTGTGTCCGCAAGACCCTTCCTTGCACCGTAGGTGGAAATGAAATACTCAAGCACAGAAAGACCTTCTCTGAAATTGGACACTATAGGCGTTTCTATGAACTCTCCTGTGTGCTTTGCCATAAGACCTCTCATGGCAGCGAGCTGTCTTATCTGGTCTCTGTTTCCACGGGCTCCAGAGTTTGCCATCATGTATATAGGGTTGAAGATGCCCGTGTAAACCTTTTCCCCTTCTTTTCTTGTGCTTTTTTCTATCTCCTCAAACATGGCTTTTGAAACCCTGTCCGTTATCTCAGACCAAAGGTCAATTATCCTGTTGTAACGTTCCTTTGCAGTGATTATGCCCTTTCTGTGCAGTTCTGCTATCTCGTCGGTCTGCTCAAAAGCCTTAGAAAGAACCTCTCTCTTCACACTCGGAATTTGTAGGTCTTCTATGCCTATAGATACCGCAGCCCTTGTGGCTATGTTGTAGCCCAGCTCCTTGAGGTCATCAAGAAACTTTGCAGTCCTTTCCGTTCCGTATCTGTTGTAGATGTTAGCTATGAGTTTGGAAACCTTTTTCTTATCTAAGGGTTCGTTTACAAAGGGGTGTCCTTCTGGCAGTATGCTGTTGAAAAGAACTCTGCCGGGAGTTGTTTCTACGAGTTTTCCATCCTCGAGCCTGAGCTTTATGCGTGCATGCATGTCCACCCTTTTGTTCTCAAGGGCAAGAAGCACCTCCTCTCTGCTGAAAAAGAGCTTGCCCTCACCTTTTACGCCGGGAACTTCTTGGGTCATGTAATAGACGCCCAGTATCATGTCCTGAGAGGGCATGGTTATAGGCTTGCCGTGGGCTGGAGAGAGAATGTTCTGGGTAGAAAGCATGAGTATGTAAGCTTCAAGCTGTGCGGTAATCCCCAGAGGCACATGCACCGCCATCTGGTCACCATCAAAGTCTGCGTTAAAGGGAGGACACACCAAGGGATGTAGCTGTATGGCTTTACCGTCCACAAGAACTGGTTCAAAAGCCTGTATGGACATCCTGTGAAGGGTGGGTGCACGGTTGAGAAGCACAGGGTGCTGTTTTACCACCTCCTCAAGGCACTCCCACACCTCTGGAGTTTTCTGCTCCACCAGCTTTTTGGCGTTCTTTATGGAGGTGGCATAGCCCTTCTCCTCAAGCCTTCTGTAAACAAAGGGTTTGAAAAGCTCCAAAGCCATTATTCTGGGGAGACCGCACTGATGCATTTTTAGCTCAGGACCTACCACTATAACGCTACGGCCCGAATAGTCCACCCTTTTACCCAGAAGGTTCTGCCTAAAACGCCCTTGCTTACCCCTCAGATAATCAGAGAGGGATTTAAGAGCCCGTCCGTTTTGGGTCACCACCCTTCCGCGTTTTCCGTTGTCTATGAGGGCGGAGACCACTTCCTGAAGCATCCTCTTTTCGTTCCTTATGATTATCTCTGGAGCATCCAGCTCTATAAGCCTTTTTAGTCTGTTGTTACGGTTTATTATCCTTCTGTAAAGGTCGTTGAGGTCTGAGGTGGCAAATCGCCCACCATCAAGGGCAACGAGGGGTCTGAGTTCAGGGGGTAGAACGGGAAGAACTTCTAATATCATCCACTCGGGCTTGTTTCCACTCTTTATGAAGTCCTCCACCAGCTTGAGGACCCTTAGAACCTTCTTTACCTTTGACTCGGAGACCTCTTTGAGAACTGCGGTCCTTATGTCCAGCTTTATCTTCTCAAACACCGGAAGGTCCTTCTTCCTCTGACGGAGCTTCTCGTAGTAGGCTTGTATTGCCTCCCTGCCGGTCATGTAGCCCTCAATGGGTTCGGTAGATATCTGTCCAGTCTCGGGATGGAGGTAGAGCTTGTCGCAAATTATCTGGTGAAGGGTCTCGTTCAGCGTTGAACCTTCTGGAACTTTTATATCCGCACCGTAGAGGCTAAGGTCCTCCGCCAGCACCTTTATCATGCGTTCATAGAGCTTTTTGTATTTACTGTAGAGCTCTTCAGAAAGGTCTTCGTAGCCCAAGCTGTAGGGTCTTATCTCCTCTCTCAGCTTCTTTGCGTATGTCTCAAGGTCAAGGGAAGCCAGAACCTTTTTTATTATCTCTGCACCCATACCCCCTTCATACTTGTGCTCAAGGCTTACTGCAAACTCTGCATTGTAGGTATCTTCGTCCACCACATGGAGCTTGACGAACCTTGTGTTGCCTATCTCATCTTTGAGAGGTAGGGTATCTTCCTGCTGGCGGAAGACTTTTTCTTCCTCTTCGCTCATGGGATACTCTATAACCAAATAGGACTCAAAGTAGATGACCCTTTCCACATCCCTGACAGAAAGACCCAGAAGGGTGGCTATTTTCGATGGTGTGCTTTTGAGAAACCATATGTGGGCCACAGGAGCTGCAAGGTCTATGTGTCCGAACCTTTTGCGTCTTACATAAGACCTTGTAACCTCCACACCACACCTGTCGCATATGGTGCCTTCAAAGCGTTTACCCCTGTATTTTCCACATAGACATTCGTAGTCCTTTATGGGACCAAAGATCTTTGCACAGAAAAGACCATCTTTTTCAGGTTTGTGGGTTCTGTAGTTTATGGTCTCTGGCTTTTTTACCTCCCCATAGCTCCAGCTCCTTATTTCCTCAGGGGAGGCAAGCATGAGCTTTATTCTCTCAAAGGGTAAAAGACCTTTTCTCATCACTGCTCCTCCTCAACTTCTATCTGATCGCAGGGCATGACTGCCCCGTTTTCACATCTTACATCCAGCCCCAGAGCCTTTAGCTCACGCACAAGGACCCTGAAGGATTCTGGAACCCCAGGCTGGTAGATGTATTTGCCCTTGACTATAGACTCGTATACCTTTGTCCTTCCCTCTATGTCGTCGGACTTGACGGTGAGCATCTCCTGAAGGGTGTGGGCTGCACCGTGAGCTTCTAAAGCCCAAACCTCCATCTCTCCGAGCCTTTGACCACCAAACTGAGCCCTTCCGCCAAGAGGCTGTTGGGTCACAAGAGAGTAAGGACCTGTGCTACGCGCATGTATCTTGTCATCCACCATGTGTATGAGTTTGAGCATATGCATGTATCCGACGGTGACCCTCATGTCAAAGGGCTCGCCTGTTCTTCCATCGTAAAGGACCGTTTTGCCATCCTCTGGAAGCCCTGCCATCCTGAGAAGTTCTCTTATATGCTCTTCGCTCGCACCTTCAAAGGCTGAGGTTGCCATTGGTACGCCTCTTTCTGCGTAGAGGTTAATGACCTCTTCAAAGCTCTCTTCATCAAGGCTATGCAGGAACTCTTCCACATGCCTTTGATTTTCACCCTTCACATCACCCACCGCATAGACCTTCTTTAGAAATTCTATAAGCTCCTGTCTTTCCGCCCCTTCTTCTATAAGCTCTCTGAGCCTTTTGCCAAGCTCTCTGGAAGCCCAGCCAAGGTGTGTTTCTAATATCTGCCCCACGTTCATACGAGATGGAACGCCCAGAGGGTTCAGCACTATGTCCACAGGAGTTCCATCCTCAAGGAAAGGCATGTCCTCCACAGGAAGCACCACAGATATAACACCCTTGTTTCCGTGACGACCTGCCATCTTGTCTCCCACTTTTATCTTTCTCTTCTGAGCTATGTATACCTTTACGAGAGTTATCACACCGGGCGGAAGCTCGCTTCTTTTTCCTATGGACTCTATCTTGTCCTCGTAGATCTTTGAGATCATATCTACCTGAAAGCGCGTTCTTTCTCTAAGGTCATTTATCCTTTTGCACAGTTCCTCATCTTCAAAGAGGTTCTCTGGTTTGGTTATTATATAGTTGAGCAGGGCATCAAAAGCCTGTTCATCCACTACAGTGCCAGCTTTGTATACTTTTTTCTTAACTGTGATATCCTTATCAAGCCTTCTACCAAGCACAAGGTCTTTTACTATTCTATTCCTGCCATCTACTATGAGCCTCTTTTTCTTCTCAAGCTCCTTCTCAAGCTCCTCCCTTTCAGTTCTTTCCACATGCTCTGCAAGGTAGTTTCTTCTCTCTCCAGTTTTTCTTACAAAGACCTTCACATCAACCACCACACCTTCTACACCCGGTGGACATCTGAGCGAGGAGTCTTTAACATCTCTAGACTTTTCACCGAATATTGCCTGAAGGAGCTTTTCTTCTGGTGTGAGCTGGGCTTCACCCTTGGGCGTTACCTTACCAACCAGTATATCGCCAGGCTTTACGTATGTTCCCGGTCTTACTATACCAAACTCGTCCAAATGAGAAAGCAATCTCTCAGGAACCCCCGGTATCTGACGGGTTATCTCCTCATTACCTATCTTCGTCTCCCTTGCCTCTACCTCAAGCTCCTCTATATGTATGGAAGTATACACATCTTCTTTGACAAGCCTTTCTGAAATTACGATGGCATCCTCAAAGTTGTAGCCCCTCCATGGCATAAAGGCAACCAGCACATCTTTGCCGAGGGCTAACTCTCCCCTAAAGGTGGACTGACCGTCCGCCAGTAGCTCGCCCTTGTTTACCCTTTGACCTTTGACCACCAGAGGTCTCTGATTTATACATGTATTCTGGTTTGTCCTTTCAAACTTCTTAAGCTCATAAAGGTCTATGCCCGTGTCCGTGGGGTCTGCCATGTTTATCTCTTCTGGGTTAGCCCTTATTATTATCCTTTTGGAGTCCACCTCTTCCACCATACCGCCTCTTTTTGCCACCACCACCGCACCACTGTCAAAGGCAACCTTCTTTTCCATACCAGTGCCTATGAGAGGAGAGGAGGTAAACATAAGAGGAACCGCCTGCCTTTGCATGTTAGAACCCATAAGAGCCCTGTTAGCATCGTCATGCTCAAGGAAGGGTATGAGAGATGCGGACACGGATATGACCTGTCTTGGAGAAACATCCATATAGTGAACCTGCTCTGGCTTTACTATCTGTATGTCGTTTTTGTATCGCACATAGACCCTGTCGCTGAGAATCCTGCCCTCCTCGTCAGTAGGCGTATACTGAGCTATAACAAAGTTCTCCTCTTCATAGGCAGCTAAATGTTCAACCTTGTCAGTTACTCTACCATTCTCCACTTTCCTGTAGGGAGTGACAATGAAACCATATTCATTAGTCTGAGCGTAGACAGTAAGAGATGTGACAAGACCTATGTTCTGACCTTCTGGTGTTTCAATGGGACATATCCTTCCGTAGTGAGAGGGGTGCACGTCCCTTATCTCAAACTTGGCACTCTCTCTTGTCAGACCTCCTGGACCCAATGCGGAGAGCCTCCTTTTGTGAGTAAGAGCGGAAAGTGGGTTTGTATTGTCAAGATATTGAGAGAGCATACCCCCCTTTAGAAACTCATAGAGAGAGCTTGTAAGATATCTCGGGTTTAGAAGGTCTTGAGGCTTTAGGTTGGGGTCTTCGGGGTTTGCCACAGTGCACCTGTCTCTGAAAAACTTCTCCATCCTGGCTATGCCTATCCTTGCCTGATTTTCTAAAAGCTCACCTACCGCCCTTATCCTTCTGTTTCCAAGATAGGCTATGTCATCCTTTTTCTCCCTTCCGTATCTGAGGTTTATGAGATACTTTATAGTGTTTACAAGGTCAAGGGCATTGAGGAACCTTGCTTGACCTTCTGTATAATCCTTTACCTTTACACTGTCCTTGAGTTTAAAAACTTCAGAGAGGATATCTTCTGTTATTAGAGTTCCAGCCTTAAACTCACCCACATCCTCCGCAAGGGCAAGGGCTGGAAGGCTTGATAGTCTTTCAAAGTCTGCAGGTTTTAGCTCCTTAGGGACTCTGTGAACCTTTGCATTGAGTTTTACCCTTCCCACCTTAGAAAGGTCATACCGGGTAAGGTCCTTGAAGTATAGGTCAAAATGAGACCTTGCCCTGCTTATGAGATGTTCAAGCTCCATCACCATAGGCTCTACCGCCCTGAGCTTTTTGTATATATCCACAAGGGCAAAGTCTCTGAGGGTGAACCTTGCAGGTATCTTGAGGGGGCTTCTCTTGTCCTGGTCCTTTGGAGCGGTCTCCGCCACCAGAGTTTCTATAAGTATCTTACCGTATGGGCTCTTTACTGCACTCTCTTTTGGAACTGCGGATATAAGGTCTATCTTTATCCTTTCATCTTTCAAAAGCCTTTCAAGCTGACCAGGTTCTTCAATGAACCTCTCCTCCAGCATTTCTTCTTCCACACCCTTCTCTTCCAACTTTGCCTTATAGCGAAGGACCGCAAAGAGATAAAAACCTTCTAAGTCTTCCACCTTATACTCTTCGCCTGTATCTCTGTCAAATATCACTCCCTTCTGCACAAAAAAGGCTCTCGCATCTGGATAGAAGGGCTTGAGTATATCGTAGGCGGTCTCAAGACCAAGAGCCCTAAGGACAAAGGTTCCGCCCACCTTTCGCCTATCTATCCTTGAGGAAAGTATATCGGTGGTGCTTGAAAGCTCAAACTCAACTCTGGGTCCCTTGTCTGGTATGATGCTCGCCCTGTATATCATACGGATTATAGTGGTTTCCTTTTGACGCTCCTCTTTTTCCTCAAAGAACACACCCGGAGAGCGTATTAGCTGGCTCACCACTATCCTCTCACTGCCGTTTATGATAAAAGAGCCAGTCTTGGTCATCATAGGCACTTCGCCGAAGTAGACCTTCTTAGGTTCTCCCACCCTTTCACCCTTTTTGGTCTTGGTTCTGAGTCTGACCATAACCCTAAGGGGCAGGGAGTAGGTAAAGCCCTTTATCTTACATTCCTCTTCTGTATACTTTTCCTTGTGCACCAGCAGGGTTCCACATTTTGGACAGTTTACACCGTAACCACCCAAAAAGCTCTGGTCTGTATAAGCCTTATACCCACACCTATTGCATTCCCAATCTCCTATCTCATAGCCTAAGTATTCAAGGGTTATCTTCTCGTCTGGGTCCTTAAAGGGAAAGGAGGTGGAGAACACATACTCAAGTCCCTTCTGCTCCCTTTTGGATGGTGGAGTGTAGAACTGAAGGAAAGCCTCAAAGGATTCCTTTGGCAGGAAAAGAAGGTTTGGCGGACTGACAAGCTCTTCCCTTCTACCAAAGAATTTTCTTGGTAAGGGCATATTTTTTCTCATCTCTCAACCCTCTAAGATAGGATAAACTTGTAATTATACATCATTGTAAATGCTGTGTCAATAAAAACAAAATACCCCCTGTGGATACAGGGGGTGAGCTTTGTAGAACCTTCGCATAAGGATAGGTTCACTTTATTTCTACTTCCGCACCAGCCTCCTTCAGCTTGGCTGCAATCTTCTCCGCTTCCTCCTTTGAAACGCCCTCCTTGACAGGCTTGGGTGCACCCTCCACGAGGTCCTTTGCCTCCTTAAGACCAAGTCCGGTGAGCTCTCTAACCACCTTTATAACGTTTATCTTGTTGGCTCCGGCGGACTTGAGTATCACGTCAAACTCTGTCTTCTCCTCAACCGCAGGTGCTCCAGCGGCAGGTGCTCCAGCGGCTGCCACAGGTGCTGCGGCTACCATGGCTGCGGATACGCCAAACTTCTCCTCGAGCTTCTTGACGAGCTCTGCAACCTCGAGCAGTGTCATACTGCCTATGGCTTCAACGATCTCGTCAATGGTAAGTGTTGCCATGTCTATACCTCCTTCTTAAGATTTCTTTTCTTCTATGGCTTTAAGTGTAAGCACAAGTTTTTGAGGTGCGGACTTGAGAGCCATAACCAGAGCATATATAGGTGCCTGAATGGCTCCCATGAGCTTGGAGACCAGCACCTCCTTGGGCGGAAGCTCCGCAAGAGCCTGCACATCCGTAGGCTTTAAGAACCTTCCCTGCATATAGGCGCCCTTTACCCTTGAGAGGGGCTTTTCCTTGTCAAGCTCCTTCATAAAGTCATAGAGGAGCTTTGCCACTCTAACAGGGTCTCCGTAGGCAAAGGCGAGGGCGGTGGGTCCTGTAATCACCTCCCTGTGGTCTCTCATGACGGTATCCATAAAGGCTCTGTAGAATAGGGTGTTTTTGCCCACCAACATCTCACCCTCTGCGTCTTTAAGGCCTGCCCTCAATTTTGTAATAGCCTGAGCGTCAATGCCAGTAAAGTCAAAAAAGACCACAAGACTTGACCTTTGTATCCTCTCGCTGTAGGCATTTATCAGCTTGCCCTTCTCTTCCCAACTTCTTCTCATTCTTAACCTCCTACATTAAGTTCATATACTTGAGCACCTTTGCTACTTTGTCATCTTCTTTTGCAAGCTCACGAAGAGTTTCTATGAGCCTTTGGACCTTTTCTTTGTTCTCAAGCGTATCCTTCTCCATAGATTTTACCTTGTCTTCAAAAGGTCTTATCATGGTTCTCCTATCCCACAAGGCAAAGCCTATGGTAACTGCAGTTATAGCGGAGAAAATACCCGTAAGCATCCAAAGGAAGTTCATAAGGTCATCTATCCTTTTGTTCACATCCTCTATCCTCTTGTTCGTATCTTCCATTCTCTTGTTTAGCTGTTCCAGTGTAGCTTTTATTTCCGCTATATCTCTTACTATTTGCCTTTCTTCTTGAGTTGTAAAGGCAAAGGAGACACACACCAAGCTCAAAGACACGAGCATTTTCATCATGCTACAAGCTCCTGAAGCCTCCTGAGGGTGGTAGAGACATCCAGCTTCACAGAAGGGCTCATGGTAAGGCTTAAGGCTATTCCCTTCACATACTGACCCTTTGCACCAGAGGGCTTTGCCTTTACCACCGCATCTATGGCGGTGTATATGTTCTGTATTAGCTTTTGGTCCTCAAAGGATATTTTGCCCACGGGCATATGGAGGTTTCCTGTCTTGTCCACTCTGAACTCTACCCTTCCCTTCTTAGCTTCCTCTATCGCCTGCTTGATATTTGTGGTAACCGTTCCAGTTTTTGGGTTTGGCATAAGACCCTTTGGACCCAATATCTTTCCGAGTCTTGCCACCTTTGGCATTATCTCAGGTGTGGCTATAACCACGTCGTAGTCCACCCATTCTTCCTTGGCAATCTTGTTTATAAGGTCCTCGCCACCTACATAGTCCGCACCCGCCTCTTTTGCCACCTTTTGGTATTCGCCCTCTGCCAGCACAAGCACTTTTAGTTCTCTACCAAGACCATGGGGCAAGACCACTGAACCTCTTACCATCTGGTCCGCATACTTGGGGTCAACCCCAAGCCTCATGGCAAGCTCCACCGTCTGGTCAAACTTGGGACCGCATCCAGCGTGGAGCTTTTTAAGAACTTCCACCGCTCCTTCTACTGTGTAGAAGGCGTCCTTGTCGTAAAGTTCAAGACATTTTTGATATCTTTTCCCTCTCTTCATGGCTTTACTCCTTCCATCCTTCTACTTCTATGCCCATGCTTCTGGCGGTTCCCACCACCTGCTTCATGGCAGCCTTTAGATCTCGTGTGTTCATGTCTTTGAGCTTGAGCTTTGCTATCTCCTCTACCTGCTGTAGGCTCACTTTACCCACCTTCTGCTTTTTGGGGTCAGAAGAACCTTTTTGTAGTTTTGCTGCCTTTTTGAGAAGATAAGAAACCGGTGGTGTTTTAAGTATAAAGCTAAAGCTCCTATCTTGGTAGATGGTTATT
>JAXSOX010000049.1:0-470 GCA_037926525.1 Aquificaceae bacterium | reverse complement strand
ACAAACTCCATTATGTTAACGCCATGCTGACCCAACGCAGGACCCACTGGAGGGGCAGGTGTTGCCTGCTGGGCAGGTAGCATAAGCTCAACCTTTGCAGTTACCTTTTTCATCCTCTTTCCTCCTTTCTTCTTTCCATAAAGAGGGTAAGTAGCATGTTCATAAGAGTATCAAGTCTTTGGTTTATATGCCTGAGCTCAGCCCTTGTTTCTTCTTGATACTTTTCTTGCCTATCTTCTATCTTATTAAGACGCTCTGTAAATTCATCTCTAAGTGCCTTTATGTGTCCAAGTAGCTCCTCTTTATCTTTTTCCTGTTTTTCTTCTAACCTCTTTATGTATCCAAGCAGTTCTTGTTTATCTTTTTCCTGCTTTTCTTCTAACCTTTTTATGTATCCAAGCAGTTCTTGTTTATCCTTTTCCTGTTTTTCCTCTAACCTCCTTATATATCCAAATAGTTCTTGCTTATCC
>JAXSOX010000048.1:0-11606 GCA_037926525.1 Aquificaceae bacterium | reverse complement strand
CAAACTCTTAGAGAGCCTAATAGGGCATTTCCCCGAGACACTGCCCAAAGAAGAAGCTCTCAGAAGAGCCTGCATAATCCTTGAAGACCTTGGCTTTTCCAAATCCATAAGGATGGAAGATGGAAAGGTTATAGCAGAAGAGGACATCTTCACCGATGCCATAGTGGGCGAAGACCTTATCAATTCGCCTGTGGTCTACTTCTTTGCTGGACTTATAGAAGGCTTTGTTTCCTTTATGAGCGACCAAAAGGTGGTTCTCGTTCCAGAGGAGGTCCAAAGGGGTAAAATAGTATATAGGTATGCATGATAAATATAGAAAACTTTACCCTTAACCACAAACTCTTTTACCTTATAAACCACAATAGGCATCCCCTTCTTGATGTTTTCTACAGGCACTTTTACCTTCTTGGAAAGGGTTGGTTTGGGGCTTTTGTGGGGATTGTGCTTTTTGTCTTGCATGACCCACGCTTTGTGAAATACCTTCTTGCCATGCTATTGCAGGCTCTTGTGGTAAAAGCTCTTAAGTATACAGTTAGGGCAAAAAGACCTTCTGCGGTTCTTGAAAAGGTCTACCTTCTTGAAAAGCTTAGGCTAAAGTCCTTCCCTTCTGGAGACTCCGCCATGTCTATGACTATAGCCTTGTGTCTTTTAAAGGGCTCTCCTCACCTTCTTAAGCCTGTGTTGTTAGCCTATCCTATGCTTATAGGCTATGGTAGGGTCTATATGGGTGCTCATTTTCCCTTGGATGTGGTTGTTGGCTGGGCTATAGGTGTGCTATGTTTCCTTTTAGTCTGCGTTGGGCTTTAACCCTTTCTCTTTTCTTTTTCCTCTTTGGCAGTTGGGTTTTGTCCTTTACCTCCCTTGACGAAGGCAGGAACATGGACGCAGTCCAGAATATGCTTAGGAGCAAAGACTTTGTCTCTCCAGTTTATAACTGTGAGTGGAGGTTTGAAAAACCACCCATGCTCTACTGGCTCATATCCCTTAGCTCCTACCTTTTTGGACTTAATGAGTTTTCCGCAAGGCTTATCTCTGGACTTTCCGCAGTGGGTTTAACCCTGCTTACTTACCTTATAGCCAGAGACTTTTTCTCAAAGGACATAGCCATAAAGTCCGCATTTGTCCTTATGACCTTTCCTCACCTTTGGCTTGAGTCAAGGGCTGTTGTTCCGGAGATGCTAAATACCTTCTTTGCCCTACTTGGTCTTTATGCTTTTTTGAAGGAGAGGTTTACCCTTGGCTGGCTTGCTTTGGCTTTTGCCTTTCTTACAAAGGGTCCTGTGGGTGTGGTGCTTTCTGTGGGCGTGTATCTTCTTTGGAAGAGAAGGCTTGACTTTATAAAACCCACTGGTCTTTTGCTTTTTATTCTTGTAGGTTTTTCGTGGTATGCCCTTATGCTTTTTCAACATGGCTACGAATACTTTTACAGGTTCTTTATCTACGAAAACCTAATGCGATACACAGGACAAAGGTCTACGCATCCTGCACCCTTTTATTACTACCTTCTTGTCCTTTTGGTGGCTACCATCTGGTATATGCCTCTGTATCCAAAGTTAATAAGACATTTCAAAAGAGAATGGCTCCCTCTCTTGCTCTGGGCTTTTTTCGTTATCCTTTTCTTCAGCCTTGCAAAAAACAAACTACATCACTACATACTCTTTTCCTACCCACCCATAGCCATAATGCTGTCTTATTTGGTAAGTGAGCGGTATCTAAAGGTGGTTCTGGGACTTTCCACTGTCTCAATACTCTTGCTTACCCTTGGCTTGCACCTTTATGAAAAGGAAAGGTTTACACCCAAAGCCTACCCTGTAGTAAAAGCCTATAAGGGAGATGTTTATTTCTATAGGGCGGAAGACTCTGCCCTTGTTTTCTATTCAGGCAGGTGCATAAAGAAACTTGAAGAGTCTCATAAGGCGGAGGGACTTGTCATAACAAAGGATAAATACAGCAAAGACTTTGAAAAGTGCAAACCCTTAGTCAAAGGTATAGAGTTTGACGGTATTTATGTATTGTTTGATTGTCAAAAATAGAGCTAATCTTATATTCTCAAACCTAATCAAGCTTTCCTGTTATTCTTGTATACAAAAAGCACAACTTTACCGTTAACTTTATCCTCTCTTAAAACACATATATGCGTAGTATCCTCCGTATAGCATTCATAGACCTCTCCCTTTTTTCTGTTTATGTAATAAACCTTATCATCAACATGTTTTTCCTTACAAAACTCTTTAATATCAAAGACCTTTAGTTCAATCTGAGCGTTTCTGTATCCATAAACAAGCCCAAGGAGAAAGGCAATGGACTTATCGCCTTTTGTGTCTATTCTTTGCATGCTTATATTTTCTTCTTCCTCCTAAGGTAGGCTGGTATTTCTTCAATTTCTGGCTGGACAAGTTCTATTGTGGTTTCTGGGACTGCTTTCTTTATAGGTTCTTTAAACTCAGGTTTTTTAACTACTTTGAACTGCCCAAGGCTTTGAGCGTCCTCAAAATCTGTGGCAACCACGGCCACCCTCATGAAGTTTTCTTCACTGTTTTCAAGCACAGCACCAAAGATTATTAGGGCGTCTTCATGAGCGGACTCCCTTATCTTGTTTATGGTTTCCTCAACCTCTCTAAAAGGTACATCCTCGCTTACCCAAAGGGTTACAAGAAGTCTCCTCGCTCCGTGTATGCTGTTTCTTTCAAGAAGAGGACAGCTTATGGCGTGTTCTACCGCATAGTTTCTTCTTCCATCCCCTTTACCCTCACCCATACCTATAAGAGCCAGACCGCCCTTTTCCATAACCGTTTTCACATCCGCAAAGTCCACATTTATAAGAGCAGGAGTAACCACTATGCTTGTTATCCCTATAACTGCTTTAGAAAGCACATCATCCACCATTTTGAAGGCATCCCTTACGCTGAAGTTTCTATCCGCCATTTCCACCAACTTTTGATTGTTTACCACTATATAGGTATCCACCACATCCTTGAGCTTTTCCAATCCTTCATTGGCTACCTGCATCCTCTTAGGTCCTTCAAAGTTAAAAGGTTTTGTTACCACCGCTACCGTGAGTATACCCATATCTTTGGCTATTTCCGCTATTACAGGCGCAGCACCAGTTCCAGTTCCCCCACCTAAGCATGCAGCTATAAAGAGCATATCCGTATTTCTTAGAATCTCCCTTATCTTATCCGCATCTTCAAGTGCCGCCTGCTCTCCTATCTCTGGCTTTGCACCTGCACCCAGACCCTTTGTAACTTTTTCACCTATCTGTATTTTATTGGGAACCGCAAGAGAAGCAAGATGCTGGACATCAGTATTTATCACAAAAAGGTCTACCCCTTCTATACCATCAAGATACATCCTATTTACTGCATTGGAACCACCACCTCCAACTCCAAAGACCTTTATTCTCGTAGGATTTAGAGGTTCCATTCTTCTCCTCCTTGGTTCACATTATATCCCTAAGAAAGGCTTTGAGCCTCGCTAAAAAGCTTGAAAATTTAGACCTGTTCTCTGTAATCTTCTCCTTTTCCTTTTGGAATAGTCTTTTCTTTTCAAAAGTGAGCTCCTTGTGGACTAACTTAACAAGCCCTACCACTGTCGCATAAGCTGGGTCTTGCATCCTTTCCTTCAGACCTACCACGCCCACAGGATAACCTATTCTCGCTGGAAGGTCAAAGTATCTTTCAAGAAATTCCCGTATGCCTGCTAACTTTGCAGAACCACCCGTTATAACCACTCCTGCATAAAGTGAACTCAAGTTTACTCCTTGTGCATGGAGGTAATCAACTACCCTTTCCATTATTTCCTCAAGTCTTATTTGTATAACCTCAGCAAGTTGTTTTCTGCTTACCGTAACTTCCTTTTCTTCACCCCTGGGCTTTATCTTTATCCTCTCTGTGTCGTTTACCGCATCCGCTAAGGCATAACCATTTTCTATCTTTATCTTTTCCGCCTGCTCTATGTTTATCTTCATAAAATGTGCAATATCCTTCGTTATGTTAATGCCACCCATGGGAATACATCCAGTAATGAGTAAAGAACCCTCAGAAAAGACCACAAAGTTGGTAAGCCCCGCACCCATATCCATCATAAGCACCCCTTCTTCCTTTTCTTCATAATTAAGCACCGCTTCCGCACTGGCAAGGGGAGATATAAACCTCTCTACTATTTCCATACCTGTATTTGCCACCACCTTTTCCGTATTCCTTAAAAGACTTGCTCCTATCTTTACCACATGCACCTCTGCGGAAATCTTTGAACCAAGAAGTCCCACTGGGTCTATAATACCTTCCTGCTCGTCTAAAACGAACCTTCTCGGTATAGCACTAATTATCTCGTAGCCCTCTTCTCTTGAACGCATTATTGCTCTCTCTATTAACCTTTCTATGTGTGTATAATCTATCTCCACAGGTTGAGGAGCTATGCTTAACGTGTCTTTCTCATTTTGACTTTTTAAAGTTGGACCAGAGATACCTAACACCACTGTTGAAAGTTTTTCTCCAACCATTTCTTGGGCTTCTTTAATAGCACTAAGGATAGAATTTACAGCAAGGTCAAGCCTCGTAATATACCCTCTGTCTACACCTCTTGAAGGGCTCTCTCCTATGCCAATTATATGAACGTCTCCGTAGTCATCCACCTGTCCTACAAGAGCTACTACCTTGCTTGTTCCTATGTCAAGAGCTGTTATTAGGCTCATTCTTGTCCCTTCATCTCTCTTATTATTACCAAACCTTCTACGCTTAAATCTAACTCTTTTACGCTCATATTAATATTATAAGCTTTGAAAGTATCTATTAGATTTCTTACAAGCTGTTCATTTAAAAGAAATATTGGAGGCATAACTATCTTTATGTCCTCTTGAGTGTAAGCAATTGTATTAAGATCCGTTATGTAGATTTCTCTCAACTCTTTTTCCAGTGAATTAATTAACATAGTTAATTTATTAAAATTTTTCATCACAAGCTCAATGTCATGTGTATATACCAGAGGCTTGACAACTTTCATATATTCCGATTGGAATAGCACTCCGTTTTTATCAAAGAAATATACTGTATCATCCTTGATTACAGTAAATATAGGCTTTCTTTCTTCAATAAATATTTTTAATTTTACTCCTTCAATGCTAAAAACTCTGTCTATTTTCACCATACTTATTGCATTTCCAGTTTTACTATTCAGGTTTTTTAATAGGATTGTATCATTAATGAATAACCAGTTGTTTTTAAACCTCATAATTTCATTAACCACAACCTCCGGTGGTATTGTTTCAAGGCCTTCTATATGTAGGGCTTTTATTTTGAAAAATTCTACATTGTCAGTAAAGTAAGGAAAAAAAAACCAGAAATACCCACCGAAAAAAGCCACAGAACAGAAAGAATGTAAGCGAGCGGTTTTCTAAATCTGCGGTTCTTTTTCATAATATTATAAAATTATAACATACTTATACACGTTGGGTGCAAAATTCAAATGGCGTAGTCTCTGTTTATGAAAAAGCATTCTATGATGCATTCTACACTAAGCCAAAAAGAAGAAGAAAGCCCAAAATATCCCTGCCTCAAATAGCCACTCTCTTCCTCAAGGTATAACTTTGCTTAGCCACTTGTATGCTTATGCTATTGGCTACAGCTTTTTTAGGAGGGCTTATGTATGGTCTTAATTTCGCACCCGACGTGTGTTAAAATAATAACATACTTATCAATTCTTTGAAGTCAATTCCTACCCTTTTGCAAGCCATGGGGAAAAGGCTCAGCTCCGTCAAACCAGGTATTGTGTTCACTTCTAAGAGATATGGAGTCCCTTCTCTGTTTACCCTAAAGTCTACCCTTGAAAGGTCTTTAAGCTCAAGAACTTTGTATGCAAGAAGTGCAATTTCTTGTAGTTTTTCCACAAACTCTTCTTCCTCTAAGAAGGTATATTCTGTCATACCTTTCGTATACTTACTTTCATAATCGTAAATTCCCTTCTTGGGCTTTATCTCTATGGGCGGAAGTGGTTTTCCCTTTAAGATTCCTACCGTAATGTCCCTACCTTCAATGTATTCTTCCACCATGACCTTTTTTGAGATTTCCAAGCATTTTTCTATGGCTTCCTTTGCTTCCTCCCTGCTATTCACTACAAAAAGACCAACGCTTGAGCCTTGGTCTGCAGGTTTTACAACCGCAGGGTATATATCCCAGTTCAACTCCTCTCCTTTTTCTCTTACACAAATCCACTTAGGCACTTTTATACCGTGAAAGGTAAGAAGCTTTTTTGTTATATCCTTATCCATGGCTATACTGCTTCCAAGGACGCCAGAGCCCACGTAGGGAATTCCAAGTATGTCAAGAAGCCCTTGCACTCTTCCATCCTCTCCATAAGGACCATGAAGAGCTATAAATACCTTATCAGGCTTTATTTCTCTCAGCTTTTCGCAAAGGTCTTCTGTTAGGTCTAAGGCTATGGCTTCGTGTCCGAGCTCTTGGAGTGCCCTTAATACCGCCTGACCACTTTTGAGAGATATTTCACGCTCCGCAGACCTTCCGCCCATAAGCACTACAACCCTCAACGAGCTTTACCTCCTCTTCCAAAAGTATACCAAAATCCTCAAATACCCTTCTCTTTGCCTCTTGTATTATTCTAATAACCTCTTGGTAAGTGCCACCACCCAAGTTTACCAAAAAGTTAGCATGAAGGTCAGAAAAGGCAATATTGCCTATTCTATAGCCCTTCATTCCCACCTTTTCTAAGAGCCTTCCTGCGTATTCGCCTTGAGGGTTCTTAAAGGTAGAGCCACTCGTTGGCATGTTTATAGGCTGGGTCTGTTTTCTTTTCTTCCTTATTCTCTCAAACTCCTCCTCTACTTTGTGCTTAGCAGTTGGCACTTCAAAGGTAGCCATAAGCACTATTCCAAGCTCAGGAAAGGGAGATTTTCTATAAGAAAAGTGCAGGTCTTCCCTTTTTGCACTTTGAAGCCTTCCTTCCCAATCTATAAAGACCACCTCCACAAGGTGCTGGCTTATTTCGTATCCAAAAGCTCCAGCGTTCATGGCAACCGCACCGCCCACTGTAGCTGGAAAGCCCCCAAGCCTATAAAAACCTTCAAGGTTCTCCTCAAGGGAAAGTTTAACAAGCTCAGACAAAGGCGTGCCAGCTTTAGCCCTTATTAAAAAGTATTGCCCCTTTTTCTCTACCTCAATTCCTCTAAAATTAACAGTGCTCAAGACTAAACCCTCAAAGTCTCCAAAAATAGTGTTTGCTCCTCTACCAAGAGGAAAAACCTCAAGACCCTTATCCTGTGCAAAGAATATCACACGCTTTAGCTCTTCTTCGTTCATAGGTTGGCTAAAATATTTTGCAATACCGCCAACTTTTATGGTGGTAAAAGGTGAGAGCTTTATATTCTTTTGAATAACCATGTTTAAAGCATTATCCAATAAACAAACCCTGCAGTCAAGGGCACGCTAAAGTTGTCATCCACACTAATTGGTAAAGCTTCAACAACTGCAGAAAATATACATATCAAAAAAGCCTTCCACAAACCTAAGAAGGGCAAAAGGACCAAAAAGGTTGAAAGGAAAAAGGCTATATTTCCCTCAAGGCTTTTACTTCCCATTCTTGTTCTACCGTATCTCATTCCTACCATGCTGGCAAAGGCATCTCCCACTGCAAGCACTACCACAGATACCATAGCAGGCTCTTTTCCAAAGAGTAGAAATACAGAAAATATTCCAAGGTTTGCCCATAAGGCTTGAATACCGGGTTTTGAGAAGTTCTTCTCCCTTTCAAGGCTATATATGAGCCTGTAGTAAAAACCCAGTCTATCTTCCCAAAGTTTTAGCACTATAGCGAGGTTTATAGCTATAACAATAAGGAAAACAAAGAGGCTTAGACCTCTTGGAAAAAAGCCCAAAGGAATTAGCCAAAGGAGCAATGCAAAAAGATGGAAGACCTTTCTTCTTGTCTCTAAATCCTCTATAATTTCTCTTATGTTCATTTATGAGCCTACCAACCCTGAGGTTATTTTAATACACCTTCATGGATTTGCCAGTGATATCAAAGGCACTAAGGTAAGCATTCTAAGGGAGAGGAGTTTGCAAGGCAGGTTTTCCCTCTTTGCTATGGATATGGACTATCAGACTACTACCACGAGCAGGGTCTTGGAGGTGCTTGATGCACTTGTAAAAGGCTTTTCCCAAAAGTTTTCTCAAGTTTGGCTCTCTGGAAGTTCTCACGGTGGATATATCTCTCTAAACTATCTCAAGTTTTACAAACCAGAAAAGGTCAAAAGGGTTTTCCTCTTTGCTCCTTCTTACTCAACACTTGCTCTTACTGTAAAGGAGGTGGGAGAGACAAGGTGCAAAAATTGGCTGGAGGGTAAGGAAGACCTAAGCTTTACAGAGTGCGAAACAGGTCTTGAACTTACCATAAACAAAGAGTTTGCGGTAGATATACTCAAAAAGGGTTATGAAATACTAAGAGACAGCCATGTAGACTTTCCCTCAGAAGTTCCCTATGAGATTTATGTATTCCACGGCAGGCAAGACAACACAGTGCCAATAGAACACTCAAAGCTTTTTGTAAGCAAGGTGAAGGTTAAAGAGTTTCTTGAGCTTGAGGATGACCATAGGCTTAGCAAGACTTTCAAGTGGCTTGTGGAAAAATATATGTAAGCCATATCTTTGATAAAGGTCATAGCAACTTCGGTCAAAACTGTCATATTTTATTTCATCAATGTTAAGGAGGTGTTAAGATGTTTGAATACAGCGAGAAGGTGCTTGACCACTTTTTGAACCCGCGTAATGTGGGTGTGCTTGAGGATGCCAATGCCATAGGGCAGTGTGGCAATCCAGCCTGTGGTGATGCCATGCTCTTTACTCTTAAGATAAACCCAGAAAACGATATTATAGAGGATGTGAGATTTAAGACCTTTGGATGTGGCTCCGCCATAGCGGTTTCCTCTCAACTTACAGAGATGATAAAAGGGAAGCCTATAAGCTACGCTCTAAACCTCACATACAAGGACATCTTTGACGAGCTTGGTGGTCTTCCTCCACAGAAGATACACTGCACAAATCTTGGGCTTGAAACACTGCATGTGGCTATAAAGGACTACCTTCTCAAGCAGGGAAGAATAGAAGAGGCTATGCGTATACCTGACTGCTACGAAGAGGAAGAGGAAGAAAGCAGAGAGTTTGAATTCCTATCCACATGAAAGTACGGGCTGTTGCTCTTTTTTCTGGAGGGTTAGATAGTTCCTTAGCGGTCCGCCTCCTTCAGGACCAAGGCGTGGAAGTCAAAGCTCTACACTTTTATACTGGTTTTTGTATCACTGAGCATAAAAGACGCCTTGGGCTGAAGAGAGAAGACGGATCGCACTATGTTAACCCTGCTCTTAGAGCAGCAGCCCAGCTTCAAGTTCCCATAGAGATAGTGGATATATCTGAAGAATACTTTGAAATAATTCTCAATCCAAAATATGGATACGGCAAAAACGTAAACCCCTGTGTAGACTGTAGAATATTTATGCTCAAAAAGGCTAAGGAGATTATGGAGAAAGAGGGCTATCACTTCGTTATAACCGGTGAGGTGCTCGGTCAAAGACCTATGAGCCAGACCTACGAAAGGCTTATGCTTATAGAAAAGGAATCTGGACTTGAGGGATATATACTAAGACCCCTTTCTGCAAAACTGCTTCCTGAAACTATACCTGAGAAGCTTGGATGGGTAGACAGGGAAAGGCTTTTAGCCATAAGGGGAAGAGGTAGGAAAAAGCAGATAGCACTGGCAAAGAAGTATGGCATTGACTACGAACAGCCTGCAGGTGGATGTTGTTATCTCACAGACGAAAATTATGCCTATAGGTTTAAGGAAGCCTTTGCAGTGGAAGGTGTTATAACGAGGGATGATTTGGTGCTTTTCTCTGTGGGTAGACACTTTAGACTTCCTTCTGGTGCAAAGCTAATAATGGCAAGAAACGAAGGAGAAGTGAGGTTTCTTCAGGGATTTAGAAACAGATACGACTATGCTTACAGAAAAGACCTAAAGGGCACTTTTGCCATAATAAAGGGTAGCTTAAAGGAAGAAGAGAAAAAACTTGTGGCGGACCTTATAGCAAGGTATTCAAAAAATGAACCCTGTGAAGTGGTGTTGAACCTTGGAGGTGTGGAGTATACCCTTTTGGGAGAACCTCCAGCGGAAGAAATTGTGGAGTCTCTTAAAATATACAATAGACAGGGGGTGAAACATGGAAATTGAAAACATAAAGCCGGACGTGGTTCACGATGTGGTAGGCACTTTTTGTCCTGTGCCAGTGGCAGAAACTGCAAAGATGATAAAGAGTATGCAGGTGGGTCAGGTGCTTGAGCTTGTGGCGGATGACCCAGGTGTGGTAGAGGACATACCTGCGTGGTGTAAGGCTACAGGTCAGGAGTTTTTGGGTTTATATGAAGAGGACGGTGAGTATCATCTTTTTATTAAAAAGGTAAAAGAAATATGAAGACGAGGATAACCTTAGATACAAAACTTGTGGATCTTATAAAGGAATTGCCTCAGGCAAAGGAAATACTAATGAGGTATGGCTATAAGGTCTTCATTGAGGAAGATGTGGAAGATGTGATTGTGGATAAGCTAACCATTAGAGGGTTTTGTAAGCTCATGGACTTAGATGACGAAGCTCAGGGAAATCTTTGGCAGGAAATACAAGATTTATACAGACAGCTGGAGGATAAGCCATGAACGAAAGGGAACTAAAGCAAGTGGAAGAGATTTTGGAGAAGATAAGACCAGCTCTAAAAGAGCATCATGGAGACCTAAAGGTGGTGGATATAAGAGAGGGTGAGGTCTACCTTCAGTTTGAAGGAGGATGCACCGACTGTCCAATAGTGGATGTGAGCGTCAAAAACGTGGTAGATATGGCAATAAAAGGCAACCTTGACTGGGTCAAAAAGGTGGAAATACTCCAGCCTAAGTATCAGATTGGATGACCTTTGACGGAAAGACTCAAGTTTATGGTATTTTGGGCTATCCTGTAAAACATTCTCTCTCTCCAGTTTTTCAAAACAGGGCTTTTAGGCACTTTTCACTAAATGCGGTCTATGTTCCTTTTGAAGTAAAACCAGAAGACTTTGAAATAGCTTTTAGAGGTTTAAAAGCCCTTGGTGTAAAGGGTGTTAACATAACCTTGCCTCATAAGGAAAGGGCTCTTGAGCTTGCGGATTTCAAAGACAGCCATGCACAAGCTATAGGGTCCGCAAACACTCTGAAGTTTACAGAAGAAGGAGTCTATGCCTACAATACGGACTGGATAGGTTTCCTCAAATCCGTAAAGGAGCTAACTCCCAATCTTAGAGACCTTAAGGTCTTAGTCCTTGGTGCGGGTGGGTCTGCCAGGGCGGTGCTATACGCCCTAAAACTTGAAGGTGCAAGGATATTCCTTTGGAACAGGACAGAAGAAAAAGCCAAAAGGCTTTGCGAAGAGTTCGGGTGTATGCATGTAAAAAAGCCAGAAGAAGCTTTAGAGGAAGCAGAGCTTATCGTCAACACCACATCCCTTGGCTTAAAGAATGAAGACCCACCTATATTTAATTACGAAGAGCTAAACCCACATCACAAGGTAATGGATATCATATACA
>JAXSOX010000047.1:0-11923 GCA_037926525.1 Aquificaceae bacterium | reverse complement strand
TTGAGTCAGGGACTTTTTATATTCTCCATAGAAGCCTATGTTGGTTATATCTACATCTGGTATAACAAACTGATTTCTATAGGTTCCAGCAGTTTGGTTCCACATGTAGTTTACCGCATCCCAGTTTCTCTTGTAGGCTTCAAGCCCCAAAGTAAAGTCAGCAACCTTTGCCTCTATCCTTCCGCCATAGGTTTTTGTTTGAGCATCCGTAGCCATAGAGTAAGGTTCTGATGGAGTTCCCGTAAAGGTTCTATACCTGTTATCCATCCAGTGGTCTACCTTCGTATAGTAAAACTGAAAGTCAAGAGATTTAAGCAGGTCTGATATCTTCCCCACCTTATAATTCAGGTTAAACCTATCCGTTTTGTCGTATACCGCATCCATCATAAGGGCTGGATATAGCACATGCCTTGCATCCTGCCTTGTATAACCCACTTCAAACTCGTGGTTTTCTAAGGGCTTAAAGCCAAACTTAGTCCAGTAGGTATTTATCTCAAAGGCTTTGGAGTTTACATACTGTGGTTTGTAGTTGGCATACTCTGTTATCCTCTTGCCATCTCCATCCTTGTAAGGCTTTGAATACTTGTAGGAGTATCCCGCAAGTCCGTAGAACCTCTCATCCCTGTAAGATATGACAGGGGAAAAGTTTCTAAAATCAAAAGAACCAACAGTGACATTAAGCCTTAGCCTAAAGCCCTGCTCTGGCTTTTTGGTAACTATGTTTACAAGACCACCCAGCGAACCTTGATGTCTTATATCAAAGGGTCCCTTTACTACGTCTATCCTCTCCACCTCAGAAAAGTCCACATGGAAGGCAGGCGGGTCCATCCTATTGGGACAGGCACCGTGAACCTCGGTGTCGTCAATAAGCACGTTTATGTTATCCCTTTGAAAAGCCCTTATGACCACATCGTTGGCAATGCCAGCTTTTCTGAATTTGTGAAGTCCATCAATTTTTGTTAGTGCCTCACCTACATCCTTCGCAAAGGATTCTCGCACCTCTCTTATTTCAAGGCTATCTCTAAAGGTCTCCCTTTTGCCCTTTACCTCAACCTCTTTTAGCAACACCTCCTGTGCAAAGGCTGGAAAGCTAAGAACCGCCCCTAAAAGAAGTGCCTTCTTCATACTTTACCTCCTTACCAAGATATAACTCTCACTCTTTCCTCAGAGAGTAGCCCAAAAACCACATCAGGCTTGCCAAACTCTGCACCCTTTACAAGCTCCTTGACCCCTAACATATTGGCACAGTGCGGACACACATAGACCTTTCCACCCTTTGAGATAAATTCCTGAAGCATCTTGCTTGCCTGAGAGGGTTTTGCCTTTGCGTCCGCAAGCCTTACGCCCTCAGAGTTAAGCCAAATTATAGTTGGATTACCCCTTTCAAGAGATACGGTGGCAAACCTTATAGCCATAACCGCAGAGGGTGCCTTGTCCCTTGTTAGGTTAACTACTACGGTTATGTTATCCTGAGCCTGAGTGTGATGTTGATGCATGTGTCCCTCGTGAGCCCATGAGGGCATACCTACAAAGGGCATAAGCCCGACCACCGCAGTTAATATTAGGTGTTTCATTCTCATGATTTTACCTCCAATTTAGCGTTATAATTAACATTATAGACCATATTATGACCTTTGTCAAGTTTGAGAAAAGTTAGCGATTACTTATAGACCTTCCTTCTAAATAGGTCTTTGGGAGAAACAAGTCTTTCAATAAAAACCTTACCATCAAGATGGTCTATTTCATGCTGAATAACCACTGCTTCAAAGCCCTCTGTATCAAACTCCACAAGGTTTCCCCTTTGGTCAAGGGCCCTCACCCTTATCCAATAATGCCTTTTTACATTGCCTGTGTAGTCTGGCACGCTTAGGCAACCCTCTCTTACAACAAGCTCGCCGTCATGCTGGATTATCTCAGGATTTATTAACACCATCAGCCCATGGCTTAGCTTGTTTTCCTTATGCTTAGAGTTAGATGTATCCACCACTATTATCCTCTTGTGAACCCCCACCTGCGGAGATGCTATGCCCACGCATCCAGGAGAGGTTTTCATAGTGTATATAAGGTCTTCAATGAAGCTCTCAAGACTCTTGTCAAAGGAAACTACCTCAAGGGAAGGGGTTTTTAGTCTTTCATCTGGGTAGGTTATTATGGTTAGCCTTCTCATAGCCTTTCCTCTTCCTCCCTCTCCACGCTTATGTCAACACCCAACAAGTCCTTTAACTTCTCAAGCTCAAGTTTCAAAATACCCTCTACATCCTCTCGCCCTTCCGCTTCTATAACCATCACATATAGGTTTCCTGCCTTTTCCGTTCTAAGGTCGCTTATATTTAAGCCAAGGTTTGCAAGGACTGAAGATACCCCATAGACTATCCCAGGCTTGTCAGAGCCAAAGACCACAATCCTATAAATAGCTTCCGCCTTAGGATATACCACTTCCTCTAACTCCCTACATACCATAAAAAGCTCGTATTCCTGCCCTACCTCTTGAAGGTTTTGGAGTATATCCTCTGCGTTTATATCCCTGTCAGAAGCCACTATAAGCATTATGGTAAACTCACCGTTGAGCCTTGTCATTGAAGAATCTTCAAGGTTTAAGCCCATCCCATATAAGGCTCTTGAAACTCCCGCCACTATGCCCGGTCTGTCCTTGCCAAATATGGAGAGGATAAAAAACTTCATGCTAAGATTTTAATATGGACCAGCTGGATTTTCACATATCACAGGTGGCAAAAATCCTCGGTCTTGCACAGCCTATGGGTTTTATGCTCTCTTACGAGTTTGGGGACATATGGATAGACATATACCTTGAGAAGAGCTACGAGGGCTGGGCTGGCAGGACCTACACCATAAGCGTTCCAAAGGAAAAGGCAGATAGGTTAAAAAGACTAGTGGAAAGTATTGGAGGCATGCAGGAGGATGTGATGTCTGACTCTGAGAGGGCTTATGTGAGCCTCACATACGAGGATTGGGAATCTGCAAGCCCTGTTATAATGAGTTTACTATGAAGGTGGGTTTTATAGGGCTCGGAAACCTTGGAAGGGCAATAGTGAAAAGGCTCGTGAAGCAAGGCGTTGAGGTTTTGCTCTGGAACAGGACAAAGGAAAAAGCCCTTGAGCTGGGGCTTCCTGTAGCTGAAAGCCCTGCAGACCTCATAAAACAGGTGGATAGGGTCTTTCTAATAGTCTTTGACTCAAGCGCCTCGGAGGAGGTCATATTTGGAAAGGGCGGTCTTGTAGAGGGCGGTGTGGAGGGCAAAACCATAGTGGATATGACTACAAACCATTACGGCTATGCCCGTATGGCTTACGAGGAGCTTAGAAAATTGGGAGCTTACTACCTTGATGCCCCTATTTTGGGCAGTGTGATACCTGCTGAGAGGGGTGAGCTTACGGTTCTCGTGGGTGGCGATAGACAGAGGTTTGAGGAAAACAAGCCTATCTTTGAAAAGTTCTGCAGAAATATCTTCTATGTGGGCGAGGCTGGAGATGCCAGCAAGCTAAAGCTCATAAACAATATGGTGCTTGGTGGTTTTATGCAGGTGCTTTCTGAAGCCATAGCCATCGGGGAGCTGGCTGGTTTTAGCAGGGAGCAGGTTATAGAGGTGCTTGAGAGCGGTGCGGGAAAGTCCTATCTTTTGGAAGTGAAAAAAAAGAAGCTCCTTGAGAGCGATTATTCCGTTCACTTCTCTGTAGACCTTATACACAAAGACCTGCACTATGCGGAAGATATGGTAAAGGGCTTGGGGGCTTTTAGCTTTAGCCTTCAAAATGTCAAGAACGCATACGCCCTCGCAAAATATTTAGGCATGGGGGGCGAGGACTTTTCGGTCCTCGTAGAGCTATACAAAAGGCTTAAAGCTCAAAGTCTTTCAGATACTTAGCCCTTGCGGGATGTCTTAGCTTTCTTATTGCCTTCGTCTCAAGCTGACGAATCCTTTCCCTTGTTACGTTAAACATCTTGCCTATCTGCTCGAGGGTATACTCTATGCCGTCCACAAGCCCATACCTATACATGAGAATTTCCTTTTCCTTCTCACCAAGGGTGCTTAGCACCTTTATGAGCTGTTCTCTGAGAAGTTTCCTTGAAACCTGCTCCTCGGGCGATGGGACACTCTTGTCTTCTATAAAGTCTTTCAGATGGGTTTCTTCGTCGTCTCCTATAGGTGTTTCAAGGGATACGGGTTCTTGGGATACTCTCATCACCTTTCTTGCCTTTTCTGGTGATATACCAAGATACTTAGCTATTTCCTCTGCGGTTGGCTCTCTACCAAGCTCTTGGAAGAGCTTTTTGTGTGCCTTTGTTATGTCGTTTATGGTTTCTATCATGTGAACAGGTATGCGTATGGTTCTTGCTTGGTCTGCTATAGCCCTCGTTATTGCCTGACGAATCCACCAGGTGGCATAGGTAGAAAACTTGTAGCCTTTTCTGTAGTCGTACTTATCCACTGCCTTCATAAGCCCTATGTTGCCCTCTTGAATAAGGTCAAGGAAGTGAAGACCTCTGTTCACATACTTTTTGGCTATGGAAACTACAAGTCTGAGGTTGCATTTTACCATCACCTGTTTTGCTTGAGTGACCTTTGTCCTGCCTTCTCTTATTATGTGTATGACCCTTTGAAGCTCCTCTGGGAGAATGCCCATTTCGCGCCTAAGGTCTTCTATTTCTCTCTTGAGGGTAAGATATTCATCTCTAAGCATCTGAAACCTTGCAAAGCCATAACCTGCCCTCTCTGCTTTTTTCTGTAGAGTTTCGTCTTGGTCGTAATTCCGCACGAGCTCTTCTATGTCTGGATGTATGCCTTCTAACTTTTTCTTCCTTACCTCAAACTCCTTTAGCTTCCGTGTGTATCTGTTGTATAGGTTTAAAAGCTCATCCGCAATTCGTTCAAACTTGGAATGCTTGAGTTTCATATCCTTGAGGATTCTGTTCATCTTAGCATGTCTTCTTAGATATTCCTTTTTGTATTCTGGCGTTGCGTAGAAAAGGTAGGAATCTCTCCAATAGAGGGCTTCTTTGTATGCCTTTGCCAACTCAAAACCCTTTTCTATGAAGTATCTTTCTAAATGCTCGTGGCTTTCTTCGTATTCTTCTATGGTCTTACTGTCATCTACCGTATCCATAAGGTCTGTAGCCTTTAGCTTGCCATTGCATACCTCTCCCCAATCTCTCAAAACCCTGTCAATGAGAAAAGAGGTTCTTAAAAGCCCCCTTCTCATTACCTTTCTTCCCATCTCTATCTGCTTTGCATACATTATCTCCTCTTCCCTTTTGAGGAGAGGTATCTTACCCATGTCTTTAAGATAAAGCCTTACCGGGTCTCCATCTTTACCCGTAAGGAGTAAGCTCTCGGTGGAAACGGTAAAGGCATCTTCCTTTTCCATCTCCTCCACAGACTCTTCTGTTTCCACTATCTTTACTCCTCTCTCCTGAAGAAAGTCCATTATCTCTTCGTAGAGCTCCGTATCCACAAGCTCAGGTCCAAGAAGCTCGTTGATTTCGTCGTAGGTTACATAGCCCTTTTCACTTACATCAATTAGCTTTTTCATGAGCTGTTTGTATATCATCCAAAACCTCCTGTATGTATAATCCTTTTGGATATTATGCATTCCACGAGATTTAGAGGTTGACATACTATGCAGTGTGATCTACTGCCCTTATCAAAGTTTCTAACTTCTGACCCCATAACTTTCTAAAATATATTTACCCTTCTCCTCTCTGGCAACCTAAATTATGGTGAATATGTCCTCTATGCTTCTCCTTGGTGTCGGTATTGGTTCTTCCGCTGGGTATCCAACTGTAAGGATAGCTATGGGCTTCCACTCCCTGGGTGTGGAAAGGGAGGCTTTTAGTCCCGCTTCTTCAAAAGCACCCACCCAACAGGTGCCTAATCCAAGTGCTACCGCAGAAAGCTGAGCGTAGGCACAGGCTATGGTAGCATCTTGTATGCAGTAGAGCTCCGCACCCCTTTTGCCATACTTTACCGCACTTCTTGAAGGATTGGCAAAGAAGACAAAGACCGCAGGAGCTTCCGCTATAAACCATTGGCTCAGAGCCCAGCGGGCAACCTCTGTCTTTTTAACTTCATCAAGAACTACCAACACCTCATAAGCCTGAAGATTCCCCGCAGAGGGTGCACTCCTTACCGCATCCATTATAGCCCTTATCTTTTCTTCTTCAACAGGTCTTTTCTGGTAGCTTCTTATGGAATGTCGTCTTCTTAGAACCTCAAAGAACTCCATCTTTCAAAAGCTCCTCTACTTCTGAGTCTTCCACCTGCCTGAAGTCTCTATAGAACATGCCAACCGCAAAGCTACCGCTCTCGGAGGTATGCAGACAATAAACCTCATCCGCATGTTCTTTTAGCTTCCTCATGCTTTCCAGCGGACATACAGGCACAGCCACTAAGACCCTTTTTGCACCTTTTCTTTTTAGATATTCCACCCCAGCTATAACCGTCTGCCCTGTAGCAATCCCATCATCCACTACAAGAACCGATTTATCCCTTACATCCAGTTCCTTACCCTTTAAAAACTTTTCTTCCCTTTCCCTTATCTTTTTTAGCTCCTCCTCCGCCACTCTCTTTATTTCCTCCTGGGAAAGCCTAAAATATTCTATGGTCCATCTGTCCGTGTATATGCGACCTTCTGGGTCTATGGCTCCAAAGGCTAGCTCGGGATTTGAAGGAACCCCGAGCTTTCTCACTATTAGAAGGCTCATGGGCACATGGAGAACCTTTGAAACCTCTTTTGCCACTACAACACCACCTCTTGGAATGCCAAGAACTAAGTCAACCTCAAGACCCTGAGTCTTGAGATGCTCTCCAAGCAACTTACCTGCTTCTTCCCTGTTTGCAAAAACCACCATATAATTTTAAACTATGGCAAAGCACAGAAAAGCCAAAGTAAAATTAGAACATCACCTCTTAGAGGGCTTGGAGGAGTATTTAGAAAGACTATCTCGCATGGACTGTGTGAAATCCATAATACCTGGGAGGATAAGCAGGCAAAACGGAGGGAGAGGTTCAAAGGGGCTTTTTCTAAAATACAGAACCAATTCAGGTTACAAGCTCCTGTATAAGATGGGCACGTCCGTGCAAGAAGTTTTTGTGGTTTGCGAAGACCCACAAGACTTTGAGAAAGTCTTTAAGGAGAGTATGACACTATGAGGACTTTGACCCTGCTTCTGTTTTTCATAAACCTTTTGATGGCTCAGGAAGTGAAGGTCTCCGCCATAGTGCAGGGTAAAGTAGAGAAGGTTTTTGTAAGGGAAGGTCAGAGGGTGGAAAAGGGAGAAGTGCTCGTGCGGATAGACCCCATTCTTTACACAACTCAGAAAGATACCCTACAGGCTCAGGTCAACTCTCAGAAGGTGACCCTTGAGAAAGTGGAGAGGGATTTCAAAAGGTATGAAGAGCTTTTTAACAGAGGGCTTCTTTCAAGGAGCGAATACGAAGACTGGAAAAGCAAATATGAAAAAGAGCTTGCACAGTACGAAGCCCTCAAGGCTCAGCTCCAGAGAACAGAAAGACTTATAGAATATTGCAGTATAGCGTCTCCTGTGAGGGGTGTGGTAAAGAGGCTTTTTGTGAGAGAAGGTGTTTTTATAAACGGTAGTCTCAGCCCCGAGGTGCTCCTTATAATTGAAGAGAAGTAGCTATTTGACCACTTCCCATTCAGTTATGAGGTGACTACCTCTTCTGAAGTGAGACCTGAGCCTAAGATGGAGTAGGTTCTTTAAGCTCTTAAAGCCCTCACCACCCACGAGAGTAGGAACATTTTCTCCACCCACTATCACTGGCAAATGTATTAGCCTTATCTCATCCACAAAGCCCCTTCTGATAAACTCCCAGTTTATAGAAGCACCGCCTTCTACCATAAGGCTCTTTATCCCCCTCTCATAGAGAATAGGCATAAGCCTTTCAAAGTCCACAAGGTCTTCCCCTACCACAAGCACCTCCGCGCCCACAGACCTTATTTTCTGTAACTTCTCCTCTGGGGCTCTTTTGGTGGTAACTATTATGGTTGGTGCATCCTTTGAGAAAATGTTGGCATCCAGCGGTACGTTGGCTGTGGAGCAGGGTATTATTCTTGTAGGGTTTTGTCCTTCCACATACCTAACGGTCAAGCTGGGATTGTCTGTCCTAACTGTTTCACACCCTACCATTATACCGTCCACCTTTGCCCTTATTTCGTGTAGATACCTATAGGCTTCTTGGTCCATTAGCGTCATTAACTCCTTACTGGAGGCGCCCCTGTATAGGGTTAGCTTTCCGTCCACGCTTACCTCAGAGACGATTATCACGTAAGGTCTCATTCGTATTCCCTCCCATAGTGCTTATACAGGTATAAAATTCTTAAAAGCAAGGAAGCCATAGTAAGCACCGCTATGAGCTTTATTCCAAACTCAAGACCGAGGGGTGCATGAAACCTTTCCAGAATCGTAAAGATAATGAGCGTAATGTGTGTTTCTGGTCTTCCAAAAAAGCCCACACCTTCAAGGGGGTCTCTTATCTTACCCTTGACCTTTTCTTCGTAGCCTATTTCTGCGTATACCACGGGCTTTATAAAGGAGTGGAGCATGGATGCGGTCACCACGGTTATTGCGGTAAGGGGTCCTGCGTAAAAGTATCCCACAGTTCCCAATACAAAGCCATCCACCCACTTGTCCGCAAGCCAGTCAAAAACCGCTCCAAACTTTGACGCTCTATCTGAAAGCCTTGCCACCATACCATCCGCAAGGTCAAAGAGACCAGAAAGCAAAAGAAGGCTCGCAGCGGTGAGAAACTTCCCATGATAGAAGGCATATGCAGAAGCCATGCCAAGTGCAACCGACAGAAGAGTTATAAAGTTCGGCGGAAGGTGAAGCCTATAGAGGGCAACACCCACTGGTTGATAGACCTTCCTAAGGCTTTCCCTTTTCTTTGTGAGGTTCATTTAAGCTCCTTTCCTGTAATCCAAGGCATCATGCGTCTTAGCTCTTCACCCACCTTTTCTATAAGATGATGCCTGTCCCTTTCAAGCAAGGCATTAAAGACTGGTCTTCCTGCTTGGTTTTCCAAAATCCACTCTCTGGCAAACTCTCCCTTCTGTATCTCCTCCAATATACCCTTCATGAGAGGCTTGACCGCATTGTATATCCTGTCTCCTCTTGTCACATCTCCATACTTGGCGGTGTCAGAGATAGAGTATCTCATACCTGCTATTCCATATTGGTATATGAGGTCTACGATGAGCTTTAGCTCATGAAGGCATTCAAAGTAGGCAACCTCTGGCTGATATCCAGCCTCTACAAGGGTTTCAAAGCCTGCCTTTATAAGTGCAGTAACTCCACCACACAAAACTGACTGTTCTCCAAAGAGGTCTGTTTCCGTTTCTTCCTTAAAAGTAGTCTCTATAACACCAGCTCTTGTAGCACCAAGAGCCTTTGCGTATGCAAGGGCTTTTTCCTTGCAGGTGCCAGAGGCATCTTGATAGACCGCAATGAGAGCTGGAACTCCCTTGCCTTCTTCATACATCCACCTTACAAGATGTCCTGGACCCTTTGGTGCCACCATAAACACGTCCACATCCCTTGGTGGGACTATCTGTCTGAAATGTATGTTGAACCCATGAGCAAAGGCAAGGCTCTTTGAGCTGTCAAGAAAGGGCTCAACGCTCTCTTTGTATAGCTGAGGCTGAACTGTATCTGGAGTTAGGAACATTATTATGTCCGCCTCTTGGGTTGCCCTCTCTGGCGGTAAAACAGGAAAGCCATCCGCTATGGCCTTTGCTTTAGACCTACTGCCCTCATAGAGACCTATAACCACCCTTATACCGCTGTCTCTGAGGTTGAGTGCATGGGCATGCCCTTGGCTTCCATAACCAAGTATGGCAACAGTTTTTCCAATCAGGGGTTCAAGGCTTGCATCTTGGTCATAATAAACCTTTGCCATCCTTATCCTCCAGAACTTTTAAGAGATTATACACTACTTTTCAAACCTGAAAAAGACAGAAAGGTAGTCCCTGCCTATCTTGCACCTGCTTATAAGGAGCTTGTCTCTAAATTGCCTTGGTATTTTCTCATAGGTGTCGGTAAGCACCACAGCCTTCATCACATCTATGCCCAGGTATTCACCTTCCCTGCTAAAGCCCTCCAACTTCTGCACTTGCTCAAGTCCATCCCTTGAAAGCATCTTAAAGAAAGCCCACTGTCTTGAGGTTTCTCTGTCCTTCCTCACGGTGCAGTCCGCATCCGAAAGCCTTATCTCTTGGCTCTTGCTCATAAAAAGCACCTTTTTCCTTGTGAGTATCCTGAGTATGCCATCCCTTATGTCAAAGTTAAGGTCGGGGTAAGCCTTGCCAAGCTCCTCTGCGGTAAGCCTTATTTCAAGCTCCGCATCTATCAAATTGCCAAAGTTCAAAAGGTCTTCAATAAATATACCCATGGGTATAAAATATATTTAAGTTTAAGGGGGAAAAATGGATAAGTGCGAACTCTATAGAAAAGTAACGAGGGGACTGCCTCTCAATGACGATGAAGTCAAATTGCTCGGGGAGATAATAAGGGAGGAGTTGAAGTTTCTTGTGAGAAATAACATATTGCCCACACCAAGAAACTACGAAAGGTGGTTTTTGGTCTTTTGTCATCTGCTTGAAAAGGGTAAACTCCCTTCAGATGCGGAGATTGTGGAGGTATATCAGACCATATACAAAGATGAAAAGATAAGCGATGTGAAGTTTGATGTGGAATTGACCCTTGAGGTGCTGGGCAAGCTAATGGAGGAATTCCATAGGCTTATAAAGGAACACAAGGACTATGCGGATAAGAAGGAAGAGGAGCTGTCCCACATTGAAAAGAAAGCCATTGAAAGCGAGCTTACACCACTGATACTGGAACTCCTCATGCACATAAGGGACATAAAAGCTCAGAATGAAAGGTTCCTTAAGAGGATAGAGGAACAACAACATATGATAGAGGAACTTAAGGAAAGACTGGAACAAGCGGAAACAGAGGCGAATATAGACTATCTTACAAACACCTTCAACAGGCGGTCCTTTGAAAGGGCACTTAGGGAATCTTTTGAGGAGTATAAAAAAAGACAAGCCATATTTTCCCTTGTCCTTATTGACCTTGATGGATTCAAAAGGGTAAACGACCTCTATGGACATTCCGCTGGGGATTTGGTGCTTAGACGCATAGCCCTCTTACTGAGGCAAAACCTTAGGGCTAAGGATATACTAGCGAGGTGGGGAGGTGATGAGTTTGCTGTGCTTATGCCAGGGACGAGAAGGGAGCAGGCAATAGCTGTAGCGGAAAGGCTTAAAAAGGCTGTAGAGGACTTAGAAGTAGTTGTTGAGGGTGAAAAGGTTAGTTTATCCTTTAGCTACGGAGTGGTTGAGTCAGAGGACAGGTTTTCCAGCCTGGAAGAGATGATAAAAGAGGCGGACAACCTTATGTATCATCAAAAGAAAAGCAAAAACTCATAAGTTTTTCCTTATCTCCCTCTTGTATGCCCAGTAAAAGATTAGAGCCCTGAGGGTAGTTTCAATACTCATGAACACCCAAGGGACTATTGGGCTTGGTAGCAATTTCAGAAATATCATAGAGGGGATTATTCTAAAGAGCCAAAAAGAAGATAAGTTTACCACAAGGGGTATGTGGGTTTTACCCATGCCTTTTAGAGAGCCTGAGAATATGCTGGCGTAAGCCATCTGAGGCTGAGAGAGGGCAACTATAACAAGATAGTAAACCGCATAGCTTATAACCTCTTTGTCTCTTGTAAATATGAGGGAAAAATACTGAGGAAATAGGGCTATCAGAAGTCCTATTAAACCCATTATAAGGGCGGTGGTATGGGCACTAACTCTCACACCGTAGTCAAGCCCTCTGAAATTCTTTGCACCATAATTCTGTCCAGCCAAAGTAGTTGATGCAATCATCA
>JAXSOX010000046.1:0-12245 GCA_037926525.1 Aquificaceae bacterium | reverse complement strand
GAGAAGACGGGATTGCCTGTTTTTGCACTATCCTTTTAATACATGAAGGTTAACCTTGCACTTTCTGGCGGAGCATCTCGTGGCATAGCACATATAGGCGTAATAAAGGCTCTTGAGGAGCTGGGTTTTGAGATATCTGCGGTGAGCGGTGTAAGTGCTGGAGCTTTGGTGGGTGCCTTTTACTGCGATGGATACACTCCAGAAGAAATGCTAAGGGTTGTAAAGTCAAGGGACTGGCTCAGATACCTTAGACCCACTGTGCCAAGGCTTGGGCTAATATCCCTTAGGGATGCGGAAAAGTATCTTAGGAATATGCTTTCTACAGACAGTATAGAAGGGTTAAAGAGAAGGCTCTTTATCGGTGCGGTAGACCTCAAGAGTGGTAAAACCTTGTATTTTAAAAGTGGGAGCCTGTTTCCAGTTTTGTTAGGTAGCTGTGCTTTACCTGGCATATTTGAACCTATAAGGTATAAGAATTACCTTCTCGTAGACGGTGGCATAACCAACAACTTACCTGTTGAACCTCTTCTTGGGATGGAAGGGTTGCTCGTGGGTGTTGATGTGAACCCAAATACGCCACTGGAAAAGGTGGGAAATATCTTTCAAGTTCTTGTGCGGAGTTTCCTTTTGGCGGTTAGGTCTAACGCAGACAAAAGAAAGGAGCTATGTAATGTTTTAATAGAGCCTGAACTATACTCTTATTCACCACTTAGCCTTTTGAAAGCGGATGAGCTATATAAGCTTGGCTACGAAAAAACCATGCAGGTAATGAGAACCTATGTCCCATAACAGAGTGCTCATAGACCCTTCAGAAGGTAAGTTAAAGGTCGCACGTAAAGTTCTAAAGCTGGCATTCCCCATAATTTTGTCAAACTTGCTATACACAGTAGAGAGTGCCTTCTCTGTAATTTTGGTTTCCGGACTATCCGCCTCTGCGGTCGCTGCAGTTGGGTATTCCGCCAGCATGCTATGGTTTATATACTCCCTTATGGCTCTTGCCTACACAGGCACATCTGTGCTTGTAGCCCAAAGGGTTGGAGCTGGCAAAGACCCATCACCTGCACTCCTATGGGGCATTATTCTTTCCTTCCTAATAGCACTCCCTCTTACCTTCTGGGGTGAGGAGCTTGTTTCCTACCTTATGCTTACCTTTGGAGCATCTCAAACTGTGGTAAGCCTCGCAAGAGAATATTTAGAACCTGTATTTCTCTTTATAACCATTGGCTTTATCACCAACGCCATATATGCAGGCTATAACGGATACGGAGACACAAAAACACCCTTCAAGGTTGCCCTTCTTATGAATGTGGTCAATATAGGCTCCGCTTACCTTCTAATCTACGGAAAGTTTGGCTTTCCAAGACTTGAAGTTGCAGGTGCAGGCTGGGGTATAGCCTTATCGGAAGTAGTGGGTCTTGCCTTTTATGCCTACCTTTACGCAAAGCACAGGAAACCCTTTCCTATCAAATTAAGCCTAAGAAAAGACATACTCCTTCAAATGCTCCGCATAGGAACGCCTACCGCCATAGAGAGAGGCTTTACAAGCCTTTCCTTTAACATCTTTGTGGGTCTTGTTGCCCAGTTTGGAGACAAGGCTCTCGCAGCGCATCAAATAGGACTAAGAGTAGAGAGCCTTTCCTTTATGATAGGTTTTGGCATGATGATAGCTTCCACCACCTTAGCAGGACAGAACTACGGAGCAAAGAACTTTAAAGGGCTTGACTACGGCGTGAGAGTTAGTGCACATACCACTGCCCTTATAATGGGTTTAATAGGACTTGTTATAGCTTTGTTTCCTCAGCAATTTTCCCTCATATTTACAAGAGACAAAGAGGTGATAAATTATGCGGTTTACTATCTTGTTATAGTAGCCCTCTCTCAACCCCAGATGGCTTATGCCAGCATATTCTCAGGCTCTCTAAAAGGCATGGGTAAAACCCACATACCCCTTGTGGTAAACCTCTCTTCTTTTTGGCTCTTTAGAATAATCCCCTCTATGATATTTCTGAAATTGCTACCCAGCCCAATAGTCCCTTGGGTGTTCATGAGTATTGAAACTACCCTCAGAGCTCTAATCTTTTACTGGGCATACAAGAGAGAAATAAAGAAAAACTTATGAGTTTTTGCTCTTCTTATGTTGATACATAAGGTTATCCGCCTCCTTTATCATCTCTTCCACGCTGGAAAACCTATCTTCTGATTCAACCACTCCGTAGCTAAAGGATAAACTAACCTTTTCACCTTCAACGATTATTTCTAAATCCTCTACAGCTTTTTTGAGCCTTTCCGCTACCGCTATTGCCTGCTCTTTTTTCGTCCCTGGCATAAGCACAGCAAACTCATCACCACCCCACCTTGCCAATATATCCTTAGCCCTAAGGTTTTGCCTAAGTAAGAAGGCTATGCGTCTAAGCACCAAATCCCCAACGGAATGCCCGTAGAGGTCGTTTACCCTTTTGAATCCATCAAGGTCAATAAGGACAAGGGAAAATACTGCTTGTCTTTTTTTATACTCTTCAAAAGATTCCCTAAGTGCCCTTTCAAAAGAGCGCCTGTTGAAGGTGTTAGTGAGGTAGTCTATGTTTGCTTCTCTTTCTGCCTGCTCCAATCTTTCCTTAAGTTCCTCTATCGTATGTTGTTGTTCTTCTATTTTCTTAAGGAACCTTTCATTCTGAGCTTTTATGTCCCTTATGTGCATGAGAAGTTCCAGTATCAATGGTGTAAGCTCGCTTTCAATGGCTTTTTTTTCAATGTTGGACAACTCCTCTTCCTTCTTATCCGCATAGTCCTTGTGTTCCTTTATAAGCCTGTGGAATTCCTCCATTAGCTTGCCAAGCACTTCAAGAGTCATTTCCACATCAAACTTCACATCGCTTATCTTTTCATCTTTGTATATGGTCTGATATAGCTCCACAATCTCCGCATCTGGAGGAAGCTCACCTTTCTCAAGCAGATGGCAAAAGACCAAAAACCACCTTTCGTAATTTCTTGGTGTGGGCAGTATGTTATTTCTCACAAGAAACTTCAACTCCTCCCTTATTATCTCTCCGAGCAACTTGACCTCATCGTCATTGAGAGGTAGCCCCCTCGCTATCTTTATATAGAGTTTGCACTTATCCATTTTTTAACCCTTTAGATATATTTTATATCCATGGGTATATTTATTGAAGACCTACTGAACTTTGGCAACCTAATAGACGCCGAGCTTGAAATAAAGCTAAGTGCTGAAGAGCTAAGTAGGGCATACTCGGGTTTTGAATTTGACATAAGAGACGGTATCCTTAAGATTCTCAAGAGAAAGAAGGTGCTCTTTTTCAATAAGACTCAAGAGGTAAGACTTTCTGAAGTTGACCGTAAGGTTAAAAAGGATAGGGAAACTTCAAGACAATGGGTCTTTTTCAAAGTGCTTTCAAAGGATGTTATTGAGGATTTACAAAAGTTAGAAGTTTTTAGCTGGGATGGTGAGTATTTGGGTTTGGATGTGATGCCTGCGGTAGTGCTTACGGAAACCTACGAAAAGATACCAAAGCAGTTTAGAGAGAAACTCCTTATAAACAGATACAAGATAGGGAAGGACTACCTTTCTGTCTTTTTCAAGTTTGAAAAGTAGTGTATTTGAACCGACATGTAAAGGGCAAGGGGGTGTTTTTGAAGTTTGGGAGTAATAGCAAAGAGAGCTCTCATGATACGGTTATTGTCAGAGTGCTTCTTAAAAACAAAATCCACGTAAATAGAAGGATGGTGCAGATGGACCAAAAGACACTTTTGAGTTTAAACTATAATAAACTTAGGAGGTTTGACATGAGCTTGCTTGCGGTTTATGATGAGGAAGGAAGGCTTTTGGAGGTTGAAAGGGAATACGAAAAGATATCTCAGAGGCTTGCGTCCATTGGCATACGCTTTGAAAGGTGGGAGGCAAAGGTAGAGCTTCCCTGGTCCGCAAGTCAAGAAGAGGTGCTCGAAGCCTACAAGGAGGATGTGGAGAGGATAGTAAAGGAGTTTGGCTTTAAGTCCATTGATGTGGTAAGTCTAACACCAGAGCATCCCAAAAAGGAAGAACTAAGAAATATGTTTCTTTCGGAACATACGCATTCAGACTTTGAAGTGAGGTTTTTCGTGGACGGCTGTGGAACCTTTTATCTGCATCCCGAGGATAAGGTCTACGTGGTCTTGTGTGAGAAGGGTGATTTCATAAGCGTGCCTGCAAACACAAAGCACTGGTTTGATATGGGGACAGAGCCTTTCTTTAAGGCTATTAGGTTTTTCTCCATACCTGATGGTTGGGTGGCGAACTTCACAGGCTCTGACATATCCAAAAAAATACCAAGCCACGACCAAATCTTGAAGCTAAGATGATAAGGGCAATTATAACGGATATAGAAGGAACAACCTCATCCATATCCTATGTAAAAGAGGTTATGTTTCCCTACTCAAAGAGAAGGCTTAGAAGTTTTCTTGAGGCTCACTGGCAAGAGGATAAGGTCAAGGAGCTAATAAGAGGACTTGAGGAAAAACTCCAAAGAAGCGTAGACCTTGACACTGCGGTAAAGACCTTTGAAGAATGGATAGACAAAGACCTAAAAGAACCACTTCTCAAGGAACTTCAAGGGCATATATGGGAAGAGGGGTTTAAGTCAGGAGAATTAAAAGGACACATATACGAAGATGCTTATAAGAAACTCAAAGAATGGAAGGAGCAAGGCTATAGGCTCTATGTTTACTCTTCTGGTTCTGTAAAGGCTCAAAAACTCTTTTTTGGAAACACAGACTATGGAGACCTTACCTATCTTTTTGATGGTTTTTTTGACACTTCTGTGGGAAGTAAAAAGGAAAAGGAGTCTTATCTGAAAATTGCTGAGCTTATAGGTCTAAAGCCAGAGGAGTGTTTGTTTTTGTCTGACTTGGAAGAGGAGCTTGACTGTGCAAGGTCCGCTGGTATGAGAACTGTAAGGGTTGTAAGAGACACGGAAAAGACAGATTCAAAACATCCTATTGTGAAGAACTTCTACCAAATAACACTTTAAGAGAGTAGAGAACAAATATAACACCACCTGCAACTGCAAGAAGTGTGCCAATACCCATTAGACCCAAAGACATAAGCACTACTGGGTCATCGGTAAAGCCTGTGCCATAGGTTTTTCTTGGTGCATTCCTTAGACCTGCAAAAAAGAGTCCCAACACAAAAAGCACCATGCCAGTGCCGTATAGATAAACTTGAGGTAGGGAGATTTTGCTTAGCCTTTGGGTATATCCCAGTTCCTTGAAGAGGTGGTAAGCGATTGTCATAAAGGCAAGGGTTTGGCTGGTTATTACTCCATGATAATGGGCAGGAATGCTAAGGTTTGACTTCATTCCTATGTATTCGCTTGAGGGGTTAATAAAATAAGACACAAGGGAAGGCAGAACTCCAGCATAGGCGATAAATACACCAAGCAGGTAGAGGACAAGAGAGATAAAAAAGGCTGTGGAATATAGGTCTTTGCCTTTCTTAAAGTTTTTGAGCAAGAAAAATATATGGAAGAAAATGGGAAGACCAAGCCCTACCGCATATCCAAGGTCTGTAAGTCTTCTTGCACCTTCGGAAACAGGGTCTGCAAAAATTATGGGAATAAACACATACATAAAGCAAAAGGAAAGAAACAAAAAGCTCACATATCTAAGTCTTCCAAGTTCAAGCCTTACACCCTTTATCTCAAACAAGTAATACCAAGCGTATAGGAGCATAACACCGTTTATAAACTGATGGATGTGCCCCGGAGCCCAATAGAGCCTTTCGTAAAAAAGGTAGAGCTCTTCTCTTGAGCCTGCCTTTGGTATAGAGGTAAGGAAGGCAAGAAGCATAAAAATAGAAAGCAGGATAGAAACTGATGCTAAGTGCTCTCTTGGGTTTTCTGAGAATATTCCCTTTTCAGCTCTTGCCAAAAGTCCAAAGCCACCGAGCCAAAAACCGGCAAAAAAGAGTAAAGCACCGAGCCAGAATAGTGGATGGTCTATGGTGGGAAGGTAGTTGTTAGATACTCCCTTGCCAACTCCCAGAAGGGAAACAAGGGCTATAAAGAAAATGCCAGTTAGAGAAAGGTAAAAGGGTGTTTTTAACTCTTCTTTAAAGGTTAATTGCCACAAAAGGAGGGTGAAAGTAAGGAAAAATCCCACTATGGCAAGGTCTACATGTCCTATAATGGCGTGGTAGAAATATCCAGCAGGCACAAGTTTATATACCGCCGGCGTTCTCGCTACCGCAGCCACAAGGGCAAGCAAACCACCAAGACCCAAAGAAACAATAGAAAGCAAAAGCCACTTTTTGTGCATAGTTTATCTCCTCATGTCAAAAACCATCACAGAAAACAGAAGAGCTATGTATAGAATTGAGTAGAAAAACAGAAACATACCATTGGGCTTTTTTGAAAAGACAAACTTGAGGGTAAGAAGAAGGTATAGACCACTCAAGAATAGGGCGGAGACAAAGTATATGTGTCCTGCAATCCCGTAGATTGAGGGCAATAGGCTCAGTGGCAAAAGACCCGCTGTATATATTAGGGTTTTTATCTTGGTATGCTCTATTCCCTTTGATACAGGAAGGGTTGGAATTCCTGCTCTTTTGTAGTCTTCCGCATACTTTATTGCCAAAACCCAAAAGTGAGGGGGTTGCCACATGAACATTATGAGAAAAAGTATAAGAGCTTCAAAGCCTACCTCTCCTCTCACCGACGCATACCCTATCACGGGAGGAAGAGCACCTGAAACACCACCTATTTCTGTAGCCAAAGGACTTTTTCTCTTTAGGGCGATGGTATAGACCACCACATAGAAAAAGACTGCGAGGAAAACAAAAAAGGTCGCAAGTAGGTTTACCATAAGGAGCATTACCACCGCAGAAAGCACAAGCAAAGACAAGCCAAAGACAAGGGCGTTGGAGGATGGTATGCTTCCGCTTGGCAGTGGTCTGTCCTTTGTCCTGCTCATAAGGGCATCCAAATCCCTGTCAAAGAACTGATTGAGAACCGCAGAGCCCGCGGAGGCGAGCCCAGTGCCAAGAAGTGTCCAAAAGACGAGCCAAGGGTCTGGAAAGCCTCTCTTGGCAAAATACATGCCAGTGAGAGTTGTTATTAGAACGAGCAAGACTATGCCAGGTTTTGTGAGGATTATGTAATCCCTTATAAGACTACTGTATACCACAGCCCTATTTACCATGCAGGTTTTACCCTTGGCTCTGGAGTTTTACTAAGTTGAAGGTTGTATGTAAGCCAAGCAAAAAGGAAAAAGCCCATGGCAGTGTCAAGAAACACAAGTGGGAGGAAAAAGCCAGATACTACCATGGAAATGGCGAACAGGAACTGAAGGTTTATAAAAACAAAAGCGGTAAGGGTTGTCCTGTTAAAGTTAGACACCATAGCCAAAAGAAAGGCAAGCCACGTAACATAGGCTATGTTTCTGTGAGCAAATTGAAGGGCAACCTGCCAGTTAGTAAGGTCTGGTATTAGCTTTCCCGCACAGGTAGGCCACTCATGACCACAGGCTTCACCAGAACCTGTGTATCGCACAAGGACACCGGTTATCATAGTGGTAAGGGCAAAGGCATAAGCCCAAAGAGGCACACCACCAGAAGGGTTTTCATCCCTTTGCAAAAATCTGTAAGTTAAAACCAAAGCACCAAGAATTATCATGGATTCGTATATGTGGAAGGACTCAAGGAGCATATGAGACACATATTTGAGGTTTGGAGCTTCTAACCTTATCATCTTCATCCCTGTAAGCGCAGCGGATACGGTAAAGAGCAAGGCAACAAGAGATGCTATCTTTGCGGATTTTGGAGCGGTCTTGTATTTGAACCATAAAAGGAAAAAGGTAAGGAATACAAAAATACCTGCAAGCCCGCTGACTGTTCTGTGTCCCATTTCTAACTTTGCGGAGGTCTCCTTTGGTAGTTGAAAGTTACCATAGCAAAGGGGCCAATCGGGACAGGCAAGCCCAGAGTCTGTGGACCTTACCGCTCCTCCCCATATCATCACTATGTATGTGAAAAGTATAGCAAGTCCTAAGAATAGCCTCAGCATAATAGCTATAAATTATACCTCAGTGGTCTCAATGGTAAGCTCTTTTATATACCTTAGCAATTCCTCCCTGAGGTCTTCCCTCTGCAATGCAAATTCAAGGATGGTCTGTATGTATCCCATAGGTGTTCCCGTGTCGTAGACCCTTGAGTCAATCTTTATGGCATAAACCGCTTCTTCTTCAAGAAGTAGTCTTATGGCGTCGGTAAGCTGTATCTCACCTCCCTTACCGGGTGGTGTTATCTTAAGTTTTTCAAATATCCTTGGAGTAAAGAGATACCTCCCTACTATGGCAAGCCTTGAGGGGGCTTCTTCAAGCTTTGGCTTTTCCACAAGGTCGTCTATTATGTATATGTCCTTTTCAATATGCCTGCCATCTATAATGCCATATTTTGAAACCTCCCTTTGCTCCACTTCAAAGACCGCTATTACACTTTTACCAAACCTCTTGTATACGTCCATCATTTTTCTTAGCACATTATCCTCATCTCTGAGTATCACGTCTCCCAGGCACACTATAAAAGGCTCATAACCCACCACAGGCTCTGCCACAAGCACCGCATGACCGAGTCCGAGCTGTTCCTTTTGTCTTATATATATGGGATTTATTAACCTGCTTATCTCCATTATGTTTTTCAAAAGCTCTGTTTTTCCGCATTGTTCTAAGTGCTTTTCAAGGTCTGTGTTTATATCAAAGTGGTGTTCAATGGGTCTTTTATGTCTTCCTGTGACGAATATAATATTGTCAATGCCAGCATCAAGGCACTCTTCCACGATAAACTGTATGACAGGCTTGTCAATTATAGGAAACATCTCCTTTGGCATAGCTTTTGTTGCTGGCAAAAACCTTGTCCCCCAGCCTGCTACTGGCAAAACCGCCTTTCTTACTTCCATGTTTATACCCTCCTTAAAGTAGATTTCTTTCTTTTAAGAATTTTGCAAGCTCCTCATCTCTTTTTGCCAGTTTTCCAGAGGCTTCAAACCTGTCCCATATGGCAAAGCCTATATTTACCGCAGTCATGGTGGCAAAAGTGCCAGCGAGAATACCCATAAAGACCAGAATCATCTCAATCTTGTGATTAACTTCTTCAAACCTTTTATCTACCTGCTCAAGCCTTTTGTCTATTTGTTCAAACCTTTTGTCTGTCTGCTCCATAAACACCTTTAAGGTTGCCTTTATCTCCGCAACATCTTTTAGCAACTGTTTCTCTTCTTCTGGCGTGAGGGCGAAAGAGAGGCTAAAAAGGAATAGTAAGCAAAGAAACAAGCTCTTCATTTCCCCTCCTCATGAAGAATATACTTCTTTATCTCCTCACAGGCAAGTGGATTGGCAAAAACTTTTATGTTTTTGGAGAAAAGCTCATGGTCTTTGAGTATACGCTCTATTTCTTTGACTAACCTTTCTACGCTTACTTCTTCCTGTCTTAAAAGGAGTCCACCTCCAAGGTCTTCTATCTCCTTGGCATTGTAATACTGATGGTCTCCAATTGCATGAGGAAAGGGAATAAAAACGGAAGGCACGCCGAAAAGAGAAAGCTCTGTTATGGTGCTTGCACCCGCTCTGCTAAGAGCTACAGTGCTCGCTCTGTATAGGATATGCATTTCATGACTAAATGGCAAGACTAAAACTTTTAGTCCTTTTTGTTTATAAAATTCCTCTAACTTTTCATAATCCCTTTCTCCAGTTATGTGTATGCCTTGCCAACCTGTTTTTTTAAAGACCTCGGGGGCTATCTGGTTTAAGAAACTTGCACCTTGACTACCTCCCACTACAAGGAGTGTAATTTTGTCTTCCAAACCTAACCTTTTGAGTGCTTCCTCCTTGCTTAGACTAAGACCCTCCCACAGGGATTTCCTAACAGGCAGACCAGTCTTAACAGTCTTTTCCTTTGGAAAGTATCTTTTTGTGTATTCAAAGGTTATAAAGACCCTTTTTGCAAACCTCCATAGTAGCCTGTTGGTCTTGCTTGGCACAGAGTTTTGCTCATGAAGGTATAAGGAAGTGCCTTTTAGAGGGCAGGCTAAACCCAGAGGAAGGCTCGCATATCCTCCAAAGACCACCGCCTTGTCTCCTCTTTCTAATAGCTTGGCTACTTGCAAAGCTCCCTTGAGGTTTTTAAACACAGAAATGAGTTTCTCCTTTATACCTCTACCCATAAAAGGATAAGCCTGCACAAAGTGGCTTTGGACCGGCAATTTGTCGCTGAGCCTTTTTTCTATGCCTCTTTCTGAACCCACAAAAACAGTATCTATCTTCTCCTCAAGAAGGCACTCTATGAGTGCCAGTGCAGGGAAGAAGTGTCCACCCGTGCCACCGCCGGAAACAAAAACTTTCATCTAACAAAGCATTATATTTAAAAGTCATGAAGGTTTCTCTCATAACCCTCGGGTGTAGGAGCAACGCCTTTGATACGGAGCTTATGGCAAACTACTTTAAGTCAAAAGGCTACGAGGTTGTAAACGACCAAGAACAAGCGGACATTTACATAATAAACACATGCACCGTTACCTCAGAGGCGGATAGGTCCTCTCGTCAAGCAATACATAGAGCAAAGAGAAAAAATCCAAAAGCCTTAGTGGTAGCCACAGGGTGCTACGCACAGGTAAACCCACAGGCACTATCAAGCATGCAGGATGTGGATATGGTAGTGGGAAACTCCCACAAGCACAGGATAGTTGAGCTGGTTGAGGAGTTTTTGCAGGATAAGGGAAAAAATATCTTTGTGGATAACATCTTCCGTCAGTCAAGGCTTGAGAGCTTTGACCTTATAACCTTTTTTGAAAAGGCAAGACCTTTCATAAAGGTCCAAGAGGGTTGTAATCGCTTTTGCACTTTTTGTGTAATACCCTATGCGAGAGGAAAGGTAAGAAGCGTCCCACCTGAGAAGGTTATAAAAGAGGTGGAACTCTTGGCACAAAAAGGCTTTCAAGAAGTTGTCCTAACAGGCACGCAGTTAACTCAATATGGCTGGGACATGGGAACAAGTCTTTATGAGCTTCTAAGAGGGCTTATAGAAGTCAAGGGTATTGAACTTATAAGGCTCTCTTCCATGCACCCTTCCGAAATAGGAGGAGAGCTTTTGGAGCTTATAACTTCAGAGGAAAAGATAGCACCCCACTTTCATATTTCACTTCAAAGCGGGTCCGACAGAATCTTAAAACTTATGGAGAGAGAATACACGGTGAGCGATTATGTAAGGATTGTGGATAAGATAATAAGCAAAAGACCCATATCCGCCATAGGCACAGACATTATAGTGGGCTTTCCCACAGAAACAGAAGAGGACTTTGAGCAAACCTACAGACTTTTAGAGGAGCTACCCATAGCCTACATGCATGTTTTTCCCTACTCAGATAGACCCTTTACCAAAGCGAGTAAAATGGAGGGAAAGGTGGCTTCTTCTGTAAAGGATAAAAGGGTAAAAGTCCTAAAGGAATTAGACAAGGAAAAGAGACAAAATTTCTACGAAACTCACAGAGGAAAGAACTTGCGGGCAACCATAATAGAAGAGAATAGACTCCTTACGGAAAACTACATAGAAGTAGATAGAAGTGTAAAAGGTAATGCGGGCTGTGTTATTAGAATAGTGCTTTAGTTATAATAATTAAGTTGTGGTCAAAAATCTATACCTCCTGCGTCATGCACAAAGCGAGTATAACGAAAAGGGTATATTTCAAGGAAGGTTAGACAGCGACCTAACTCCTCTGGGCTTTGTTCAGGCAAGGCTTGTTGCTCAAGAGCTTTCAGATAAAGGTATAGAGATAATATACTCCTCTCCTCAAAGAAGAGCCTATAAGACCGCACTTGCAGTTGCGGACGTGCTTGGTCTTGAGGTTATAGTGGATGAGCGTATAAGGGAGATGTCCTTTGGAGAATACGAAGGTAGGCACTTTTGGAGGCTTATGGAAGAGGAAGGTGAGCTTCTTAGGGCTTGGCTTTCCAATCCTGTTGAAAATCCACTGCCTACTCAAGAGGATATGGAAAGTTTCAAAAACAGGGTGGAGAGCTTTCTAATGGATATACTTCAAGAAAGGCACACAAGCATTCTAATCGTTGCACATGGTGGAACTCTTCATGCTATTGTGTGTCTTTCTCTTGGGCTTGGGCTTGAGAACCTCTGGAACATACACATGGACAACACGGGAATAACCCATCTTAGGTATAACTCAGGGAGGTTTGAGCTAAAACATCTC
>JAXSOX010000045.1:1736-12536 GCA_037926525.1 Aquificaceae bacterium | reverse complement strand
ACTTTCCCAAAAAACATTCCTAAATCTTCTATACAAAGGTGCGAGAGAGTAGTCTTTGACAAACTCCTTTTCAATAGACCTTGCAAGAGGCTCAAACTCCTCAAGTGTAAACCTGCTATCATCACAATTTTTAAAGACCAACTTCCTTTGAAGCCTGCTATATGGCAAGAGGAAAAGAAACATGCCTAAAATTATAAGGCATGAAGCTCAAAAAACATCTCGGTCAACACCTTCTTGTGGCAAAGGGTGTCCTTGAACGCATAGTGGAGTTTTTGGAGCTCCAAGAGGAGGACATAGTGGTTGAGATAGGTCCAGGCACTGGAAACCTAACAAAAGAAATCCTAAAAAAGAACTTCAAAGAGCTTCATCTTTTAGAAATAGACCCGCAGATGGTAGAAATTCTTCATAGAGACATACAAGAGGAGAGAGTGTTTATTCACAAAGAAGATGCCACCAAGTTTAACCTTTGCTCTCTGGGAGAAAACCTCAAAGTGGTGGGAAATCTACCCTATAATGTGGCAAGTCTTATATTAGAAAACACGGTTTTTCACCATTCCTGCATTCCAATGGCAGTTTACATGCTACAGAAAGAAGTGGCGGAGAAAATTCAAAAGGGGGCTTCTTGGCTTTCTACCTTTGTAAGGACTTTTTATAGAGTTGAGTATCTTATGAGCTTGCCCGCGCGCTTTTTTGTGCCACCCCCAAAGGTGCAGTCTGGACTCATTAGGCTAAGCAGAAGAGAGGAGCTTCCAAAGTTAGACCTTATGGACTATAAGGGTTTCTTGGTAGGCTTATACTCCATGAGAAGAAAGGCTCTAAAGAATAAAGTTCCAGAAACTATACTTCTAAAAGCAGGTATTGACCCCATGTGCAGAGTTGAAACTCTTGAGCCAGACAGTGTTCTTATGCTTTATAATATGCTTCAAAAAATGAGAGGTGAAAAGCGATGATGGACACCTTCTTTATGGAAAGAGACCCATATGCACCCATAAGACATTGCTATCCCATAAGCAACGTGCTTTATCATGGCAAAAGCGAGTATCAGGAAATAATGGTAGTGGAATCGCCTCACTTTGGTAGAATCCTTATCCTTGATGGTGTAGCCCAGTGTGATGAGAGGTATGAGTTCATCTACCACGAGTTTATGGCACATGTGCCACTTTATGCCCATCCAAACCCAGAAAATGTTCTTATAATAGGTGGTGGTGATGGTGGAGTTCTAAGGGAAGTTCTTAAGCACCCAGAGGTTAAAAGGGCTGTCCTTGTGGACATAGACAAGGAGGTTATAGAGGTATCCAAAAGGTTCTTACCTACCATGGCGGTCGCCTTTGAAGACCCAAGAGCAATAATCCTCAATGAGGATGGCTACAAATACATTCAAGACTATGAGAATGAATTTGATGTGATAATAGTAGACTCCACAGACCCGGTGGGTTTTGCCCACGTGTTAACCACAGAGGAGTTCTTTAAGTATGTCTACAGAGCCCTCAAGGAGGACGGCATATACGTGGGTCAGACAGAATCCATACACTACCACATTGAAATAGTTAGAAGAATACAAAAGGCTCTTAAGAAAGTTTTCCCAATAGTAGACCTCTACACCGCGGTAATACCAGGATACGCAGGATACTGGTGGACCATGTCCATAGCTTCTAAAAAATATCCCGTAAGAGAGCCTTCCAGAGAGGTAAGAGTTCAGACAAAGCTATACTCTGCGGACATGCACCGTCATGCCTTCTTGCCAGAAAGCTTTTATAACAGGCTCATATCCGGTGAATACGTGTTTTAGTATTTGCCGGTAATATAGTCCGCCACAGTAGTAGCTGCGATGGAATGAGGCTTTACCACAGGCTTTAGACCCTGGGCGAGCACATAGCCTATGGCTTCCTTGAGTATTACACTGGAGTTATGCTCTGGGTTTGGGTTTATATCAAGATGGACTTCAAAAGGTCTATTGCCAACCACTTCAGAAATCTCAAGGGCAAGGTAGACCGCTCTACTTACCTCCTCTAAAAGCCTTTGTCTCAAAGACCTTATACGTGGCACTTTGTCCACCTTCCAGAATATCTTTGCACCTCTGCAGGAATCTATGTGAACAACCACCACAGAAACAAAGACCGTGTGGTTTTTAACCTGCCTTGAATCACAACCCACATAAACGGCGGTCTTCTGCGAGGTTTTTCTTATAAACTCCTTTACCTCCTCAATGTCCCTTATGAGAGGCATATAGATATTCTAATTCACTCTTTCTGTTTTCCAACCCTTCCGGAATCCAACGGGTTATAAGGTATCCCTCAATAACTTCACTACTAACAAGTTTTAAGTTTAGCACAGGGACATTCATTGCTTCCGCAAAAGAGGGTGCATCCTTTGAAAATACCACCATTGGATGATGAATTATAACAAGCTCATCCACGAGAGACAGAGCCAATAGACTTCCATTTAGCTTTGAACCACCCTCTACCATTAAGCTTTTTATTCCAAGTTCGTAAAGTTTCCCAAGCATGACCTTAAGGTCTATCTTATCTCTGCCTGCGACCAGGATTTTAACCCCTTGCCTTATAAAGGCTTCTAAAGCCCTTCGGTCTGTATTTTCTGGAACAACCAAGATAGCATCACCTGGGGGTTTAAAGACGTTCATATCTGGCGATATATCTACCCTGTTGCACGGTATAACCCTTATAGGATTTTTACCCTCCGTGTATTCTACCCTTAGGAGTGGATTATCAAGCCTTACCGTGTTGCATCCCACACTTATGGCATCAAACTTTGACCTCAAGGTGTGCAGGTATACTCTCACTTTTAAAGGCAAGGGCATAGTGTGTTTAGAGGACACGCCTTTAGCAGGAGCTATTTTACCATCTATAGTTATTCCTGAAACTATACTTACCCACGGTTTCATAGCTCTCCCCCACTGATTATGAATATAGCCCTTATTATTGCCCTTTTGTTGGCTTATTTTTACCTTCTGGTGGCAAAAAGCTCACTTCTTTGTAGTAAGTAGGTGTGAAAATATCCAGTCGTTAGGTTTTCTGAGGCAAGAAACTCCTCCAACTCCATATCCTTTGGAAGTTCTTCAACAGGAGTTTTTTGGAAGGTCTGCATCTTTATTACACTGAAGTTTAGGAGTCCCCACACTAATTCATTTTGATAAATCCATCGTCTCCTTAATATTAAGTGAAAGCTTCATAATAACTTTACCCTTAATTTTATACTCGTAAGTATCTTCAAAAAGTTCAAATGTGACTACCATTGGTATGTTGAGCTCTGAATGAGTAAAGATTCTCTTCCTTCTATCATACCAAATATTTCCTGATATTGTTCCTTCCAAAATACCAATTCCCTTTAGGCTCTTATCCTCTACCTGTATTGGACCATATGAACCAGATAACTTCAATTTTACGGTATTCCAATCTATATCCTCAACTTTATATTCAAGCTTCCCTGGAACTAACTTGGTTGCAATAGCCCCGTCATCAAATACTTCTTTCAACCTTTCATTAATATACTTACTATAAACCATACCTTCAATAGTTTGCCCCTTCTTGATTTTTTTACCATCGCAAAAATCTAAACAATAAGGTATATCTATTAAAGGCTTAAATATGTCTGCTTTTTTATCGCTTACTTCGTATTCACGATTGCTATAGTCTTGAATTCTTCCAGCTACCTTTTCATAGCATCTTTCTGTCATAACCTTAGCTTCTTTTATGTAATTTTGCTCTAAGACCTTAGGTATAAATTTCAATTTACATTCAATTAAAACGGAAAAATCAGATATATCATTTATAGCACCTTTCAGTTCTTTTTGGACAAAGTATTTAAATTCTTGCTTAAGAGTATCCTCTTCTTGTTTAGATAAACTACCGTCATGTTGTATATCCATATCAATTACTTCAATTAGATTTACACTATAGCTATAAGTCTCGCTTGGCTTGATTTTGATTAATATATTTGCAAAGTTCATTCTGTAATAATAGTATCCTAAACCAGATAGTATAGACACGAATATAGCCCAGACTATCAATAAAACCAGCTTTTTCATCTTTCCATCCTCCCAACTATTATGTTGAGTTTATTATAAACCAAACTTTGCTCTTTAGCAAATGAAATTTTAGAAAAGATTACGGATTTAGAATTTGGGATTATGGTGCGGAAATGCAATGCCATCACATATCCTCCTGTTGTCCTTTTATTGGCTTGTTTTTCCCTTTTGGAGGCAAAAAGTTCACTTCTTTGTAGTAAGTAGGTCTGAAAAATATCCAGTGCTTTAGGTTTTCTGGAGTTCTTGAGTAGCATACCTCACAGAGTAGCCCACCTTCTACCAACTTTGAATTGTCATCACAACAATCCGTTAAGTTCCAAAACTCATAATTATCGTGAAATACCAGCTTGCCACAACTTAGGCATTCGTATAGCTTACAGCCTCTTGAGGCAAGGAACTCCTCCAACTCCATATCCTCTGGAAGTTCTTCAATCTCAAAGAGGTTTTTTAGAAAGTCCTTTTGTTTTGGGGTAAGTTCAGATATTCTCATATTGGGAACAACCTACTAAGAATTAGGATGGTAATAGTTGCAACTCCAATACCAACAACAATAAAAATTAACACATCCTTTATGCTAACAGCTTTCTTTCTCTCTTCCTTCTTAATAGTCTCTATAGGTTTCATTTCAGCCTCATATTTTCCTACACGCTCTTCGTATTTGCTCCCCTCTTCATCTTTTAGATATGAACCAACAAGCTTTATAAATTCCCATATAAACTTCTTGTCTTTAGGTTCTATATTCAATGTATCTAATATGCTTTCCCCTGCTCTGGTATATAGTATGTATATTGCAGTCAATTCTGGGATATTTTGTAGACTAACATCTTTACCTTCCTTTTTATAATGCTCTCTTATCAAATATAAGCAAAGCGAATAGAAAGAGTCTTTTCCTGTTATTCTCCTTACCCTATCATCAAGATCTTTTAGAAATTTTTCTATTTTTGCAAGTCTTTCTTCGCTGGAGATGTTTTCATCAAAAGCTTTAAAGAACCTAATAAGCTCATCATTTTTCAGCTGTATCTTCTCGTAATATCTTTCTCTTATAGCTAAGCTTATAGTATTATTCAGCATTATTGTTTTTACCTCCGTGTTTTGATTTATCCTCCAATAAATTTTGTCTTTGTGCTATAGCTTCCAATCTATCTTTGAGCGGTTTCACACTAATGTATACACGCTCTAACATATCTATTATCCTTTGCTTATCTTTTTCTTCTCTCTTTGCATCCTCTTTTACCCTTTCTATAACGCTAAAGCTTGATTTATAGTATTCGTCCAATATTCCTCTAAAATCTTTGAAATGTTTTTCAATTTCTGAATTAAGCTTATCTATCTCTTCCTCCAGTTTATCCTCAAGTTCTCCTATGTAATTTTCATGAATATCTTCAATCTTATCCTTAATTTCTTCAAATTCCCTTCCGAAATATTCTTTAAGCTCTCTTACTATATCCTCCTTAAAAAATAGTTTCCTCAGCCAATTTATAAATCCTTTAGTTTCCATATTCACCTTTTCTCTAAAGTTAGATGCAAAAGTGTCAACACTCATATTCTTGTAATCTTCAAGAATTATCTCTATTAAACTCTCTATTTCACTAAGACTAATTTCAGGCTTAAAGATTGGTAAACTCAACATATCCTTAAACTCTTCTTCTATAGCTTTATCCTCTCCATACAGTATTTCCTTAGCTTTTTTATTCAAGTGAAGAACCTTTTCTCTTAGCTTATTAATTAAGTCTTCTATTTCTTTATTGATATCTTCGTTTTGTTTGGAAATTTCTTCTAACAGAGCGTCTATTCCATCTTTTATGTGTTCCTCCAAGCCTGTAGATCTCAAGCTATTTTCAACTACTTCTAATAACGATTCTCTGAACTCTTCAAGGAATTCATCCGGAGTAGTCCTGCTTGATATAATATCTTTGTATTTATCATCATTCGAAAACTTATCTCTAATCTCCTTTAAATTGTTTTTAAGAGCTTCCTTAGAGTTTTTCTCCGCTCTTTTAAAACTGCTTTTCAGAATACTCCTAACAGCTTTTTTCAATTCTTTTTCCTTACCTTGTAATTCTTCTATTAGACTTTCTATTTCCTGCTTTATATCCTTCAGGTCTTCCTTTTCAAACTCTTCAATTTCCTTAGAAAGATTCTCTATACTACTTTTATGTCTTTTTAAAATATTTAGCCTGTTCTCTATCTCGTTCTTTATTGCATTATAGTGTATTCCTATTTTAGTAATCACATTATAGACTCTATCAACCTCAGCTTTTGAAAAGACTACTTGTTCCACGTATCGTCTAAAAAGTTCAAACCCAGAGAACTTTATAATGCTTTCGTAAGAGACTTCTATGTCATAAATGGTTTCCAAACTGCCTGCTATATTTCGTATGAATGCTAAATAAGTCTTGTATTCTTTTTGAGGTTCTTCTTTAGCCTTGATAATGCTCTTAATACGCTCCAAAGCACCAGCAAAATCTTCACCCTTTACCTCAGGAAATCTATTAGCCAACTTTTGCATGTAGAAATAAGTCATAGCGGATATGGGAATAACTATTATATTCCTATAACCCATACTCTTATATTTAGCACGGATAAAGTCCGCTATTCTAATAGGCATCTTTTCAGAGTCAGCATCGTTAAAAACTTGGTCTATCTTATTGACCGCACATATTAAAACCATATCTCTGTTTTTGAACTCTTCTCTAATACTTTCCAAAAGGTCAACCTCTGATTGTTGAGCATATTTGGTATAGTCAATGATAAACACCGCAACATCAGAATTACTCAAAGCAGTTTTATATACTTCACTATGTCCCATACTCTGTTCTTTAGTCGCAAGGTCAGGTCCAGGAGTATCATAAATCATATATTTCTTAGTCTTATACATATTATATGGATATGAAATTTCAATATCTGGTATTCTGTACCCCTCTTCCTTTACTTTTTCAAATTTCTCTTTCAAATAATTTTTTACTTCATAGGCATTAGTAAATTCCCTTTCTTCCTTCTCATCACGCACTATAATCTTATTCTCTTCTATGGGTTTAAACAGAATATTGCAAGGAGTTGGAAGCTCAAGGCTCGTTGGAGCTAATTCTTCTCCAATTAAACCGTTTACCACCATGCTTTTACCAGTCTTTTTTGTGGCAAAAATCGCTATTTTTATCTCACTTTCCAATTTATATAGTAGCTCTCCTATCTTATGCAAGTTTTCCAAAGCTGTGCTCTTTATCTCTTCAGTATCCTTCGTATTTGCAATCAGACTATCAATCTCATCTATAGCCTTTTTAACCAATTCTTCAAATTTCCAACGCTCCTTCTTAAACTCTTCCACTATCCTCTTCTTTTCCAAGAAACCTTTCGTATAAACATCCATGTGTATATCCAGGTATATCAGCTGTTGAATAGTATCAAAGAACTCTTCCTTTAACTTCTTAACCGTTCCCGTATCCTTTTCCTTTTCTTCGTCAAAATCAAAGACAAGATATACATCTCTGAATTTATTTTCGTGCCTATCTCTCTTAAACATATCCTCATTTCTATAGTAATACTCAACAAACTCATAAAGTTCTCTAAAACTACGCTCTTTGACCCCATCTACATACAACATTAAATCTTTACTAAAGCGTATATTCTTACAAGTCTTCAGATTATACTTAATCTCATCATCATCTATACTTTTCCCAACCTCTTCTAAAATCTTATAAAGCTCTTTATCCGAGTCCAATACTGGAATATTACCTTCCAATACCGCATCATACATTTCTTTATCGGTTCTGACTTTAACTACTTTTATATTCATATCTCCCCTCCAAAGAGTTTATAACAGCCTTTACTTTTTGCCTTAATTCCTTTAAAAACTCACTTTCCTCTGCACGCTTTCCAACCTCTCTGTATATCTCTGGTCTTATATGTTTCATGTTTCTACGGACGAATTTCTCAAAATCCTCCGATTTAATCAAAGAAATAATCATATTTATATAAGAAGTTAGCTGATTTACGACTAACTTTTCTATGTTTATAGCATTAACGACACAATCTATGAGAAAGTTTCTGAGGTTATCAATATCCCTTTTTATCTCCTGTATGACTTCATCATAGTTCTTTGGAGGCTCTATCTTTCTTTCCTTCTTTTTCTCTTTGGTAGCTTCTGACTTAATATACTGCTCAATAGTTTTTTTCACATTATCACTATCCAAATACTTATTGGTTTCCAGTTTATTCAAAAGCTCTTCAGCGTCAGAACTTTTTAGTATAAGTTTCTTACACTCTTCAAACTCTTCCTCACTTAGCTGTATGTCTTTTTTCTCAAGTATCTTTTTAAATCTCTCTTTTATCTGTGCAAAATCATCCTCATGCCAAAGTAAGACATTAACTATTCGCATTTTAGCAGGTGGCTCTTCTGGATTAAAGTCCTTATGGTAGGCTATTAAGCTATAAAACTCCTTCTCTATCTCCTTAAACTTGTTTTCTCTGTCCTGTGATGCAAGAGGATTTAGGATAAGTAGTTGTATGACATCTCCACCAAACCTTTCTATAAGTTTCGTAAAATCAAATTTTTCAGGAGAAAAGTCTACATTATTTTTTCTTAGGAGCTCACGTAATCCTTCCAAAAATGCCTCATTTATCTCATTCATCCTAAAACCTTCTAAGAAAATCTTCTCTATATCTTCTCTTACCTTTTTAAGGTCCAATTCTATATGCTTTTGAACGGTTGAATAAATCCTCTTCCTTATGATATCGCTAAGTTCCTTCCTCAGCTCTCTATTAAATGCATCTGGTCTTTCTTCCTTTGTAGAGGTATGCAAGGCAAGTTTCTTTTTAATGTCTTCTACTCTATCTTCACTTAGAAGCTCCCCAGAAGCCAGTATCCTATCCAACTCTTTTTTGATTTCCTCTGATATATTTCCATTGTCTAATTCATGTTTTTTCTTGATATGAAATTCATTAAGTCCCTTTTCTATTAATTCTCTACTTTGTCTTATAGTGGCAAGAAAGTTTTCCATATACGTATCCATAGGAATCTCTTCTATATCAATCCTTTCCAGCTTTTCTTGAAGTTCCTTAACAAAATATTCCACTTTTCTAAAACGCCTGTGAATTCTTTCTAAGAGAACCTCTTTTCTCTCTGTTTGGTTATACTCTCTTATTCTGTCTAATAGAGTTTGTATTCCTGTATCCGCAAAGCCAAGCTCTTGTAGTTTTTTATATGCTTCTTCTCCCTCATATACACCCTTTTTCTGAAGCTCCGCAAGAGAAGAACCATAGATTATCCTATCTACTCTGCTGTCATTTTTGAGTATATTATACCGCTCAAGCTCTTGTTTGAAATCTTTCTTGACTTTTTCAAGCTCTTCCTTACTACGAAACATGTCGGATTTATTGCAAAAATAAAAAACCTTATCCTTTAAAGCAACACCTTCATCATCTCTTGCTTCTCTAATTATCTCCGCTTCTGCCCTGTTAATACTTGGTTTGACCGCCTCTTTTACAAACACCACTGCGTCCGCTTGGTCTATCTTACTTTTTGTAAACTTGGAGTGTATTACAGTAGGCGAATCAAAACCTGGCATATCAAGGATTATGACGTTCTTTATGTCTTTCAAAGCATTAGTGTATATTCTTACTTCCTTAACCGCTCTACTTTTGTGCTTGTCAGTTATATAGCTCCTTGTTTCAGCATCTAAGTTTTCAAAAGTTTTTGTGAGTTTACCCCTTCCCAATAGCTTCTTTATCTCTTTCCTACCTTCTAATATTTCAAGAATATCATTCTTGGTAGTGTCCGCATGCTTACTATACAAGTTAGGATTTTCTTTTTTAAGTTTTTCAAAATACCTTTCAATATCACCCTTCTCAACAGTGTCAATTGTGTGACGTTCATAATTAGGATATTCTATTTCTTTTAACAATCTTCTAAAAACTTCATTATTGAACTCCTCTTCGTTATAAAAAGTAACTTCTACCCTCTGATTTTCATCATATTCCACCCGTGTTATTGTATATGTAGTCCTCTTATTATCAGATGGTAGTATATCCTTTGAGATTATTGCATTTATAAGGGTGCTTTTTCCTGCTTTTTCCAAACCAACGAATGCCACCTCTATGATATCTTTTTCAAGTTTATCTTTGTAATATTCCAAATCTTTTATTGCTTTCCTTATTTCGTCTTTTTTAGAGTTGGAAATATCAATATCAAATTCCTTTAGAATATCCTCTCTTTCTTCCAATTTACTTAGCAAATCCCTTGTTGAGGAGACTACAGCTTTTATCTTTTCTATTAGCTGGTTGGTTTCCTTCTCCATAGCTACACCTCCTCTCCTACTTTAACTTTCCCCTTTAGTGTATCAAATAAAAACTTCCTTGTCAAGAGGTTATAAATCTCAAGCTCACCTAAAAAGAGAAAGCTTCTCAAAAACTCTCCTCACATAGTCCCAGTTGTCCGCTTTCAGCCCATTGTAGGCTTTTACAGCCATTACCCAGTTGCCAAACCTTTGGAAGTTTTCGTAGAGTATCCTTGCTCCAAGCTCTATGTTGGTTTCTATATCAAAAAGCTGGTTTGGGTCTGTTATGCCATATTCTCTCATAAGCCTTAGGTTGTGCTGGTAGTTAACCTGCATGAGACCTCTATCCTCTGTGCCATCTTTGTTTTTGTTGTAAGCCATAGGGTTGAAATTGCTCTCTTGCTTTATTATTGCATAGATTAGCTCCTTAGGGATACCATACTTTTGGGATACCTCTTCCACCTTTGCACTAATTCTTGCGTT
>JAXSOX010000045.1:0-1638 GCA_037926525.1 Aquificaceae bacterium | reverse complement strand
CGTATCTACCATAGAGTCCGCCATAAAGGGTGGAATAACTGCACTCCAGTATAGGTTTAAAAACAAGTCCACAAGGCAGATGTATGAGGAGCTTTTGGTTCTTAGAGAGCTCACTCAAAGGTATAATGTTCAGCTTGTGGTAAACGATAGGGTGGACTTAGCTCTTGCGGTGTCTGCGGACGGTGTTCATGTGGGTCAAGAAGACCTTCCTCCCGATGTGGTTAGAAAACTCGTAGGAGACAAGATGTTTATAGGATACTCAGTAAACTCTGTGGATAAGCTAAAAGAGGTGGAGCATCTTCCCATAGACTATATAGGCTTTGGCTCTGTGTATGAGACTACCACAAAGGCAAACTACAAATTGGTGGGTATAGAGGGTCTACGTCAAGCGGTAAAGCTAACCTCAAAGCCCATCGTAGCCATAGGTGGTATAACCCACTACAGGGTTGCGGAGGTGCTCTCTGCAGGTGCAAAGGGTATTGCGGTGGTTTCTGCTATCCTTGGCTTTGAGGACGTAGAAAAGGCTACAAGAAGCCTTGTGGAAGCCATGAAAGGCTATTACAGAAGGGCTCTCCATGAAGGTTTTGCATCTCCTTGACGGCTCCGCCTTTCTGTATAGGAGCTTTTTTGCTCTTCCACCTCTTTCCACAAGGTCTGGCTTTCCCACCGGTGCCATATACGGCTTTATGAGGGCTATCTTTTCCATACTAAAAACAGAAAAGCCTTCTTACTTTGCCATAGCCTTTGACCTGCCTGCACCCACAAAGAGAGAAGAGGTCTATAGAGAATACAAAGCCAAAAGACCTTCCATGCCAGACCCCTTAAAGGTCCAGATACCAGTTATAAAGGAGCTTGTTGACCTTCTTGGCATTAAAAGGTATGAAGTGGAAGGCTATGAGGCGGATGACATAATTGCAACCATAAGCTGGTGGGCTCTTGAAAGAGGCTTTTCTGTAAAAGTCTACTCACCAGACAAGGATATATTGTCGCTTGTGTGTGAAAGGCTTGTAGTGGTTAATCCAATAAGCGGTGAGGTCTTTGACAGGAAAAAAGTTTTGGAGAAGTTTGGTGTTCCACCAGAAAAACTTCCAGACTACCTTGCCCTTGTGGGTGATAAGGTGGATAATATAGAAGGCGTAAAGGGTATAGGTCCAAAGACTGCCATAAAAGTTCTTGAAGCCTACGGTAGTGTGGAAAACCTTTTGAGAAACTGGCAAGACTTCCTTAGAGCCTTTCCTCAGGCAAACAGAGAAAGCCTTGAGCTTGCTTTATCTCTTCTAAAACTGCAAAAAGTAGAGGGTTTAAGCCTAAAAGAAGAAGAGTTAAGACTAAAAAGTCCTAACTTTAACGCATTAAGGAAAAGGTTTGAAGAATTGGAAATGAAAAGCCTTATAAAGGAGCTTGACAGCCTCTCAAAAGCCTCTGCACAAAAGAGCCTTTTTTAAAAGCTCTGGTTAAACCTCTCATAAATGGCGTCAAGAGACCTTATAAGATTGGAATAGACCTCGTGAGCTCTGTGGGTTTGAATAAGCTTTGCCATTTCAAGAATAGGGTTCACATTGGAAAGTTCAAGAAAGCCTTGCATGAGCCTATAGCCTTGAGCAGGCTGAGCCTGACCTGTAAAGAGGTCTCTTCCTA
>JAXSOX010000044.1:0-12836 GCA_037926525.1 Aquificaceae bacterium | reverse complement strand
TATCCACCTTGAGGCTTTTTACAAACTCAAATTCCTCTTCATTTTCCACCTGTTCCACAACCACCTTAAAGCCGAGCCTTTTCATCCCAACAACCACCCATTTTAACATAGAACGTGCATCTCTCAAGAAAAACCCATCAAGTTTTACCACGTCTGGTTTTGTTTTAATAAGCCTCTCTACAGAAGAGTATTCTACGCCAAAGTCATCCACCGCGATTCCAAATCCATAGCTCCTCGCTTCCCTTACCAGTTCTAACAGGTCTTCACTGCTTCCTACCATCTTACCTTCAGAAAGCTCTAAAACCACTCTGGGTGGTTCAATTCCGTAAGAGGTTACTTCCTTGTAGAAGTCTGACAGCTTGAGCCTGCCCTTTGCTATGAAATTAAAAAGATTGTAAGGAAAATTTACATACATCTTACCCTCTAGACCATAGGCTGTGAACTTTGAAAAAGCCTTTTGAAGCACAATTTCCTCAAAGGGGCTTATAAAGGAGGTTTTTAAAAGGTCCTCTATGAAACAACCAGCAGGCAGGACTCTTCCATCCTCCACCACAAGTCTCATAAGCACCTCGTAGCCTTCTATCTTTCCACTTTCAAGGTTGTATATAGGTTGAAAGGCAGGCTTGGGACTGTTTCAAAATTTGTGTAAATTCTACCATACCTCATAACCTACCCTCAAAAAGAATTATCAACTGGGCATATATCCTCTCCCAATCCCTTAAAGGCTTCTTCCACTTTTCCTCTAAGTCCATCGCTACCCCATAACAAACCTTCAGTAAAGCCTCATCCGTCGGAAAGATCCTCTTGCCATATATCACCTTCCTTATCTTGCTGTTTATACTCTCCACAAAGTTTGTGGTCGCCAACATTCTCCTTATCTCATAAGGATACTTGTAAAAGGTCAATATCTCCTCAAGCTCTCTTTCCCAGTCCTTCACTACCTGTGGATACTCTACTTGGTATTCCCTCTTAAACCTCTCAAAGTTCTCCTTTGCTTGCATCTGCGTGGTAGACATGTATATTGCCCTCAATGCACTGGCTACTCTCTTCCTGTCTTTGTATTTGACCTTCTTTAGACTGTTCCTTACCTTGTGAACAAGACACTTCTGATGGTCGCTTATGGGATATACGCTCCTTACTGCTTCTTGTATACCTTTTAGGTCATCACTTACCACTACAAGTATGTCCTCTACTCCTCTTGCCTTGAGGTCATTGAAAACATTTACCCAAAAGCTGGCACTTTCCTGTCTTGCAAGCCAAAAGCCAAGTATTTCCTTGTAGCCATCTGTGTCTATTCCAGCTACTACATATAGGGCTTTCTTTACTACCTTGTCTGCTTCTTTGACTGTGGGGAACATGCAGTCTATGAATATGGCTACATACTTCTCTTTCAGTGGTCTTGATAGCCATTCTTTGACCTCTGGCATTATTCTGTCAGTTAACCTTGATATGGTGCTTGCAGAAAGTCTTGTGCCGTATATGTCTTCAAGGATGTCTTGTATATCTCTTGTGGATAAGCCTTTAGAGTATAGGAGGAAGAGTTTTTCTTGGAGTTCTTTAAGTAGGACTTTTTCACCTTTTGGGACAAGCGTGGGTTCAAACTCAGATAGTCTGTCTCTTGGTATAGAGACTTTGATTTGACCTGAGGGGGTATTGATGGTTTTTTCGTATGAGCCATTTCTGGAGTTAGTGTTATGGGAGCGTTTGTATTTTTCGTAGCCAAGGAATTCATCCAATTCTGCCTGCAGCATTTTGCCTATGGTTTGAGCCATTAGGTCTTTGAGTAGCTCATTGAACTCCTTGCGGTATTGTTCTACTTTCTCCTTGCTTGGCTGTTTCATGTTAATACCTCCTTACTTTATTTTTACACAATGGATGAAACAGTCCCGACGGTGGTTTCTTGATTAATGGGGCATTAACCACTCTTTGTGGTAAAATATTAGAGATAGCTAAGGAGGGAAAAATGCCTTTTTATTTTTTGTATTTCTTGGATTTTGAAGTTAAGAGGCGGGTAGGTGGTGGACACGCTTTGGCGGAGTTTATAAGTGATTTGGTAGAAGGCGTTCCGAATTTTCTTTATGGAGTTTATATGTCTTTGAGGTCTGCGAGTCTACAAACGCACATAATAGTTATGTTGTTAATAGTTTTGTTGCCTATTGCTTTTTTCTTACTTCAAAACAAAACAAGTAAAGGAGGTAAAGCATGAGCAAGGTTTTAGCCTTAGTAGGATTGGTTTTTTTGACAAGCATATTTGCTAATGCACAAAGCAAGCAGGATAGTTGCGAGAAGTGTTATAGAGCTACCTGCTCAACCTTAACAACTTGCTCTGAAGTGATGTTTTGCTACAAACAGTGTGGAGTGACACGGTTAGATGCTGACGGAGATGGTATTCCATGCGAGTGCGATGCTTGTAAAAGCATGAACCCAAACCCTGAAAGATGCAAGCTATACGGAAAGTGAGTTTTCCCTTTCCACCGGAAAATCCTTTTCCACCAAGGCTTTCTTAATCATTTGCCGTTTTGTCCTTTGGTTAGCTAACCACCCACCAGCGGAACCTAAAGCATTCAGTAAGCTATCTTCCACCTTTTTCATAAGGCGTAGGTTTAAACTCCTCATAGAGCATATAAACAAGTCCAGCAATAACTATAAAGCTGATTGCAAGTACCACCACAAGTTCAAACATGTTTTTTCACCTCCTCAAGCATCTTAAGATATTTGTTAGTTCTTGCAAAAAACCTAAAGGACTCTAAAGAGAAATTGTCTAACCTAAAATCCCTTAACTCTTCCCTTATCTCTTCAAACCTTCTTGCAGTATCTATCTTGTGGTAATTTAGCTCTTGTCTTAAGAGCCTTACATCCTCCTTGACCACTAAAAGTTTTGACGCGAAATCATCAAGCCTCTTTTCTATGTACATAGTAAGGAAAACACCCACAAGCATTAAAGGCTCTCAGAAACCTATCAAAAAGTGCCTCCACATGGAAACAGCTCCTTTCTTCGCAAACTTCTGGAAAGCATGGACTACAAGAAAGCTCAAGGCTTATCTGAAAGACCTTTTCTCCTATGGGTTTCCATACCACTGGGTCTGTAGGTCCGTAAAAGACAAAGGTAGGAATTCCACAGTAGCTGGCAAGGTGTGAAAGCCCACTATCAAGTCCTACAAATAACTTGGCTGTCCTCAAAGCTCTCGCTATCTCAAGTGGTGAATAGCTTTCAAAGTAGTTTTTTACATGGTCTTTTAACCATTGGTCCGCCTCACCCACAAGGTATATGGTCTTATAGCCTTCCCTCTTGAGAAAGGCTTCAATCCTGAAAAATAGCTCAAGGGGTGGGTTCTTTTTCCAAGAACCGCTGGAGGGATGCAAGACCGCATAGCCTTCAAGAGGGCTCTTATCTAAAGGTTTTAGGGGGAGGGTTTTTGAAAAGCTTCCTTTCAAAGAGAGACTTTTGAGATAATGCTCCACTATCCAAACTCTCTCCTCTGGAAAGGGCTTTACATTGCCATCAAAAGCTATCAAAATTCTGCCTTCAAACTCGGTTTCTGGCATTTCTGAACTTACCATATCCACCCATCCCACCTCTTTGGCAATGGCAAAATAGTCCGTATTTCCTACCGCCCAGACCTTTCTTCCAGACTTTTTCAGAAGTTCAAGGATAGGGAAAGTTAGAAGTGTATCTCCAAGACCACCACGCCTATACAAAAGCCACATGCTATAATAAGAAACTTATGATAAACCACAATGTGTTTATAGCACTTCTTCACTATCCTGCAATGGACAGAGAGGGTAGGACGATTATCACTTCCTTCACCACCATGGACCTTCATGATATAGCTCGCCCTGCAAGAGCATACGAGATAAATACCTACTATATAGTTCAACCTGTGGACGGTCAAAGATACATAATAAAAAAGCAGATTGAATATTGGCTCTCTCAAGAGGGTTTAAGGACTAACCCTACAAGGAATGAGGTGGTAAGACTGGTAAAGCTGTGTTATACCTTTGACGAAGTCCTTGAAGACCTGCAAGCACAAAGGGGTAGAAGACCTATAATAGTAGGCACGGATGCAAGAACCTATCCTAATACGGTTTCTTATCGCTGGCTTTCAGAGGAAATTCACAAAAGAGAGAAGGATTTTCTTATAGTTTTTGGCACGGGTTATGGCATCCCACCGTCTCTTATGAATACCTTTGATTACATCCTTGAACCCGTATATGGTGCAGGAGATTGGAATCATCTATCGGTGAGGAATGCGGTGGCTATAATCCTTGATAGACTACTAAGTAGAAACAGGTGCTGACATGCTCTACCATATAGCCCTATACCTAAGAGATTATTTCTTTGCTTTCAATGTGTTTAAATACATAACCTTCCGATCCTTTTTGGCAGTGCTTATCGCCTTTTTTCTTACCCTCTTGCTTACTCCTCTCTTCATGAAAAAGATGAAAGCCATTCAAAGGCTATTCAAGGGATACATAAGAGAATACACACCAGAAGGACATCTCGTCAAGAAGTATGTTCCCACTATGGGTGGCATCATCATAGTCCTTTCTGTTCTTTTGACTTCTTTCCTTCTCATGAGGCTTGACCTTGTCTATTTTTGGATTGTTGCTTTTTGTATACTGGGTTTTGCTCTAATAGGTTTCTGGGACGATTTTGTTAAGCTAAAAAACAAAAAAGGCATATCCGCCAAGCAAAAGTTCTTTGCACAGGTTTTTGTTGCTGGGCTAACATCAACTTTTATATACCTATACAGTGGTGTTGATACAAAGCTCTACTTTCCTCTTTTCAAAAACCTTCAGATAGACCTTGGGCTTTTATACATTCCCTTCGCCATGTTGATTATAGTTGCCACTTCCAATGCGGTTAACCTCACGGATGGACTTGATGGGCTTGCTATAGGTCCTGTGATGACCACTGCGGCGAGCATGGGTATAATAGCCTATGCGGTAGGTCATGCGGGTATAGCCAGCTATTTAAACATACCCTATGTCCCATATGCAGGTGATATAACGGTGCTGTGCTTTGCTATAGTGGGTGCAGGGCTTGGCTTTCTGTGGTTTAATGCCTTTCCAGCTCAGCTTTTTATGGGAGATGTGGGAGCTTTGGCTTTGGGTGCTGGGCTTGGTGTGATAGCCTTAGTGTCCAAGTCTGAGCTTTTACTTCCCATAGCAGGGGGCGTCTTTGTCTTTGAGACTTTATCTGTTATACTTCAGGTTGCCTACTTTAAGCTCACAAAGGGCAAAAGGCTCTTTAAGATGGCTCCCTTCCACCACCACCTTGAGCTTTCTGGCGTTCCTGAGCCAAAAATAGTGGTGAGGATGTGGATAATATCAATACTTCTTGGCATCCTTGCACTTGCTACCCTAAAGCTAAGGTGAAAGCGGTATGTTCTTATACATACATCTTCTACCCTTTAAAAGCTCCACCACGGTGTCCACTGGCTCTGGCGATGAGACTATAACAATGCCAGCCCTCTCCTCAGGGGGCAGGTAGGACCTTCCCACAAGCCTGCTTCCATCAATCCAATAAACATATAGCTCCAAGTGGGTGTTTTTGTTCCAGAAATGCCTCACCATCCTATCTTTGTAGAGGAACACCATACCGTCATAGCCTACAAGAGACTTCATATGCATAAGACCCTTCTCATGCTTTTCTGGGGTGTCTGCTATAAGAAGCCTGCATTGACGCACTTGTCCCTGAGCGGTCCATGCTATCAGAAGGAGTATGATATTGAAAATTATTAGCATATGGTTTATATTATATACCCATGCTTAAGGAAGAAAGGCTTCAGGAGTTTATAGAGGCTTGTAAGAACATGGGACTAAAGATCACACCCCAGAGGGTGGCAGTGTATGAGGTCCTGCTTAACAGAGATGACCACCCCACCGTTGAGGAGATATACAACGAAATAAAGAAAAAATACCCCTTCGTATCCCTTGCTACTGTATACAGGACAGTGGAAACCCTTGAGGAACTTGGGTTTGTTAAAAAGGTAGCCTATTGGGGTGGTTCTGTGAGATATGATGCTAATGTAAGTGACCACCACCACCTTATATGCACTCAGTGTGGCGCTATTAGAGATGTGGAGTTTTGCATAGATTGGACACCACCCGCATACATGGAAGGCTACAGAGTTCACAAGTATTCCCTACACATATACGGAGTATGCCCTAAATGTCAGACGAAAGAGAACTGAGAGTTTACTCACAACAAGAGATTGAAGAAAAACTTAAAGAGCTTCCCCTCTGGCGTTATGAAAAGGGATGCATATTAAGGGACTTTGAAACCAAGAACTGGAAGGAGACTGTCTTTCTCTTTAATGCAATTGCAAGCCTTGCGGAAGCCCACTGGCATCATCCAGACGCAGAGGTGAGCTTTAAGAGGCTGAGGGTCAAGCTCACCACCCATGAAGTCAATGGTATAACAGACAGAGATTTTGAGCTTGCAAAAGAGATAGAAAAAATCTCTTCCCTTTTGCTAAAAAGGTGATATAATATACCTCTCTAAAGGAGCCGTAGTTCAGCCCGGTCAGAACGCCGGCCTGTCAAGCCGGAGGGCGCGGGTTCAAGTCCCGTCGGCTCCGCCACCCTTATAAAAGGTCAATGTGTTATAATCTCTTCTATGTTTCAGGGTTCAATCGTCGCTCTCATAACACCCTTTAAGGACGGAGAGGTTGATTTTAAAGCCCTTGAGAGCCTAATAGACTTTCATGTGAACAACCACACGGACGCCATATTGGTCTGCGGGACTACCGGCGAATCGCCCACCCTTACCTTTGAAGAACATGAAAGGGTGATAGAGCATGCGGTCAAATATGCCAGTGGAAGGGTCAAGGTTATCGCCGGCACGGGAGCAAACGCTACCCATGAGGCTATTGAGCTCACATCTCATGCAAAAAGGGTGGGTGCGGATGCCTGTCTTCTTGTGGTCCCCTACTACAACAAGCCCACTCAGGAAGGACTATACCAACACTTCAAAACTGTGGCGGAAGAGGTAGATATTCCCATAATTCTCTACAACATACCTTCAAGGACTGGTGTGGAGATAGCCCCCGAGACCATCTACAGGCTTGTCAAGGACTGCCCCAACATAGTAGGGTCAAAGGAATCTACGCCCAACATGGACAGGATTTCCGAGCTTACGAGGCTTCTGGGAGAGAACTTTACTATCCTTTCGGGTGATGACTCTTTGACGCTTCCCATGATGGCTTTGGGTGCAAAGGGCGTTATATCCGTTGCTAATAACATAATGCCGAGGGAGGTTAAAGCCCTCGTGGACCATGCCCTTAAGGGCGATTTCCATAGGGCAAGGGAACTGCACTATTACCTTTTTGAGCTCTTTAAGGTGCTCTTCATAGAGACAAACCCCATTCCTGTAAAGACCGCCTGCTGGGCTCTTGGTATGTGTGAAAAGGAATTCAGACTTCCCCTTTGTCCCATGAAGCCAGAAAACGAAGAGAAACTTATACAAACTCTTAAAAAATATAAACTTCCTGTGGTAAGGGATGCTTAAGTTTCTACTCTTTATAAACTCCCTATACCTTGGGCTTGGCTCTTTCTTTAGCTTCTTTATTGCTCCCACTCTTTTTAGGGTGCTTCAAAAGGAACAGGCAGGTGCGGTGGTGGAGAGGATATTTCCCGTATACTTTGGCATAGGGCTTGTGGTTTCTCTGACCACCTTGTTCCTTGGATTTAAATACGGAAGGCTAATCCCTGTCCTTGCCTTCTTTAACCTTCTGATTCATGCCATTCATATCTTTTATGTGCTTCCAACCGCCCATTCCCTGAAGCTCACAGACTATGACGCTTTTATGAGATGGCACGGTATATCTATGGGTATGAACCTTTTAGGTATATTGCTTACGCTTTTCCTATGCCTTCTTCTTATAAGAAAATGATAGAGCTGAGGCTTTCTATGCTTCCTGTGCCAAAGAGCAACAGATACATAAGAAGGAAGGGTGGCAGGGTATTTAAACCTCCAAGGGTAAAAAACTGGGAGGTAAGAGCCCTTTGGGAGATAAGAGAGCAATACACGGGCGAGCCACTGGAGGGAAAACTATCCGTTTATATAGAACTTATACTTCCTAACCACAGAAGAAGGGACATAGATAACATGCTCAAAAGCCTGTGGGATGTGTTGGAAAAGGGTGGTGTGATAAAGAATGACAGCCAGATATACGAGGTAAGGACCCTCAAGAGGGTGGTGAAGGGTCAGCAGGGAACCCTTATAAGGCTTGGAGAATTTGAACATGGCTTTGGAGATTATTGACCATCCACTGCTAAGACATAAACTAAACCTTGTGAGGGACAAGCACACACCCTCTGAGAGGCTCAGAAGCCTCCTTGAGGAGATAACCCTAATGGCTATGCCCTTTATCTTGAGCGAACTTCCACTTAAGACAGAAAGGGTTGAGACGCCTATGGGTGTGGGTAGCTTTGAGTTTGTGGAGGAGGACAGGTTTGTTTTTGTTTGCATACTCAGAGCCGGTCTTCCCATGCTCAGCGGTGCCCTAAGGGCACTGCCAAAGGCAAGGGCGGGCTTTTTTGCCATAAAGAGGGATGAGCATACCCTTACTCCAGAAATCTTCTACAGAAGGCTTCCACCTTTGGAGAACAGACATGTGGTGGTGCTTGACCCCATGCTGGCAACTGGTGGCACCTTAGACCTTGCCTTGAAGGAGACCAAATCTATGAAACCCAAAAGGCTCCTTGTCTTTAACCTTGTCGCTTCCCCTCAGGGACTTCAAAGGGTTATGTCCGCACACCCTGAGGTTGACTTCTTCCTGCTGAGCTTAGATGAGGGGCTTAGCCCTGCGGGCTACATAGTGCCCGGGGTAGGAGACATAGGTGATAGGCTTTTCACTGAAGGTCTCTGATGTATTCTGTTGGGTCAAGGGGAACACCTTCTTTATTTCTCAGCTCAAATCTCAGTGCACACTCTTCGGAGTTGTTCTTTTTACCAACCCTTGCTATTACCTGTCCCTTACTCACCTTTTCTCCTCTTTTGACAAGATTAACCTCATTGTGGGCATAAAGGGATATAAAACTGTCATGCTCCACTATGACCATGTTTCCATAAGCCTGCAGGTCACCACCGCTATATATGACCTTACCCTCTTCAACTGCTCTTACGGGTGATGAGCAAGGCGCGGAGATCTCTATACCTTTTGGTACTTTTGATATCTTCCCATCAACAGGTAGCTGGATGTTTAGACCCTTTGGTGCAGGGGTGGTGGGTGTCTCCCTCTCTGGCTCTGCTAACACAGCCCTTTCTTCTCTTCTGCTGACCTGTTGTCCTCTTTCTTGTGATTGCCTTTCTGCGTTTATGGTTTCCCTTTTGGGTAGCTTTACCCTTGTCCCCGCCTGCAGGAATTTACCCTTTAGGTCTGGGTTTAGCCTTTCCAACTCTCTAAGTGGGACACCTGTCGCTTTGGCAACATCCCTTAGCCTTCCACCTCTTTTTATTTTGTATACTTCATAAGATTCTTCTTTTCTTTTCTTTCCTTCCGCTTCTTGAGTATCTCTCACAGGCACCTTTACCCTTGTCCCAGCTCGAAGCCATTTACCCTTAAGCTCTGGATTGAGCCTTTCTAAATCGTCAAGCGGAACACCGGTTGCTTTTGCCACATGCTCCAGCCTTGCACCTTTCTTGACAGTATAAAGCTCATATTTTTCTTTTTCTTTTGGTTTTCCCCTTTCTTCTTCAGCCTTTGCCTTCAAACTACCCTTTGGCATCTTTACCTGTGTTCCTGGTTTTAGCCATGCATCTCTCAGCTCTGGGTTTAGCCTCTCTAATTCCCTGAGAGGAACGCCCGTTGTCCTTGAAACATGCTCTAGCCTACCACCTCTCCTTACTGTATAGATGTCGTATTCTCTAATCTGTGCGCCTCTTGCAGAAGCACCTGCCCTTGCGGGAATCTTTAACTTCTGACCCTCCACTATCCTGTCATCCTTTAGGTTGTTAATCTCCCTTAGGCTTCTTACATCCACGCCAAAGCTGTCCGCTATCTTTTGAAGGCTATCTCCTTTCTTTACCTCATATATAGCATACTTTTCTGTGGTTTTTTTCTGTGTGTTTTTTGTTGGTATACATATGGTTTGACCAGCTCTGAGCTTTCTCTCATCAATACCTCTGTTGGCAGACTTTAGACTGTTTACATCTATTCCTTCTTTCTTGGCTATCTTTTCCAAAGTGTCCCCTTCCCTCACCTTGTAGTTTTTACACTCCAAGGCGAAGGAAAGGCTAAGACTAATACCTAATAGTAAAATCCCTTTCTTCATGGCTTGGCACCTCCTTGAGGATCTCCATGCGGTCAACCCTTCCCGCAGTGGGACCCTCCCAAAGTTGTTTCAAAAAATCCCAGATCACATCTTTGTCCCCTTGGACAAAGACCTCAACCCTTCCGTCAGGTAAGTTTCTAACCCAGCCAGAGAGAGCGTAGCTATGAGCCAGTCTTTTTGTAAAAGCCCTATAGCCCACTCCCTGCACTATACCGCTTATATAAATCCTTAGGGCTATCATCTATAGAATTTTACATCAGAAAAACCATGTTGAAAAGTTAAAATGATATATGGTATCATTAAGGAGTTATACCCGCAGGAGGTGTCTCTATGAGAATAGCCATACTTATATCTTTGCTATTTTTTTCTTTTGCCCTCGCTCAAGATTGTAAGGTTCAGGAAGGCTACGCAAGCTGGTATGGCGGAAAGTTTCATGGCAGAAAAACGAGCTCAGGAGAAGTTTTCAATAAGCATAAGTTTACCGCTGCCTCAAGAGATTACCCTCTTGGAACATACCTGTTGGTTAGGAATCTCAGCAACGGAGAGGATGTGGTGGTGGTAGTTACAGACAGAGGACCAGCCAAAAAGAGCAGAATAATAGACCTTTCAAAGTCCGCAGCTGAAAAGATAGGAATGCTAAAACAGGGTGTGGCTAAGGTTCAGGTAATGCCTCTCTACTGTGCGGCAGGGGGTGATGAGCTTAGCGAAGAGTTTCACGAAGAGGTTATAAAGGACATTCTAAACACCCTGTGAGGTTTCTGTTTGCTACAAGTGTCCCGCATCCTCCAAGAGGGTCTTTTCTAAATCTATTGGAGAGCGTAACCCTTATACCATAAGACCTCAAAAGCAAAAAGGCTTTCTCATACTCCCAGTCCTCTACGTCTCTAAAGTCTCCTACTGTCTGGTTATACCTCAACAGAGTTGCACTCACTCCCAAGGATTTTACGAGCATGGCAAAGTTTTTCAATTCCTCTTCAGTGTCGTTTACTCCCTTAAGCAGTAAATAGGCAAGGCTTATCTTTTTTCTTTTCCTCAAGGGCATAGTGGAAAGCTCTTCTCTTAAGGTTTGTATGAGACTTTCTAAGCTACCAGCATAAGGAAGCAATCTTTCCCTCACCTCTTTTCTCAGAGAGTGCACAGATATGCTTACTCCGTTGTGAGGTAGTCTTAGAAGTTCTTTGAGTTTTTTAACTGGGTATCCTGTAGTGTAAAAGCTCACTCTTAAACCTAAGTTTTTGAAGTGCCAAAAAGCATCCTCTACCGCTTCCCAGTTCATGAGAGGTTCACCTATGCCCGCAAGGGCTATACCCTTTATTTCAAGCCTATCTCTCAAAAGTTCATACTGCCCTATTATCTCTTCCGCAGAGAGGTTTCTAAGAAGACCACTCTTGCCAGAAAGACAGAAGGGACAACCTATGGCACAGCCCGCCTGAGTGGATACACAGAGGGTATCCCCCCTGTAGTAAACCGCTTCCACTCTTTTTCCGTCAAAGAGCTCAAAAAGAAATAGCCTGTTAAGGCTACTGCTCAACTCCTGCAAGAGCTTCATTTTCCACCAGAGCTTTCTTACAGCAACCACCGCAGGCTTGACAATGCTTTAAAGCTCTGTCGTAGCCCTCTGGTAAAATGTTTTGAAGGTCTACCTCCCTTTTTGAGTCTTCTGAGGCGAGGCTTATCTTCCACCTTAGGGGGTCAACCTGCAAGACCTTATATACCTTACCTTGATAACATAGTTCGCTCCCTGCCTCAGGAAGTATGGACTTTATGAGGTAGTTTTCCCTTTCAAAGACCAGACAACACATGAGCCTTCCGCAAGGACCTGTAAACTTCTGGGGTGATAGAGGGAGGTTCTGCTCCTCTATATCACGCAAGGACACAGACTGGAACTCTTCTTGAAATCTTATACAGCAAGGCATGTCTCCGCATGCACCTACCCACCCGAGCATCTGCACTGCGTCCCTTACTCCTACCTGCCTCATCTCTATCCTCTTTTTGAAGACCTTTGCAAGGTCCTTTACGAGGTTTCTAAAATCCACCCTATGGTCGGAAGTATAGTAGAAGAATATCTTACTCTTGTCTAAGGGTATGTAGGTTTTTATGAGCTTCATGTCAAGTCCATGTTCAATTATCTTCTTTTTGCATACTTCCATTGCCTCCTTGGCTTTCTCTTCGTTTTCTTCCATCCTCTGTATATCTTCTCTTTTTGCCTTCCTGAGGAATATAGCCTTGTAAGAGGATGGCTCCTTTGAAGTGCCAAGCACCTTTACCACCTCCTCTCCCTTTTCTGATTGAACTACAAGAAGCTCACCCCGAGACACATCCCTTTCCCATACACCTTCAACCTGAAGCACCTTGTTGGTGTCCTGAAACTTTGCCTTTATGTAAGACATTATTCACACCTCCTCTAAGCTGAAAAAGTAAAAGGCTTAACTTTATACCCTTGCTTAAATATTCTAACCCCATAGACGCTTTGTCAAGAGATTGCTGGTAAACTTCTTGCCTTGTTTCCAAATATTTTTTGTGAAGCAGGCTTATGATAACTTTTAGAAGCAGGG
>JAXSOX010000043.1:3864-13124 GCA_037926525.1 Aquificaceae bacterium | reverse complement strand
ACCTGTTGGTCAAGGTCCTTTACAAAATCACAACCCGCAAGCCTAAGGGCTTCCCAAAGTTCTGCCTCGTCCCTGTCTTCTGCAATAAGGAGGTTTTCTTTAACCGTGCCGGGAAAAACAAAGCTGTCTTGAGAAAGATACAGAAAGAGCTCTCTTAGCTCATCCTTCTTTATATGCTTTAACTCAAGCTCGTCTACTTTTACACTTCCCTCGTATGGCACAAAACCTGCCAAAACACGCAAGAAGGTGCTTTTTCCAGAGCCCGTATCTCCCATTATGCCTATCTTTTCACCTCTATGAATAGAAAGGCTTATGTCTTTTAAAAGCTCCACCCCACCAAGTTCTACCTTGAGTCCTTCTACCCGTATGCCTTGCCTTAAGCTCCTAAGAGGGAGACTTCCTTCCTCTTCCTCCTTTAGGGTCAGGGCTTCTCTTATTCTTTGTAGCACGGGAAGAGAAGACCTAACTTCCATTACGCCCTTTTGAGTTTCCATCAGAGGGTTTTGTAAAAGGACTAGAGCGGTAATGTAAGATATGAAATCTCCTGGAGTTAAGCTACCCTCTACAATTCTGTATCCACCGTAGAGTATCACTAAGGCAACCGCAAAGTAGCCAAAGGTATAGTTAAAGACCGAATTCATGGCAAAGTATAACTCCGACTTGAAGCTTGACCTAAAGAGGAGGCTGTTGAGTTTTTGGAAAAGGCTCTCAAACATGGACTGAGCCTTAAAGCTCCTTATACTATCAAAACCCAAAAAGGAGCTAAAAAGCCTGTCTGTAACATTGGCATACCCCTCCTGAGCCCTTTTTATGTGTTTACCCCTTTTAGTGCCAAAATATCTAACCGCAAAGGCAAGAAGGGGAAGGAGAATAAGAAGGCTCAGGGTAAGAACCCAGTCTCTATAGAGAAGCACTCCAAAGAGAAAAAGCACCGTTATAGGCTCTCTTACGAGCTTTATGGCATAGGAGCCTATTAGGTTTCTGTAGAGGTTCATGTCCGATATAACCCTTGACGCAAACTCTCCTGCGGAGATGCCCATAAAGGCAGAGTAGTCCGCCCTCATAAGCCTCTCAAAGGCTTCAACCCTTAGCTTTTTCATCTCAAGCTCCGTGTATAGAGAGGAAAACAGCCTAACTGTAAAGTTCCCCAACTGGGAAAGAAGCACCAGACCCATCAGGGCTAAGACCATTTTTAATATCTGTTCACCTTCCTTTAGGAGAAAAACCTTGTCCACGAGGGATTTTATTAGAAGGCTTACCCCTGCGGTTCCACTGGCTTCAAGGATAGATCCAACAAGGCTAAGAAGTATAAAGTACCAATAGACCTTGAGACGCCCAATAGCCCACTTGATATTCTCCATATGAAAGACTATTTTATTAGAGAGCGATGGTAAGGTGGATCATAGGAATCATTTTGGCTTTCCTATTGATAGACCATATATGGGTTCACTATGGCGGACCATTGGCGGAAAAACTCAGAGGTGAGTATAGAGAAGAGCTGAAAAAGGGTACTATTGAGAAGAAGGAGGTTCCTCTACAACAATCCTACAGGAAAAGCATAATAGACGAAGCTTGGGAAAGGATAAAAAAGGTTCTGAAAAAGGGAGACACTTCAAAGAATAATTCCTAAAGGAGGTTTTGCATGGATTTTAAGTTCAACACCATAGAAGAAGCCCTTGAGGATATAGCTCAAGGCAAAATGGTTATAGTAGTGGATGACCCAGATAGGGAAAATGAAGGCGACTTAGTTATGGCCGCAGAGAAGGTAACACCAGAGGCTATAAACTTCATGGCAAAGTACGGAAGAGGTCTCATATGCCTGACGTTAACATCTCAAAGGTGCGAAGAGCTTGACCTATATCCCATGGCTGTAAGAAACACAGACCCAAAGGGCACTTATTTTTGCGTATCCATAGATGCTCACCCTAAGTTTGGCACTACCACAGGCATCTCTGCCTTTGACAGGGCTATGACTATAAGGCTTGCGGTAAGCCCAGATGCAAAACCATCGGACTTTATAAGACCGGGGCATGTGTTTCCTCTTAAGGCAAAGCCAGGAGGTGTTTTAGAAAGGGCGGGACATACAGAGGCGAGCGTAGACCTTGCAAGGCTCGCAGGTCTTTATCCTGCGGGTGTTATCTGCGAGATAATGAAAGAGGATGGCACGATGGCAAGACTGCCAGACCTTATGGAATTTGCCAAAAGGTTTGACCTAAAGATAATAACCATAGCAGACCTCATAAGATACAGGCTAAAGAGAGAAAGGCTCGTGATGCGTGAAGCGACCGCAAACCTACCCACAAGGTATGGCTTTTTCAAGATACATGCATACAAGCATATACTTACTGGAGAGGAGCAGGTCGCCCTTACTATGGGTGAATGGAAGGAGGACGAGCCTGTTTTGGTAAGGGTTCATTCTGAATGTCTTACTGGAGATGTTTTTAAGTCTCTTAGGTGCGACTGCAGGGGACAGCTTGAAACCGCAATGGAAATAATAGCCCAAGAAGGCAAGGGAGTACTTGTATACATAATGGGTCACGAGGGTAGAGGCATAGGTATTGTTAATAAGATAAAAGCATACAATCTTCAGGATATGGGCTACGATACAGTAGAAGCCAATGAGAAGGTGGGCTACCCCGCAGACCTCAGAGACTACGGCATAGGGGTGCAAATACTCCTTGATCTTGGTGTAAGGAAGATGAGGCTCTTGACCAACAATCCCAGAAAGATAGTAGCCCTTGAAGGCTATGGTCTTGAAGTAGTAGAAAGAGTGCCACTCAAACTCCCAGCCTGCGAGCATAACCAGAGGTATTTGGAGGCAAAAAAGCTAAAGCTCGGGCATCTACTCTAAAGGAAGAAATACACTAAAGGTGCTTCCTACACCTTCTTTGCTTTGAACTTCTATTTTCCCGCCGTGAGATAAGGCGATGTGCTTTACGATAGAAAGACCAAGACCAGTCCCGCCCAAGTTTCTTGACCTTGATGGGTCTACCCTGTAGAACCTTTCAAAGATAAAAGGGATATGCTCCTTAGGTATGCCCAAGCCAGTGTCTTGGACTTGCAGTTGTACGTGGGAATGGTTCTTCTTGGCTTTTACTTCAACTCTTCCTCCCTCCTTGTTGTATTTTATGGCGTTGTCCACAAGGTTTTTAAGAAGAAGAAAAAGTTTGTCCCAGTCTCCTTTAACCCTTAGTTCCTTATCTATGGAATTGACAAGGCTTATGTTTCTTTCTTTCGCTTGCGGTTCTAATAGGTCAAAGACCTCCTCAACTAAGAGCCTGAGGTCCACATCCTCCCTCTTTATCCTCTCCTCACCAGACTCCAACTTGGTAAGTATAAGAAGGTCTTCTACAAGCCTTCTCATATCTTCGACGCGTTTGAGTGCCTTTTCTAAAAAAGACTTCTTTTCCTCTCTGTCCTCTTCTTCGTATAGGGTCTCTAAAAGGCTTTTAAGCACTGCTATGGGTGTTTTGAGTTCGTGAGACACATTGGCAACAAACTCTCTTCTTGACCTTTCATACCTTCTTAGCTCCGTTATATCCGAAAAACGAACCACAGTAAGCTCACTTCCTGTAAAGGCATACAGGGTATACTCCCTCTCCTCATGGTTAAAATTACAAACCCTCTCCTTTTTCTCTGAGAAGGCTTCCGCAAGACAGCTCACCACTGTAAGATTATTAACGCACTCATAGTAGGGTTTGCCCTCAAAATCTTCTTTCAATATTCTTCTTTTCAGGAGAAAGTCGTTGCCAAAGATTACTCTCCCTTCCTTGTCAATAAGCAGATAACCCTCACCTACCTGACTTAGAAATTCCTTAAGAAGGCTCATGTGAGTAGAGAGTATTGACTATCTTGTCAATCCTTCCCTCAAGCTCTTGCTCTGTATCTGCGGTTACGTTTATGTGTCCCATCTTTCTTTTTTGCCTTTTATCCTTTCCATACCAGTAAAGCTTTGTTCCCTCAAGAGAGAGAATGCTTGATAGGTCTATATCCTCTAAGGAGAGTCCTAAGATGTTAACCATGCCTGAAGGCAGTTTAAGCCTTGTTGAGCCCAGTGGAAGACCACATATAGCCCTTAGCAAGTTTTCAAACTGAGAGGTGTAGCAAGCATCAAGACTGTAATGCCCCGTGTTGTGAGGTCTGGGTGCAAACTCGTTTATAAGGACCTTACCATCCCAAGTGTAGAAAAACTCAACTGCCAAAAGACCCACAAGGTCTAAATCTTCCATTAGAGACAAAACTATCTCCTCCGCCTCCTTTATGGAAAAGCTCCTCGTTTGGTTATAGAGTAAAATCCCTCCTTCGTGGTGGTTTACAGTAAGAGGATAGAGTTTGCTGTTGCCCTTTTTGTCTCTCACACCTATGAGAGAAAACTCAAAGCTAAAATCTACAAATCTCTCTATCAGAAACTCCTCTCCTTCAGAGTGATTTCTTAGGATATCCTCAGCGTCTTCTAAGTAGTAGACCCTATACTGTCCCTTTCCATCGTATCCTAGACTTTCTGACTTTACCACACAGGGAAGCCCAAAATCCCTTATCTTTTCCCTTAGCTCTGCCCAGCTTGCATTGGTAAAATCTGCAGTGGGGTAGCCTCTTCTTCTGTAAAATTCTTTTTCTCTTATCCTACTCCTTTTTGTCTCAAGAACGTTCAAAGAAGGTGTGGTAAGGTCATAAACCTTTTCTAAAACCTCTTTATTTATATGTTCAAACTCATAGGTTATAACATCACAAGTTTTTATAAACTCATCAACCCTTTCTGGCGGAAACCACCTATCCGCTATTTTGCTTGCAGGGGACTTGGGGTCAGGGTCAAGGACAAAAAACTCAAAGCCCAACTTCCTGCCTTCAAGGATGGTCATCCAGCCAAGCTGTCCACCACCAAGAATGCCCACACGCATAAGAAAATTTTACTTCCTTAGGAGGCTAAAAAGAAGGGTAAGAAAGATAGAAAAAAGCACACTCAGTATAATGGAAGTAGCAAGAGGGAAGTAAAAGGTAAAGTTATCCCTCTTTATCACGATATCCCCTGGAAGTCTTCCAAGCCCGAGGGGAAGTTTTTCAAAGAAGGTAAGCAAGAATCCAAGCACCACAAGGACAACTCCCATGAGCATAAGAACCTTGCCCACCTCGCTCATGCGGTAAGCCTCCTTTTCCTAAACATTATGAAGGCTATAACTTCCGCAACAGCCCTGTAGAACTTTGGAGGTATTTCCTCTCCCACCTCCACCACAGGATACATGGCTCTTGCAAGCTCCTCTTTTCTTATAACTGGCACGCCACTTTCATTAGCTATGCTAACTATCCTTTCTGCAATAGCTCCCTTTCCCTTCGCTAAAACCTTGGGTGCTTTGTCTCCTTCCTCTGGACTGTATCTTATGGCTATGGCTATGTGTGTGGGGTTTGTGATAACCACGCTCGCCTTTGGAACTTCTTTCATCATCCTACCTCTGGCAAGCTGTCTCATACGCCTTTTTATGGCAGACTTTATCTGGGGGTTTCCTTCTTGCTGTTTGTATTCTTCCTTTATCTCTTCCTTGCTCATCCTTATTCTTCTCTCGTAATCCCACCTTTTGTAAGCATAGTCTAGAAGGGCAATAAGAATTGCGAAGACGCTGAGAACTAAGATTAGCTTAAATGTAAGCCTCAGAGCGTAAAGCAGGAAGCTTGAAGTGTCGTGAGAAGAGGCGCCGAGAAGGTTATACAAATCGCCCTTAAGTATGAAGTAGGAAATTGCCATAAAAAGGGACACTTTTAGTATGTTTTTAAAAAGGTCAAAGGCGGTGTTAAGGGAAAAAATCCTTTTTAGACCTTCAAAGGGGTTTAGCCTTTCCCACTTAAACTGGAGTGGCCTTAGAGTAAATATAAAGCCAAACTGGCCCACATGAGCAAGCACCACAGTAAGCAATGTAACAAGAAAAAGGGGCAACAACATTCTGGGAAAGCGTTCGCTTGCGTACTCAACCGCAGAAGATAGGCTCATAGAAGGGTTCTCCACTATAAACTGCATAAAGCCTGTGACCTCATAAAAGAGATAAGCACCCACAAAAAATAGAATAATAGAAGCTAAAAACACCGTTAGAGAAGACGCAAGTTCGGGGCTTTTCGCTACATTTCCCTCTTCCCTTAATTTCTTACGCCTATATGGCGTTGCCTTTTCTGTCCTATTTTCTTGAGCCATTACTGTCCACCTATAAGGGCTACAAACTTAATTATATACTCTCTTACGTGGGAAGAATAAGCAAGGAAAATCACAGGGAAAGACAAAAGTAGAACCACAAAACCTATAAAAACCTGTATAGGCAATCCCACTATGAACACATTTATCTGAGGTATGAACCTGTTTATGAGAGCAAGCATAAGGTTAAAAAAGAGCATAACCATTATGATTGGAAGTGCAACCTTAAAAGCCAAAAGGAAGCTCTCGTAGAAAAAGCCCAGAAAGACCTCAGGGTTTATCCCATATAAGTCAAAGCCTCCCGGTGGAACACTCTGAAAACTCCTGCTCATAGAAAGCAGAACAATCTCCGCACCACCTAAGGCGAGGAAAAACATTGTCGCCAAAAGGGACAAGAAAAAGGCAAAGACTGTGCTTTGAGGCTGTTGGGGGTTAAAAACAGTGGCAAGACCAAGACCCATATTAAGGCTTATAAGCTCACCTGCAATCTGCATGGCATCAAAAATAAGCCTAAGCATCAACCCTGCAGTAAAGCCAAAGAGGACCTCCTTTAGACATGCAAGGAAAAAGTGTGCGGTTGTAGGGAACTCAACAGGCTTTATATTTGAATAGAGAAATAGGGCAAAGCCTATGGCGGTTGCCAAGAAAACCTTAAAGGTGTTTGGCATAAATTCCTTACCAAATAGGGGCACTAAAAGTAGAAAGCTAACAACCCTCAGATATACAAGAAATAGGGTAAGAAGTGCATTTATATCAAGGGTCATCTTAGCCAAGTGGGCATATTTATAATTAGCTCTTTTGTGTAGTCAAGGAGTTTGTTAAGCATCCACGCACCTAACACCAATACGGTTATGTATGCAGCTATTATCTTCGGTATGTAGCTTAGGGTCATCTCTTGTATCTGTGTGGCGGACTGAAGTATGCTTATTATTAGACCTACTAAAAAAGTGGCAAGAAGCACTGGTGCGGAAAGCATAAGAGCCATCTCAAGAGCCTTTTGTCCAAAGGATATAACCATATCTGGGCTCATTGGTAGCTCCTTACAAGGGATAATACCACAAGCTCCCAACCATTAGCAAGCACAAAGAGCATTATCTTGAAGGGTAGGGATATTATTTGAGGCGGTATCATAAGAATACCCATGGATATGAGGATAGAAGCAACCACAAGGTCTATTATCAAAAAGGGAAGATAAAGCAAAAAGACTATCTGAAAGGCTGTGGTTATTTCGCTTACCATGAAAGCAGGTATAAGAACGCTCAGAGGGACATCTTGAGGGCTTTTTATATTCTCCTTCTCTTCCTTTGATAGACCCGATATATCAAGAAAGACCTTTAGGCTTTCTTTTTTGGTGTTTTTTGCCATGAATTCCTTCATGATGGAAGAGGTTCTATCAAAAAAAACACTGTCTGTGATTTGGTTCTTAAGAAGGGGTTGGAGTGCCTCAGAGTTTATCCTATCAAAGACGGGCTTCATAATAAAGAAGGTAAGGAAGAGTGCAAGGGAGACTATAACCTGATTAGGTGGAACAGTAGGAACTCCCAAAGCCTGTCTGAGAAGAGAAAGGACTATAACTATCCTTACAAAGGATGTGGTCATTATGAGAATAGAGGGTGCAAGGGAAAGGATAGTAAGCAGGATCAAAAGCCTTATGGATGTGTCTAACTGACCTGTCCCAACCCTTATGTCTATGTTGGGGATTATCTGTTGAGATATGGCGGGTAAAGAAAGTAGAAGGCTAAGCAGTATTATCTTCATCCTTATAGACCACCTCCACCGCACCTTCTGTTATAGCAAGGACAAAGAGCTTTCCTCTTATCTCAAGCTCCACAAGGAGTATGTTTCTACCTAAGGGTATGACCCTTTTGAGTTTAATCTCTGACCCCTTTTCTTCCCTTGTCCAGCGGAGCCTTTGAAGAAGAGGAAGCAGGTATGGAAGGGCGATAAGTATAAGGACTATCACTATGCCTAATGCAATAAGGGCACGCAGAAAGCTAAAGAAGAAATCAGTCATGTGGTCTGCACCACAAATTCTGTAAAGTATATGTTCCTAACTCCACCCTCAAAGAGTATGGTGTTTATCCTTTTTATAAGCTCAAGCCTTAGGCTTTCTCTACCTTCGGGAGTTCTCACAAAGGAGGAGGTTTTACTGCTTATTACATCAATTATGGCATCCTTTATTATGGGTAGCCTCTTATCTACCTCTTGCCTTACCTTCTCATTAGAAAGCTCAAGGGTTATGGAAACTCTTGCGTAGGCGTCTGTGTCCCTGTCTGCAAGGTTTACGGTAAAAACTCCCAAGTCCATCATAACACCTACTTGAGAAGGGAGAGGTGCGTTATCTTCCTTTTTCTCCTTTTTCGCAAAAAGGAAAAAGTATGCTCCACCTCCTCCTGCAAGTAAAACAAACAGGAGCGGTAAAATAAAAAGTATCTTCTTAGACCCGCCCTTTTTTTCTTCTCTTGCTTCCTTTACCTCCTCAGCCATGGGTTAAATTATAGCCTACCTTCTTAAATTAGCGGTCTGACCAAGCATATCATCCGCAGCGGTAATACCCTTTGTGTTGAACTCAAAAGCCCTTTGAGCTATTATGAGGTTTACCATCTCCTCCACTATGTTCACGTTGGAGGCTTCAAGGTATCCCTGAAGAAGGGTGCCTATGCCTTGGTTGCCGGGATTGTCCACTACTGGCTCGCCTGATGCATCAGTTTGTATAAATAGATTGTTTCCTATCCTTCTAAGACCTGCAGGGTTTACAAACTTGGCAAGTTCAAACCTACCTACTTCTTCCACAGCGGTAGCACCCTGCCTCAAAACCGTCACAGTTCCATCAGGACCCACACCCACGCTTATAGCGTCTGGGGGTATGGTTATCTCTGGGTCAATTGGATAGCCATCTGGATTAACTATCCTTCCGTCCGCATCAAGCCTGAACTGCCCGTTCCTTGTGTAGGCTATTGTGCCGTCTGGCAGAACCACCTTAAAAAAGCCCTCTCCCTGAATGGCTATGTCCAACTGATTGCCTGTTTGGAAGATGTTCCCCTGAGTGAAGATGCCGTAAGTGTCCGATATGTATGTTCCCAAG
>JAXSOX010000043.1:0-3855 GCA_037926525.1 Aquificaceae bacterium | reverse complement strand
GATGGATTTCTCGTAGCGGGCGATGTAGGTGCTCCCGGGTCCCTTATGGTTTGGTAAACCAAGTCCTGAAAGGTTGCTCTCATTTTCTTAAAGCCCACCGTGTTCACATTTGCCATATTGTTGGATATCACATCCAAGTTTGTCTGCTGAGCGGTCATACCTGAAGCCGATGTCCAAAGTGCCCTAAACATATAACCCCTCCTTAAGTTTTATTTTAAAACAACTTCTTTCTCAAGGGTTGGGTCTGGTCTTTTGCCAGTGAGTATTTCAATAAGCTCCTTTACGCTTATTATTCCTTGCTTTTTGAGAAGATGACCGTTTGCACCGCTTATGAATATACCCTCCTCGTAGTTTCCAAGCCACGCAGAGCCAAGTCTGTCCGCTATGCAAAAGCCTACCTTCTTAGCCTCTTCCCCTTTGTTGCAGGGTGTTATACAATGAGAAACACAGCCGTTCCATCCATTGTATCCGGCAAGAAGTCTTTCTATAAAGGGTGTCCTTACAACCCTTAGTGGATATCCCACAGGAGATTTAAATAGCATTATGTCCTCTTCCTCCGCATTAAGAACTGTCTCCTTGTATATTAGTGGTGCATCACATTCATGAGTAGCTATAAAGCGTGTTGCCATTTGCACACCGCTTGCACCCATCTCCATGTAGTAGACTATGTCCTCGTAGCTCCAAACACCACCCGCCACTATAACTGGAATACCTCCCCACTTTTGGGCTTCTTCAAGGACAGAAGGGAAAAGGTTCTCAAGTTGATATTCTGGCATAAAGCATTCTTCGTATTTAAAGCCTTGATGCCCTCCAGACTTTGGACCCTCAAGGACAACCGCATCAGGAAGCCTTTTGTATTTCTTCTCCCAAGTCCTGCATATAAGGTTAAGGGCTCTGGCAGAGGAAACTATGGGAATTAATGCCACATCCGCATCACCTACATATTCAGGAAGCCTAAGGGGAAGACCAGCACCTGATATTATGGCATCCGCACCAGCCTCAACCGCATCCTGTGCCACTCTTCCGTAGTCAGTTATGGCACAGAGTATGTTTACACCTATGGCACCATTACCCTCCGAAATCCTTTTTGCCTCCTGTATTATCCTTGTGAGGGCTTCTTTGCTATGAGTGTATATGGAGCCTATGGGTCTTCCAAACTTGTCTCTTTTGACAAGCTCTGGGTATCTGTAGCCAGTGCCTACCGCAGACACCACACCGACCGCACCCTCTCTTGCTACAGCACCTGCCAGCTTTTCCCAAGATATACCCACTCCCATCCCACCTTGAATTATGGGGATTGGAACAGTTTTATTTCTAAGTTTTAAGGGTTTCAAAGACATACTAACCTCCTTCTCATAAATATATCCCCAACCTCTGCAGGAGCAAGATCAAGTTATCTCTTCCTCCTCCGATAGCTTTATTATCTTGTCTATGGTCTCATAACCCAAAAGTCCACACACATCCCTAAGGTCTAAATCAGAGTTTTTGACCAGATCACGTAGATAAGCTACCTGTCTTTCTGTAGGTCCAGAGTCTGCCTTTTCCTTGCATATATCTATAAGCATAGAGGTTTCTCTTCCACTAAGAAGATTGTTATCAAGGGCATACTCTATAAGTTCTCTGCCGTTAGAAAAACCGGCGGACTTTACGAGCTCGACAGCAGGCTCATGATAAAGATAGTCTCTAACTCTCTCATAAAGCATGCCTGTAAGAAGAGCGTCCCTTAGGTTGTAATCCGCAACCCTCCTGTATTCTTTTCTTAGAAAGGCATCCCTTATCTTTGAACCATCCATGTCGCCCTTATCTATGGGAAGATTGAGCCTTCTCGCAATAAAGTTAAGAGAATAGTTATTCCTGCCCACCTTGAATACGTCTTTGAGGTCTATGTGGCTTATACCCTTAGAATAGAGGTGTTTGTAAAAAGCGGTAGGCTTCATACCTTGTATTATGGTTCTTATCTTTATAAACTCCATGTCAAAATACTTTCCGTGAAAAGTGATGAGCGTATCCGCATGCCTTAGATATTCCCAAAGGACACCAAGAAGCCTTCTCTCCGCAGAAAGAAACCCATCTTTTAGGGATATAGATGTATATAGGACTTCCACGTTCCTCTCGCCTACTGTAGTATGAGATTCTTCTTTTCTATCTTCCTCCCCCATGTAAAAAACGTAGCCTTTGCTCTCTTCCAAGAAGAAAAGAGAAAAGGAAACTAAAAAAGAAACATATGGATTAGTTGCAAGGTCTCTATGAAAATCTTCTTCAGACTCGTAATCTTTTCTTCCTTTAAGGTATGAAAGGTCTTCCTCTGTAAGTTCCTCTAATAAACAGAAGGTCTCAATATCAAGGCTGACAGTTTTACCCATACCATCCCTCCTATGTATATTTTAAAACAGACTATGACCATGAACACCAACAAAAATTTCCTTATAAAGGGATAAAAAGGCTTTATTGACTGAAAGTATATGGGGACTATATTCAAAACTAAGGAGGTGGGAAAAATGATAGAGCTAATACTTAACAAAGAAAGCCTTTCAAGCAGAGAAAAACTTGTCTTCTTTAGAAGCCTTTTGCGTTCTGAGATGGAGGTTCTTAACGAATACTGTGGTGTGGACAATATGCCAAAAAGGTATGCGGTAGAGCTTTGCCACTTGCACAACATAAAAAAGGTCAATATAGCCAGGCTCTTGAGCATAATTGAGTTCTACGACCCAGATTTTATAAAGACCCTTGCCCTAACAGACCCAAGGGTAAGAAAATTTATAGGTTATTACTTTGATTTTCTCCGGACAAACCCATACGGATATGAAGCTATTGAACCTCAAAACCTATTCGGAAACTGGGACTTTATAAAATACAAGCTAAAAGTTCTCTTCCCAGAGCTTACCCTTGATGAGATAGAAAGGTTTAAGTTCAAGAGAAGGGAATTCGTAGAATACGCAAGGAAAAAGACCGGCGAAAGTGAGGAAGTAATAGAATCAAAGCTCAACAAGGCAACATGGTATGAAACAGTCCCATACCTTGAGCTTGAGGAAGAAATGTCAAAGCAGTGGCATCCCGAGCCCATAATGACCGACGAAGACTGGAAGTTTATAAAAAGACACATAAAGGGAAGAAAGAACGTGGTGATTTTCCAAGATGGGAAAGAAAAGCTCGTTTATGTAGAGGTGGACATACCCGATGAGGAGCTTGATAAATACAAGAAAGATAGAGCTGGGTTAAAAAGACTTTTAATGCAAAAGTATAACCTCCCTGAGGATGGTGCGGAGCAGATACTAAGAAAGGCTGGCTGGGAATCTGAAACCTATCACATAATACCTCCCGTCCACACGGATGTGGTCTTAGACTATGGAGAGATTGAAAAGGAATTGGAGGAAGAAAGGAAAGAGGAGGCAAAGGTGAGCTACCACGAGCTTGCCAACTTTATAAGATATCTGGGCGGTCTTGAATTAGAGGAGCTAAACTACTTTGAGCTGATATACGACAAGGTAGAGCCAGAAGTCCAGAGCATCCTTGACCAGGTCATAAGAACTCAAAGGAGAATACTGGGTAAGCTATTTGGTGTATTCTACACCGTTGACCCGCTTATGGCGGAAGCCATCCTAACCATAAAGCCAGAAAGGTTTGAGTTTCTAAAATCCCTTGCGGTAAAGGAAACTGTCAGAGACAAGGAGTTTAACCTATACTCTAACCTTGCAGCGTGGAACATAGTAAAGGATAGGATAGTTGCTCGTTTTCCTGAAGTTAGCTATGAGGAGATAGAGGAATATAAGGGCAGGAGGCAAGACTTTGTGAAACTGCTTATGGAGAGGACAAAGAAATCACAGGAAGCTGTAGAAAGAGGGCTTGAGGAGTGCG
>JAXSOX010000042.1:0-13217 GCA_037926525.1 Aquificaceae bacterium | reverse complement strand
GCACCTTATAGCATCTATCATAGAACCAGCACTGTTTGGAGAATCCTCCACGTCCAGCTTTAGCTCCACATACATGGGCACATCGCCAAAAAGCCTTCCCTCAATGCGTATATAGGCTATTTTTCTGTCCTTTAGCCAGGGGACCCAGTCAGAAGGTCCTATGTGGATGCTGTAGGGGTCCATCTCGTAGGGGATAAGAGAGGATACCGCCTGAGTTTTTGAGACCTTTTTTGTCTTTAGCCTTTCCCTCTCAAGCATATTAAGAAAGTCTGTATTTCCACCAAAGTTTAGCTGGTATGTCCTGTCAATCTTCACCCCTCTGTCAAGGAAGAGTTGAACCAAAGTCCTGTGGACTATGGTTGCACCCACTTGAGACTTTATGTCGTCTCCAACCACTGGAATGCCTGCCTTTTCAAACTTCTCCGCCCATTCTGGGTCAGAGACTATAAAGGTAGGCATACCATTTATAAAGGACACTCCCGCCTCAAGGCATGCCCTTGCGTAGAACCTTGCCGCCTCTTCAGAGCCAACTGGAACATAGTTTACAAGCACATCCGCATTGGTTTCTTTCAAAATCCTTACCACATCCTCAAGCTCATCCTCCTTTTCCTCAGAAAGCACAAAGCTCCTTTCTGGAGGGTAGTTTGCCATATGACTTGCGTATCCATCCAAAACTTTGCCCTTTCTAACTATAACGCCTGTCTTTGGCACGTTAGGTTCAAAAACCGTGGTGCAGTTAGGAGGCGAAAAAATAGCCTCAGAGACGTCTTTCCCCACCTTTCTGGCATCAATATCCCATGCGGCGACCACCTCAATATCCCAGGGCTTATAACCGCCCACATCCTCAAACATTAAACCGCTTACATCCTCTTTGTGTCTTGCATAGTAATGGATACCTTGGACAAGGCTACTGGCACAGTTTCCTACGCCCGCTATTGCTACTCTTATTTTTGGCATATTAACCTCCGCAAAGGCTTATAATATTATAACAGGATGAAGGTTCTTATAGTCTTTTATTCAAAACTGCTTCAGGAAAGAGACCTTCTGCAAAGGGTTGTAGACAAGGTAAATATCCTAAAGAAACTCATAGGACCAGACAGCCTTTATGCGGTAATAACCACAGAAATGAAAGATTTTATAGACAAGTTTCCAGACCTTGTTTTTATAAGAAACGATAGGGGGACCTTTCTCTATGGGCTATATAAAGGGCTTAGGAAACTAAGGGGCAACGACGTGCTTGTTCTTGACCCTTCTCAGGTAATAAGTCTGGATAAACTTAAAGAATTCATTAGCAAAAGACGGCAGAACGCCCTATATTCAGAGGAGGGTAAATGGAAGGGTATTGCCCTTTTGAGGCTAATAGACCTTGATTACCTTATAAGGACTTTGGAAGGCTTGTTAGGAGAGGAAAAAGAGCTAACTGCGGTAATGGAAAAGGTTAGGCAGGAGTATGGTATACAATATGAAACTCTTTAAGGAGGAAAGCGATGGATGAGATACTTGTAGGTAAGTATGTGGTAAAAACAGACAGGTATTACACAAAAGACCACGAATGGGCTCTTGTAAAGGGAAACAAGGCATGGATAGGTATAACAGACTATGCCCAAAAGGAGCTTGGAGATGTGGTCTATGTGGACCTTCCGCAGGTGGGAGAGACCTATGAAAGCGGTGATACCATAGCCAACGTGGAATCGGTAAAGAGCGTATCACCCATATACTCACCCCTTTCTGGAACTGTGGTGGAGGTAAACGAAACCTTAAGCGATGAGCCACATCTTATGAACGAATCACCTTACGAAGATGGTTGGCTTGCTGTCATAGAGTTATCTGACCCTATGGAAGTGGAAGACCTTATGCCTGCAGAAGATTACGCACAGCTTCTTGTGGAGATAGTAAAGGATGAGAAGGGAGAGACTATAAAGCTCAGTCTACCTGAGGAGGAAGAGGAGAGGTTTGAAGAATCCCTCGAAGCCTTGCCTGAGGAGGAACTGGGTTACGAAGAAAAGGAAAGGTAGATGTATATTCCCCACTCAAAGGAAGAGACACAAAGAGTTCTAAAAGAGCTTGGTCTTGAAAGCCTTGAAGACCTCTTTTCACACATAGACCCCTCGCTCCTTTCAAAGCCAGAGCTTCCAAAGCCAAGGAGCGAGGAGGAGCTAAGGAGATACTTCAAAGACCTAAGTGAGAAAAACATACCTCTTATTTCCTTTGCAGGCTTTGGCTCTTACGATAGGATAATTCCGTCGGTAATATGGCAAATTCTCAGCAGAGGTGAGTTCCTTACCGCCTATACTCCCTACCAGCCAGAGGTCTCTCAGGGAACACTGCAGGCTCTCTTTGAATATCAAACTCTTATCTGTGAGCTTACAGGCATGGAGGTTGCCAACGCAAGCATGTATGATGGGGCTTCAGCCCTTGCGGAGGCGGTCTTGATGGCAAGGGCTATAAGAGGCAAAGGCAAAAGGGTGGTGTTGAGCGAAGGAGTAAACCCCCTCTACAGAAGGGTGGCAAACACATACCTAAGGGGCTACATGGATGAGATTGAAATATGTTCGCTTACTCATGAAGGCTATACAGACCTTGAGAGGCTTGAGGGTTTACTTAAGGATGGAGAAACACATGCCTTGGCGGTGCAGTATCCCAACTTTATGGGTTTTGTAGAGCCTCTTGGAGAAATAGTGGGTCTGTCTAAGAAGTATGAAGTCCCCATTGTAGTAGTTGCAGACCCTATAGCCTTGGCAATTCTTAAGCCTCCTGGTGAGTTTGGTGTGGACATTGTGGTGGGAGAGGGTCAGCAGATGGGCGTGCCTATGAACTTTGGAGGACCCTATGCGGGCTTTTTTGCGGTAAGGACAGAGCATCTCAGGAGAATGCCTGGAAGGCTTGTGGGCATGGCAGAAGACATAGAGGGCAAAAGAGCCTTTACCCTCGTGCTACAGACAAGGGAACAGCACATAAGAAGAGAGAGGGCAACCTCCAACATATGCACCAACCAAAACCTCATAGCCTTAGCAAACCTGCTCTATATGGTCTTGCTTGGAAAGGAGGGTATGAGGGAGGTAGCCAAGCAGAGCCTATCAAAGGCTTTATATCTCAAAAGAAGGCTTCTTGAAATAGGCTTTGAGGAAGTCTACAGCGGAAAGCACCTTTGGGAGTTTCCACTAAGACATGAGAGGGCGGAGGAGCTTTATCAAAGGGCTTTGAGGGCAGGTTTCCTTGCTGGTGTGCCTTTGGAAGGTTTTGGATATCACAAGACCATACTCTTTGCTATTACTGAAAAGAGGACAAAAGAGGAGATGGATAGCTTAGTGGATGCTATAAGATATAGCTAATTACCAACTGTATCCCGTCAAAACCCCAAAGAATAGGGCTTTTCTGTCGTAGAAGTTTGCATTAGAGTTTACCTGTCTGTATGCGGTGAAGGATGTCAAGTAGACATTTTTATGGATAAAGTTCCTTTTGGTCATAGAAACAAGTAGGTAGTAGCCTGTGTCTTTTCTCTTTTTAAGTAAAACTGGGTCTTTGTTTAGGTAATTATCCACATCTATTCCCAAGCCTGCGTTGAATAGGTATGTGCTTTCTCTGTATATGCCAGAAAGCCCAAGTGTGTAGCCTGCATAAGAGTTAGCCTTACCCTTTGCCTTAGAATACCGTAGGTTTAGTGAAGGCGAGATGCCAAGATTTTTGCTAAGGCTGTATCTGTAAGAATAGCTTAACTCTGTAAGAAGCCTGTCTCTCCTCAAGTCCCTTTCTCTCTCGCCTAACTTATCATCCTCTATGTCTGAGTATACAGAGCTTACGCCAAGGCTTGAAGCACCTTGAAAAAACTTCACACCTAATTCGTAATCTCGCTGGTAGGTCTTTTCTCTTGGTGTGTTTAACAAATATGGATCTTTCCACACTCTCCTTAGAGGATTGTAGCCAAGATATAGCTCTGTTGATTCAAAGACAAAGCCCTGTCTTTTGAAACCTACCTGAAGCCCAGGCGTCATGGCTTCGGTGGAAGTCCTCAAGAAGTAAGTGTTCACCCCACTTTTGTAAGATAGGTTTATATCAAAAAGAGGCAAAGCCCTTAGGAAGCTATCCTCTGGCTTATCAAGGCTTTTTATGACGCTACCGCCTCTTGTGGATGTGTTATCCTTACCCCACATAATAGCACCGCCAGCCCCTATACGGTTCTCCGCCATAGAGACCGCTGGTAGAAGCAATGTAAGTAAAACCATGTATGGACGCATGGCTTACACCTCCCTCCTTCTTGCAAAAAACTTAAACCCAAAATCTCTTACATCCTTCCAAAGAAGGTAAAAGACTGGCAGACTGCCAAAGAGAGCCCAAAGGGCTGCAAAGAAAAGTGTAGAGCCAAAGGCATCAGAAAGGGCATAAAGGTTTTGAAGTTGGTATATCATAGCCTTTGCCCTTTCCTCTGACTGGTAAGCAAATTGAGAGAGCCATTCAGTAACCTCCTGTATTTTTAGGCTTAACCAATAAGTATTTTGTATCTCTGTGCTTCTTTGGAAGTTTTCTGTCGCAAACCTTTGAAGGTCATTGGTGGCAAGGGCTGTTCCAAAAGAGCCTCCCACAAACCTCACATAGTGCATAAGGCTTACCCCAAGAGTGGTCTTGTCCCCTAACTTCTTTAGAGCCATCTGGGTAACTGGTGCAAAGAAAAAACCCATACCCGCACCCATTGCTATAAGGTAGAGAATGGCAGTTTCCTTTGAGGTGAAGTAATTGAGCCTTGGTAGTAGCAAAAAGGCAACAGAGAGATACATGGCGGTTGCGATATATAGGGCAAGCCTTGGAGATTTCTTGTCAGAAAGTATGCCAGCAACTGGAGAGAGAAAGCCTATGGTGAGAGCCATAGGCAGTATGACAAGACCTGTCTGAAAAGTGGTATAGCCCTTTAGCTTTTCAAAGTAGAGAGGTATAAGGTAAAAGACCTGATACATGGAAAAGCCAAGCACAAAGCAATAGACCCAGAAGGCTACCACAAACTCCTTAATCTTGAAGATAGACGGGTCTATGAGCTTGTTTTTAGAGAGCATTTCAGAAAGCAGGAAAAGGAGAAAGGAGAAAAGGGAAATCAAAGAAAGGTAAAGTATAAAGTCGCTGGCAAACCAACCCTCCTTTTGACCCCTTGAGAGGACTATGAGAAAGCTCACGGTGGCAAGGGAGATAAGAAGGTAAGAGAGGAAGTTGAGCCTTAGCTTGTGAGCTGGCTTGTGGTCTTTTAGGAAAAAGAAAGTAAGGGTGAAGTTAAAGATGCCTATGGGTAGGTTTATATAAAAGACCCATCTCCAGTCTATGTGCTCTGTTATCCAGCCACCCAGTGTGGGACCAAGGGCGGGAGCAAAGCTCACACCAAGCCCGTATATACCCATGGCAAGACCACGCTTTTCTGGAGCGTAAGCTGAGAAAAGGAGTGCCTCCGCGCTAACCACAATTAAGGCTTCGCCAAAGCCTTGAACTATCCTTGACGCTATCATCCATTCAAGGGATTGAGCTTGACCACAGAAAAAGGAGGCGGTGGTAAAAAGAAAAAGCCCAAGCATAAAGACCCTCTTTAGACCCACAAGACCCTCAAGCCACTCCACCAATAGTATGGCACTTGCGGAAGCGGTCATGTAGGCGGTTATTACCCACTGGACACCATAAAGGTCTGTGCTAAGAGGTGCCATCATCTTAGGCACCACTATGTCCACGATGGTGGTATCCAAAATCGCCATAAAGACGCCTATCATCAGAGAAAAGGTTAGGATGCCCCTCTCTACGGGTGTAAGGGTTTCGTGAAAGGGTCTTTCCTCTTTCATTCTCTTTTTATCTCCACCTTTCCACCCATGCCAACTCTAAGAAGGCTTTTGTCTCCCTTTGTTATCCTTATCTTCACTGGTATTCGCTGGACTACCTTGGTAAACTCTCCTGCGGACACATCCCTTGGCACAAGGGCAAAGGTGGCAGCAGAAGCTGGGCTTATCTCTTCCACCACACCCTCAAAAACCACACCCTTGTAGGCATCAAGCATCACATAGGCTTTTGAGCCAGGCTTTACACCCCTTAGCTTTGTCTCCTCAAGGAGAGCCTCCACGTAGAGAGAGTTTTGGTCTATTATACTGAAGGCGGGTTGCCCCGCCCTTACCATATCCCCTACGCTTATGAACCTTTTAGCCACCACTCCATCCACCGGTGAGCGAAGCTCAGTTCTTTCAAGATTGAGTTGGGCTTGTTGTATCTGGGTCTTTAGTGCCTTTATATCCTCTTCCAATGCTTTAACCTGCTTGCTTAGCTCCTGAGTTCTTATCCTCTCAAGTTCAGACCTTTCATATTCCCTTTGAGCTTTTGAGTAAACCGTTCTTATTTCTCTTAGACTGTCTTCCAGTGCCTTTTTCCTTAAGTGAAGGCTCTTATAAGCAGTGTCTATCTGCTCAAACCTTTGTTTGGGAATAAGTCCTTCCTTAAAGAGGTTTTCCATCCTTTGTCTGTCTCTTTCTGTTTGTTGCAGTTGAACCTCAAGCTCCTGTATCTGTTTTGTTAGGGCATCCTCCTTAGCTTTTAGCTCTTTGAGTGTGTCTCCTGAAATGCTAACCCCTAATTCAATCTGACCCTTAAATCTTTTGAGTTGAAGCTCAAGGGATTCCTTTTGGGCTAAGAGAGAAGAGAGCCTTATCTGTAAGTTTTCTAAATTTAGCCGGTAGTCTTCGGGTTCAACCCTTGCCAAAACCTCTCCCTTTTTTACCTTGTCTCCCATGTCTTTGTAGACCTCTACCACTCTACCGCTTATCTCAAAGGCTACATTGCTCATAATGTCCGCTTTTACGAAGACTGCGTCCGTTACGGCGTATTCTATTCTGTGTTTGACCCACTTGTAGGACAAAAAACCAAAAAGGGTCAAAAGGAAAACGATTACTACTACTCCAACCTTCTTCATAGTTTGCCCACTTCTCTCAGAAGTTCAAAGTAAGCTTCAAGTAGTTTGTAGTAGGCTATAACCTTGGACCTTAGGGCTTGGGTTCTGCTTGCTTCTGCCTGCAGAAGGTCTGTGCCACTTATTATCTGATTCCTATACTGCTCAAGAGAAAGCCTATAAAACTCTTCCGCAAACTTCACAGATTCCTCTGCAACCCTAAGGTTATCCTGTGCGGTCAGGAAGTTTTCATAGGCGGACTTCACCCTTAGGGTAATGACTTGCTGTATGTCTCTCAGGTCCTCTTTTGCAGACTTTTCTTCTTGCACAAGGGCTAAGGCGTTGTAGTAGTTGCTAAGAGACTGAATATTTAGGCTTAGCCCAACATTAAAGACAAAGAATCCCTTCGGGGAAAGGGTGGGGTTTTGGTCTGTATAGTTGTATAGTGCTTCTACAAAGACCTTTGGATAGACCTGTGAAACCTCCATTTTCCTTTGAGCTTGCAGGAGAAGGATCTTCTCCCTCAGTGTTTTGATGGCTGGTCTTTTTTCCATGGTTGTGTTTATAAGTTCCCCAAGGTCTGGAAGGTCTGGTTTTATGTCCGCAGGCTTTAGGGTTTTTAGCTTTTCTTCTTCAATACCTGTAAGCCTTGAGAGATTGGCAATGGCTATTCGGTAGTTCCCTTCCGCTTCTCTTAGGTCTCTTTGGACTTCCGCAAGCCTGACCTTTGCTTGTAGCACATCCGTTATTGCCACAAGCCCTTCTCTGAAGAAGGCTTCTCTTTGTACAAGGTCAGCCTCAACCGCCTCCTTTTGCTTCTTGACCACTTCAAGAAGTTCTAGGGCGGAGAGGACAGAAAAGTATGCTTTTATGACTTCCAGCTTTACCTCAAGCAGTGTCTCCTCATAATCTTCTTCGGATATCCTCAGTTGAACCCTTGATATATCAACCCTTGAAGACCTGAAACCTCCGTCATATAGCACCTGCCTTAAGCCCAGCTGAAGACTTTGGTAATTTCTCTTTGAACTTCTAAAATCAAAGGATGGGAAGCCTCCAAGGGCTGGTATGCTAATAGATTGGCTCTCTGACTGCACCGAGTAGCGATATCCCGCAAAAAATTCAGGATAGTAGAGCTGTTCAGTTCCTTTTAGTTTTAGCTTGGCGGATTCTATAGCATAACCTTTTGAAGACACTTTTGGGTTTTTCTCAAGAGCGGAACTTATAAGATCCTCAAGTCCTAAGGAAAAGGAAAGGCTGATAAAGGTCAAAAGAAGAGCGGTCAACCACATTTTAGCCCCCTAAATATGAGGTCAAGACCCTCGTTTACTTCTTTCAAAATATCTTCTAAAGATGCGCTGTTTAGGAGAAGCTCCTCCATGTATATAAGCCTTACATAGCCAGCTATCAGGTTAACAAGGGTCTTTGTGCTTCCACATAGGAATTCACCCCTTCTATAGCCTCTTTCTACTAACTCTGTAAGCAGTTCTCTTATCTCCTGCAGGTGCGCAAGGTAAAGTCTTCTGAAGTCTTCTCTGTTGCATATGAGCTCAAAAAAGAACACATAAGCTATATGCCTATCTTCGTAGCATTCCACAAGAAAGTCTCTTATATGTCCCCTAATAGATTCCTCTGCGGAAACACCCTTTTCTAACCATCCTTTCATAATACTCTTTGTCTTTTCCGCCATCGTGTTTACAAGCTCTTCCATAAGCTGGTCTTTGCTCTTAAAGTAGAAGTAAAAAGCCCCCTTTGAGAGACCTGCATGCTTTACTATGTCATCCACAGTGGTGTGGTTATAGCCCTTTTGAGAAAAAAGCTCTTTGGCGGATTTGAGTATCCTTTCTCGCGCACTCATTTTGTAAGCCTTTCCAGCCTTGCTAACGCAGTGTTGTATAGGTATAGCAAAAAGTAATAGTTTTGCAAAGTGTTGTTGTAATTGCTTACCGCGTCAAGAACTTCAAGCTGGGTGGCAACACCAAAACGGTATCTCTCCTTTGAGAGCCTCAGACTTTCCTCTGCGGACTCAAGGGAGAGCTTCACCGCACCTATCTGAGCTCTTAGAGAATCTATGTCTAAAAGGGTTTTATTGAGTTCTGCCCTTAGCTTTTGTTCCGTATCCTTTAGGTTTTCCATCTGTTTTAGAAGGTCTATCCTTGCCTGTGCTATACTTGCCTCACGGGCAAAGCCATCAAAGATATTGTAGTTTAACCTTGCACCAATTGTATATCCATTCAACATGCTATCCTTGCCCCCGATCCTTGCGGTATTGCCCTGATAAGTAGCAAAGAGGTCAAGGGTGGGGTAGTACTGGGATTTTTGAAGCTCAACCACTCTCTTGGAAACTTCAAGGCTTCTTCTGGCAACTTTTAGGGTGCTATTATTTTCAAGAAGTGCCTTGAAGTCTCCTTGTTTTAGTTCTTGCATTTCAAGTTTTCCCTCCACTTCAATCTCCCCATCGTATCTGAGGAATGCTTTAAAGTCTTCAAGACTCTTTCTGTAGTCCGCCAATGTGTTTTCCAACTGAGCCTTTGCATTTTCAAGCTGGGCTTTTGCCCTCATAAGCTCTACCTTTGGAATTACGCCCGCCTGAAATTTGCCCTCCGTCTGCTTGTAGTTTTCTTCCCAGTATTTTAAGTTTTCCTCAAGGAGCTTCACCACTTCCCTCTTATAAAGAAGTGCATAAAAGAGTTGTTTGGTTTGAAACTCCACCTCCCTCTTTATGTCTTCGTATACAAGCTCCTGAAGCTCTTTCTGTTCTCTTGCAAGGCTCAGCCCTTCAAAGACCCCACGGTTAAAAAGGGTCTGGTCCATTTCAAGCACATAGCTGTGCCTGTTTTTTGGCGTGAAGCCAAAGGCAAGGTCTCCTCCAAGCCTTGTGTAGCTGTAGGAAAAGCTCACTTTGGGTAGTATGCCCGCTCGAGCTTTTCTTATGTTTTCCTCAGCCTTTTGAAGATCAAGCAAGGAGAGTCTCGCAGATGTGTTGTTTTTTACCGCAAGTTCCACAGCTTGCTCAAGGCTGAGGGCAAAGACCATATTGAAAGTAAAGAAAAGAAATACAAGAAATTTCATCGCACTTCCACCTTTACGCCTTGCTGAAGCACATAGGCATTCTCTAAAGCTATTCCTTCACCATCCTTTAGCTCACCCTTTACATAGACTATCCCCTGTCCTTGCTTTATGACCTCTACCTGCACGGGTTGGGCAGTGCCGTTTTGAACCTTCCATACAACCTTTTTGTTGCCCTGAACCACCACCGCCTGCTCTGGCACCGCAAAGCCCTTCTCTACACCGAGCAGAAGCCTTATCTCTCCATACATGCTCGGCTTTAGCTCACCCTTTGGGTTTTTTAGCCTTGCCTTTACCGTTATAAGCCTGTTTGAGTCTGCGGTAGGCGATACAAAAAAGACCACCCCCTCAAAATCTCCAAAGGGTTCTACCCTTATCTGAACCCTTGAACCTTCCTTAGTGTATGGGAGATACTCTTGAGGCACCTGAAAGACAAACCTTATAGGGTCAAGGGTGACCAGCCTGAAGGTTTGGCTCTGTGGTGTTATATAGTCTCCTACGTTTACAAACCTTTGGGCTATGTAGCCAGAGAAGGGTGCCGTAAGGGTTGTCCTCTGAAGGCTAAGCCTTGCGTTGGCTATCTGAGCCTCAAAGCTCTTTATGACCTCCTCCTGAGCCCTTACCTGCGTTTGCACGTTTTCAAACTCCTCTTTTGCAATAAGCTCCCTTTCAAAAAGAAACCTTCTCCTTTCCGCCACAGCTTTGGTGTTTTCGTAGTTTGCCTTCGCCTGAGCCAGTTGTGCGGAGAGTTGTCTTAGGGCGTTTTCGTAGTCCGCAGGGTCTATTTTCAAAAGAGCCTGCCCGCTCTTTACATAAGAACCCTCATCCACATAAAGGCTTAGAACCCTCCCGCTTACAAGAGGTCTAAGCAAAACATCCTTTTCCCCCTCAAAGTATCCCTTGGTGGAGTAGTATACTGGCACATCCTCAGCCTTTACCGTGTATAGACTGACCACTACCTTCCTTTCCTGAGATTGTTGAGGTTTTTGGTCCTGCCTCTGGCAAGAGAGGGCAAAGGCAAAAATAAGAGCTATCAGAGTGTAAAGAAACCTCCTCATAGTGATTACATTATAACATACTGACCAGTCGGTCGGTTGACAAAGCCATTTTAGGGTATATGTATAATAGCCTATGGCATACCTTGTGATTGTTGAAAGGGACCAGCATGGTTTTTACGCTTACTGTCCTGAACTTCCTGGCTGTCAGACACAGGGAGAAACTTTTGAAGAAGTTATGAAAAACATCAGAGAAGCCATAGAGCTATACCTTGAGACACTTACAGAAGAGGAGCTGACGGAGCTTAAAGCTAAAGAAATCATAACCGCCCTCGTGGAAGTTTAATGTCAAAACTACCAAGACTTACACCGCAGGAAGCGGAGGGATTGCTATTATCCAATGGCTTTAAACTGTTAAGGACAAAAGGAAGCCATAGAATTTACGGCAAGGGAAAACTGAGGATTGTTATTCCTTTTCATGCTGGAAAAACACTGCATCCCAAGATAGTCAAACAGATATTCAAGGCTATAGAAGAGTCTGGCTAACATACTGACCAGTCGGTCGGTTATAATATACCTGCCATGTATCGCTTTTTTATACACAGACCGGTCACCTCGTGGATGTTCATGATAGCCTTTATAATCCTTGGGCTATACTCCCTTAGGATAATTCCCATTGACAGGCTTCCTGACGTGGACTTTCCCACGGTAAGCATCGTCACAACCTACCCCGGCGCCAACGCTTACGTGGTAGATGTGAACGTCACCAGAGAGATAGAAGACCAGATAGCCACCATAAGCGGTATAGAGACCATATCCTCTGCAAGCTTTGCTGGCACTTCAAGGATAACCATAACCTTCTCCCTTGAGAAGGACATAGATGTGGCGGCACAGGAGGTTCGGGATGCGGTGCAAAGGGTTCTCAGAAGGCTTCCAGAAGGTGTAGACCCACCGGTGGTGAGAAAGGTAGATACCTCCCTCGCACCCATTTTTGTAGCACTACTTCACTCCAAGACCGCGGACTATCAGACCCTTGCCTACTGGGCGGACAAGGTTATAAAGAGGGAGTTTGAAAGGATAAACGGCGTAGGGCAGGTGGACTTGGGAGGCTTCAGGGACAATGTGCTTTGGGTGCGTATTGACCCAGAGAAGCTCTACTCAAGGGGGCTTGCGGTTCAGGACGTGCTTGACGCGGTCAGCAAGAACCACGTGGAAGCACCGGCGGGAGCCATATACGGCAAAAACAGAGAATACATCATAAGGCTTTACGGCAAGGCACAAGATGCCAAGGAGCTTGAGGGGGTTTACATAAGAAATGGAGTAAGACTTCAGGACGTGGGTTTTGTGGAGTTTACCGAGGACGAAAGGAGGGGTATGGCAAGGTTTATGGGCGAGCAGGCTATAGCCCTGGTGGTCTACAAGCAATCTAAGACCAACACCGTTGAAGTGGTGGATGCGGTGAAGGCAAAGATGGAAGAGCTAAACAAACAACTACCTCAAGGCATGAGAATGGACTACACCTTTGACTCTTCCATATTTGTGAAGGACAGTGTAAAAGCTGCCATAGAGGAGATAATAATCGGTAGTCTTCTTACCGCCCTTGTGGTCTACTTTTTCCTTGGAAGCCTGAGGCTTACCCTCGTGCCTGTCTTCGCTATACCCATAACCCTTCTGGGCACTGTTTTTTTCATATATCAGCTTGGCAACTCTCTTAACACCTTCACCCTCCTTGCCCTTGCGGTGGCGGTAGGTATTGTCATAGACGATGCTATAGTGGTGCTTGAAAGCATATACAGAAGAAGGCATGAAGAGGGGCTATCGCCCCTTGAGGCAGGAGAGAAGGGCACTCGGGTGGTCATCTTTGCCCTTCTGGCTTCTACCGCCTCTTTGGTTATAGTCTTCTTACCCATCATATTCCTGAAAGGTGTTGTGGGTAAGCTCTTTGGAAGTTTTGCCCTAACCCTCGCTATAGCCATAGCACTCTCTTACCTTGTTGCCATTAGCTTTACCCCCATGGCAGTTTCAAGACTTGTGGCAGGTCCTCCCTCCACTAACCCCTTTGTAAGAGCTTATGAGAGGTTTGAAAACTTCTTTGATAGGCTTCTTAGGTGGTCTCTTGACCACAAGTTAGTGGTTATAGCCTTCTCTTTGCTAAGCGTTTTCATAGGCTTTCAACTATTTAAGGCAGTCAAAAAGGAGTTTTTCCCTATAGTAGATGAGGGTAGGTTTCTTGTGAGGTTTGAAACGCCTGTGGG
>JAXSOX010000041.1:0-13311 GCA_037926525.1 Aquificaceae bacterium | reverse complement strand
TCTGGCATCTTACCAGTTAGCTTTACACCTACTATCTTTGGCATTTTTAGATAAAAGGGTTCACCAGCCATCGCCGCAGCCACGTCAAGACCACCTGCACCTATGGCTATCATACCCACACCGCCAGAGGTAGGTGTGTGAGAGTCTGAGCCAAGAAGTGTCTTTCCAGGCTTTGCAAACCTTTCCACATGAACTTGATGACATATACCATTACCGGGTTTGGAGAGCCATATGCCATATCTTTTGGCAACGCTCATAAGATATTTATGATCATCTGGATTTTTAAAGTCCGTTTGTAGCATGTTGTGGTCTATGTAGCTAACAGAAAGCTCTGTTTTGACCCTGTCTACGCCCATGGCTTCAAATTGGAGGTAAGCCATAGTTCCTGTTGCGTCCTGTGTGAGGGTTTGGTCTATCCTTATGGCTATTTCCTCACCGGGTATTAGCTTTCCGTTTACAAGGTGTTCTTTTAGTATTTTGTAAGCTACTGTTCCCTTTGCCATGCGTGCCTCCTTTCAAAAGGTAATGATTTATATTATAGCTTTTTAACCCTTGAGATATCTCTCTACTTCCTGTTTGAGGGCAGGGTTTATGCCTAACTTCTTAAGAGCTTCCTCATCCGCTTTTAGAAAATCGTAGAGATTTTCAAAATTTCTATATATGAGCCTTTTCTTTACCTCTCCTATGCCTTTTACTTTGTCCAAGGTATCCTTTAAACCTTCCTTTAGCCTTAATTTTCTGTTATAGGTGAGGGCAAATCTGTGCGCCTCATCTCTAATTAGTCCAAAGACCCTGTATAGGATAGGGTGTTGAGTAAGGTTTATTTCTTTGCCGTACTCTGAGATAAGAATTTCCTCCTCCTTTGCAAGGGCATAGACCCTTATTGGTAGGGAAAATCTGTCTTTCACTCTTATAGCAACACTGAGCTGTCCATAGCCACCGTCTATGAGCCAAAGGTCTGGCATTTTTTCCTCGCCTTCTTTTAGCCTTCTTGCCCTCCTTGAGAGGACTTCTTCCAAAGCTCTATAGTCATCTATCCCTTCAAAGCTCTTTATTCTGTATCTTCTATAAGCTCTTTTGTTCATGCTTCCCATTTCCCACACTACGCAAGAACCAACAGTGTATTCACCATAAAAGTGAGAAATATCAAAACCCTCTATTCTCTCTGGCATTGGAATGCGTAGCACCCTATGAAACTCCTCCCTAAGAACCACAGGGTCAAGATGGTGTCCAAGGTTTTCCCTTATGAGTTCCTCAAGCTCTGGGCTTATATCCCTTCTTAGCTCAAAGTTTCCTCTTTGAGAGAGCCACCATAGGGTTTCCTCCGAAAGCTCAAAGTTCACAAGCAGGTTTTGAGGCAGAGGGTTTGTGTAATAAAATCCCAGCAAAAACTCCTCAAGGTCTTCTTCCCTCTCAAGGACAAAAACTTGCTTGTCCACAAGCCTTCCAGACCTAATGAGAAAAACACCCAAAACCCTACCCATAGCGTAAAGAATATCCGCATTACCATATTCAAGCCCAGAGACCCTTTGACCCTTAGAGAGGTTTTCCAAAGCCTGTATTTGGTCTCTTAGCATGGCACATCTTTCAAAGTTAAGCCTTTGCATTTCCTCTTCTATTTTTTGGTATAGCTCCTCTAAAACTTCGCTCACCTCTCCGGAGAGCAAAGCAATAGCGGATTTTACCGACAGCCTATAAGATTCCTTGTCTATAAGACCACAGCAAGGTCCAGAGCAAAGTCCAAGATGATAATCCATACAGGGTTCTTTTCTTTCTGGCATTGGGTCGCAAGTCCTGAGTTTAAACAATTTGTGGATAAGTCTTTTCACCTTTTTAGCCTTTGAGGTGCTAAAGAAAGGTCCAAAAAGCTGTCCTCTGTGTTCTGTGCCTCTTACCACTCTTACAGTAGGATATGGCTCATCGGTCAATAAAAGTAGAGGATAGCCACCGCCATACTTGTGGAGCACATTATAACGAGGTTTGTGGAGTTGAATAAGGTCTACTTCCAGCGTTAAGGCTTCAAAGGTGTTGCGTGTTATAACCCACTCCACGGAAGTGGAGTTTTCTATAATAGCTTTTTCCTTGCTGTCCTTTTCCGCCAGCTTGTAGTGTTGAAGGAGCCTATCCCTAAGGTTTTTTGCCTTACCTATGTATATGGGTCTGTTGCCCCTTTTGAAAAGGTATACGCCAGGTTTTTCTGGTGCCTTTTGAAGTTCCTCAAGGCTTAACATCAAGGTAAATATAACTCCAAAAAGCGCTTTTCCACAACCTGCTACTTAGACTACTTCTTACTTTAAGTATTTAAGTATACTCATATCCTTTTGGTCTGCTATTATACGCATAAGGGCTTCATAAGCAATCTTGTAGCGAGTATAGTCCATTATGCTTTGAGACAGCTCTGCATCCTCAAAGTCGGATTTCTGTTTGTTTAGGGTGTCCCTGAGATTTTCCTGCACGGGTTGGAGGTTTTTGACTTGAGATAGCACACTACCTACCTGAGACCTTCTATAAGAAACTCTATCAAAGGCTCTTTGCAAGAGCATGAGGTCAGAATCATCAGGATAAAGCGAAGAGCTAAGCTTGTTTCCAATCCTTTTGACCGCTTGTAGCACATTGGGAGAATAAAAATCTGACGCACCCACATCAAAGTCTCCCCCGCTTATATCAAGAACCGCAATATCTTTGCTTATATCCACAGGCATGAGCATGAGAGAATATGTTCCATCTGGATTTTGGCTAACCCTCGCCTGAAGAAGGTTTGAGTAGTTAGAGTTTATAAACTCCACAAGGTCGTTAAGGCTTTGGCTTGTAGTGTAATTTATGTTAATAGCTGTTTTCCCTACACTTACGTTTAGTGTGCCAGGGGTATTGAAGTTTGCCACAGGACTTGAGAAGGAAGCCCTTGATATAACCACATTTAAACCAAAAACCTCTCCCCCGTTTAAAAAGGCATCTACCTTATAGTTATCCGAAAGCCAAACCTTAAAACCTTCCCTGCTTGCCACATAATCAAGGGTATTGTCATCAAAGGGCTTTTGAGTAAGGCTTGCACCTCCGAAGATGTAATTCCCTCCCAGTTGGTCATTGACCCTATCAAGAAGAGCCCTAAGGCTTGAGGAGAAAAGTTCACCTATTGCTATAAGCTGGTCTGACTGAAGAACCTGATTCTTTGCCTGTATAGTTTTGGTATAAAGTAGGTTCAGACTATCTGTAATCTTTCCAAGATTAAAGTCTATGTAGCTCAAAGCCGTGTCCGCAAAAAGCCTATTTTTTGAATATTGAGAAAGCTGAGAAATATCCTTTTTAAGCTCAAGTATATTGTATGTAGTGGATGGTTCATCGGATATATTCCTATACTTCCTACCCGTGGATATCTCCAAAGATTTATCTGCAAGCTGTCTCCTTATTTTTGCATTTTGTTCCTGAAAAAGAGAGAAAATCAAATTATCTGGCACTTTCATGACTCTTCACCTCATACCATATTTAGTGTAGCTCTTAGCATCTCGTCCATAACATTCATGACTCTTGCTAATGCTTCGTAGCTTCTTTGAAGCTTCATAAGCTCAATAAATTCATTATCTATAGAAACACCTTGAATTTCCTGAAGCCTTGTGTTTAGAGAGTTAAGAAGGGCATTCTCTATATCATACTTGGTCCTTAGGTCTCTCTGTCTTGAGGCTATACTATCCACAAGCTTATTGTAAATAGACTTTGAGCTTTCCCACCAACTTCTTGAAAAGTCCATAAACTCATCTACCTTTTGGTAGTCAAGGTTTTGTATGTAGCTGTTTATGTTTGAATTTAGTGCCATATCTCCAATACCTGTTCCGGTAAAAAGAGGTTCAGACCTGTGTATTAAGTTGTTGCTATCCTCTATTGTGTAAGATGGGTCATTGGCAGTTATACGCATAGTGTAAGTGCCATCTGGGTTTTGAATAAGGCTTGCAGAAAAGCTACTGCTAAGCGTTGGGTCTGTGTTTATTGCGTTTATGATATCGTTTAAGCTATCTGTGGACGAATAGCTAAGAACCAAAGGACCACCAGGGAAGTTAAAGGTTATACTTCCAGAAAAGCCAAGACCTGCATTCGGATCGCTAAGGTTTCTTAGCCAAAACCAGCTGTTTCCCGCTTGACCATTAAGAGGTAGTTTCACTTCGCTTATAAGCCTCTTGGAGATTTCTTCCAATCTGTTTATATAACCCAAAAGGTCTTGTTGAAAGTCTAAAAGCCCCCTAACCCTTCCACCGCCTATGAGATTACTTATGTCCACCTCTGAGCCGTCCTTTGACTTCCACAAAACCTTTCTATTGCCCGCATCATACCTTAACTCCCAGCTGTATCTATCTTCTACAAGCACAAAGCCGTGGCTTGTTTCTATTCTGACCCTGCCTATATCATCCTCTTGAACTTGTATATTTATAAGCTCTGATAACTCTCTAAGGTAGCTGTCCCTCTGGTCAAGTAAGTTTTTATAGTCCCTGCCCTTTGCATAAGTTTGAGCGTAGCCGATGAGTATTTCTTGGTTTATCTGAGCCAGCTTTTTTAACAGGGTATTTATCTTGTTTATGTATTGCCTCATATCGTAGTCTGTGCTGTTGAGATACCTTTCCATATCTTTTTTTCTATCCCTGAGGTAAAAAATAAGACTTTGTGCGGAATTTAACAATTCACTTCTTGCACCCTCATTGGTAGGTTCTTTCATAAGATCCTGATAGGCAGTAAAAAAGCGGTTTATATATTCGCTACCGCCGAGCCCCTCAGTAAACTCCTGAAAAAGGTTCTCCACTTGAGAGTTTCCCTTTATAGCAGTGTCAAGGGTAGAAACTGTGGAGAGTTTTTGATTTCTCAAAGACATGTAATAGAAATTCTGACTTCTTATTATGTCTTCCAACCTTATACCCGCAGGAGCAAAGCTCTTTACCGCTGGGTCTTCTTGGGCATAATCTGGATTGTTAGCATTGAGTATGTTCCTATTTCTTATGTCCGCAGACTTCCTAAAAAGCTCAAGTCCTTGAGCTACTATTCCAAAGGTGGCACCAAACATACAAACCTCCCTCTTAATAGTATCGTAAAACAGAAGCTAAAGTTTAGCAACATTTTCTCTTAACACCGTGGCACATACACACCCTCTCTTATCTTTATAAGGTGATGTCTTCTTCCTGTGTCCTCAAAAAGGGTTTCTTCAGAGCTCATCTCTTCTCTTAACCTATCCGCAAACTCAATGGCTTCCTGTGGAACTTCTTCGCAGACCTCAAGGCTAAAATCCTTTGAAAACTCTTCAAGGAGAGCTTCTGTGACCTCTCTTGGGCTAAAAACCCTACACAGCTCCCTTTCTAACCACGATATGTTTTCCCAGAGGCTTTGCCTCACCTTCTCCCTCGTATACTTGTTTGGAAGATTAAAAAGCTCTGCCATAAGGTCTGGGTCAAACCTAAGGAGTATGTTCCCTACAAAAACGAAAAACTTTCCTATATCTCCAGCCCCCTGACCGCTTATCTTCCTCTGAGATGATTTAACAACAAGGTCATTTATAGGTTTGTATTCCACCTCAAGCCCAAGCCTTGCATAAGCCCTTATAACAGGTTGTGAAAGCTTTCTATAGGCATCTTCTACCTTGAAAGGAACAACCTCTTTGGGAAGTATGAGCTGATAAAAAACCTGACCCGGTGATAGCAAGACCGCACCACCACCCGTTTGCCTTCTTATGATACCTATACCCAAATCCTTGCATTTTTTTAGGTCTATAAGCTCGTAGGCTCTGTCAAAATAGCCAAGGCTTATGTATGTATCTTCTGGTTCGCAGATTATAAGACCTTCGTATCCCAACAATGCCATAGCATGGAAAAGCGTAGTGGATAGCATGCGAGGAAGTTTGCCAAGAAGATAAGCCTTCATGGTATAATTTTAGCACCATGATTAAAGTGGAAATAGTCACACCTCAAGGACTTCATTTTTCAAGGGATGTTAACTCTGTAAACATACCTACCGCAGAGGGTGAGATAGGTGTGCTTGAAAAACACATGTATCTTATGACCATGCTAAAACCGGGACTTGTCTACTTTGACGGGAAGCAAGAAAATGGCATTGCGGTAACCTACGGCTTTGTGGATGTAACACCTGAAAAGGTTATCATTCTTACAGAAGAAGCCTACAACATAGGAGAGATCGACCCAGGTAAAGAAAAGGAGCTTTTTGACCAGGCAATGAAGAAGTTGGCAACCGCTCAAACCATGGAGGAAATAGAGGAGTATAAAAAAATTATGGAAAGGGCAAGAACCCTTCTTGAACTTGTAGAGAGGTTTGGAAGAGTCTAAGGAATTTGAGTTTTTTAGAGGAAAAGTAAGGTTTAAGCAGACAAAGAAACACAGACTATCAATAGTAGAGATACTTTTCGTAGCAAATCTTAAAGGCATAAGAAGAAACTCAAAAGTTCTTGACCTTGGTGCAGGCTTTGGCACTCTTTCCATACTAATTTCTCTCAAATACTCTTGCCACGTTTGGGCTATAGAAAGGGACCCTCTTATGCTTCAGCTTCTCAGAGAGAATATAAAGCTCAATAAACTTGAGGATAAAATACATATTCTTGACCTTGACCTAAAACATGCACACAATTACATAAGGGCTCAGAGTTTTGATGTGGTGGTTGCCAATCCACCCTTTTATAAGGGTACAGCTTCAAACAACGTATATCATCATGAAACAGACACAAGCCTTGAAGATTTTATAAGAACCGCAGGCTTTTTGCTTAGAGATGGTAGACATTTTAACCTTTTAGTAGCTTCAAATCGCCTTGTAGAAGCTATCCTTTTTATGAAAAAGTATCGCTTAGAAGTAGAGTCTTTGAGGTTTTTTTATCCAAAGCTAAGTAAGAATGCGAAAATAGTGTGTATACATGCACTAAAGAACCTAAAACCTGTCCCTGTTGTTGAAAAACCCTTGATAATTAACGAAGAGAATGGTGAATACACACAGGAAGTCAAAAACCTTCTTGAAAGTTTTCTATGATATAATTGATAGGATTTAGGAGGTTTAGTATGAGGTTGCCTGAGAAACTCGTAGAGAGAATAGCGGATAGAATAATAAGAGAGCTTTATGAAAAGGAGAGAATTATAGAACCAGAAGACCCATACATCTTTAAGAAAAGGATAATAGCCATATTTAAAGAAGCGGAAGAGCAGGAGAGGATGCTTGATGAAAAGACTAAGGAAATCCTCAGGGAAAAGCTGGAGCTTCTTGAAGAAACCAGCCTTGACTACAGAACCGCGTATAAAACGGTCAGAAGTAAACTTGCAGAAGAGATGAACATACACACTTCAAGAAGGGAAAGGATGAACCAAATAGCACACAAAATAAAGGACATGATAATGGAAGACCCTCAAGTGGAAATATACGAAGAGCCAAGCGTAATAAGAAACAGGATAAGGGAGATTCTCATGGAAGCTGTTAGAGAAGAGGAGGAAATAGACAGGGAGGTAAGGGAAAGGATAAGGTCTTACTCAAAGAGGATAGTGGAAGGCACTCCCGAGTGGAACCATCTCTACAGAAGAATATACGAAGATGCGCTAAGAAGAAGAGGTCTACTCTAAGGCAGATAAGCTATAGGGTTTTGTCTAACCCCGTATTTTAGAACTTCGTAATGGAGATGTGGTCCAAATGCCCTACCGGTGGTCCCCACGTTTCCTATTATCTGACCCTTTACAACTCTGTCTGAGTAAGAAACCTTTATGTCCGATAGGTGTGCATAAAGGGTTGCAAAGCCATAACCGTGATAGATGATAACTGTTTTTCCGTAACCTCTTATCCATCCTGCGTATATTACCCTACCATCGGATGCAGCAACAACGGGTGTTCCATAGGGTGCGGATATATCTATACCAGTATGAAACTCTCTCCTTCCACCAAGTGTCCGCCAGCCATAGTCTGAGGTTATAACGCCTACTACCGGCCATATGTCTGGCTTTACCGTTTCTACGGTTTTAGCGTTGAGAAGCTCTCTCATGGCTTCTTCCACAGACATCTCAGTAGCTATAATTTTGCTAACCGTATCTACGTCAAAAAGTTCCTCATCAAGTTCATTGTTTTGGTAAGAGACCTCTGAAGGACCGCCTATGCCTAAAGGAAACGCATCCATTATTGGCTTGCAAAGAGCTCCCACCAGGGCAAAGGCAAGGACAAATCTTTTCATGGCACTACCTCCCTGGTTAAGTTTCCAAAACTCTACCATAGAGTTGCAAAGATTGTCAAGAGGTTTTATAATATTTTTCCTGTAGGGTGCGTAGCTCAATGGCAGAGCGGGCGGCTCATAACCGCCCGGTTGGGGGTTCGAGTCCTCCCGCACCCATTAGTTTATAAATTTTCCAAGCACATCGCCAAAAAATACAAATATGCCTATCCTAATAGCCCTTGCAATAAGGCTTGCCAAAAGAAAGCTCCAAACTGGCATATTAAAGAGTCCAGCAAGCCAACAAACGAGCTTGTATGGTTCGCCTATAAGCACCGCCCAAAAGCCATACCTATTAAAAAGAGCTTCTCCCTTGAGGTAGAGTCTCTGACCGAAGAGTTTCTTTACAAAGGTTTCTCCAAGAATTTTAGCAAGATAGTAGGCTACGATAGCACCAAGTATATTTCCTACAAAGGAGACAAGCCCTGCCACATAAGGACTTAGATTAAAAAGAGGAGCACTCACTATAAAGGGATAGGGTGGCACTGGTTGAATTATGGACTCTGTAAAGGATAGTATAAAAAGTGCAGTATAACCATGTTCTTGGACGAAGTTCTCCGCCCATCTTTTCAGTTCTGGAAACAGGTGCTCTAACATTAGAGCACCACCTCCATAAAATCTTTGGCGGATACCACTGGTATTCCGTATTTTTGAGAAAGCTCTTCTGCAACCCTTTCTGGGTCATACTGCAAAAGGAACTCATACCCAAAGTGGGTTAGGATGACCCTTTTAGGCTTTAGAACAGATATTAGCCTTTCTGCGTCTTCAACGGTAAGGTGGTCTATAGGCTTTGTTTTCCTGTAAAGGGTTGTGTTGATTATCATAACTTCCACATTGTGCGGGTAGAGTTTTAGCATTCTGTCCTCGTATAAGGCACAAGAGACATACAGAATTCTATCGTTGAAGAGCAAGGCATAGGTTTCTGCGCCATGATGGGTGTGTTTCATTACCGCTTTTACACTCACTGACTTGTAGGAGAGCACCTCACCCTCTTTTAGAAAACCTTCTAAGGCAAGTCTTTCTCTTATAAAGGGAAGAACAACTCTGTGATGACCTTCAAAAGCAGAGCGTGGAGCAAACAAGGCTACGTGCTTTAGCTTTCCTCCATCTGTGGCAGATTCTATTACAGAGTTTACGTCAGAAGAGTGGTCAAGGTGTATATGAGACAAGACTACGAGGTCTATGTTTTTTGGGTCTATACCAAGTTGGTGAAGATATACAAAAGCACCAGGACCTGGGTCTACGTGCACCAGTGAGCCGGATAAAAAAAGTAGAAAGCCTCCAGACCTTCTTAAAAATCTAAAAACGCTTGCTCTACCACCTGCAGTCCCCAGAAAAAGTATCTTATCCAACTTAGTATAGGATTATAGAACCACTTGGACAATCTTCTGCAGTTTGTAAGAGCTTATCATACACCTGCTCTATGGGGACTTTTATCATAACAAGGGGGATACCATCCCCCCTGTTGACAAAGATTTCTGGCAACCTGTCGTAGCACAGCTCGCAAGCGGTGCACGTATCTACGTCAATTTTTATGCTTATATTTCCTCGGTTATGATGGACCCACTGGGACATTCGTCGGTAACCTCTTTGACTTCGTTTTCGAGCTCCGCTGGCACTACCATCCATCCGTCTGCTCCTGGGCTCACCACTTCCGCTATTCCATCGCCTCTGTTTTTGTAGACCTCTGGCACTCTATCGTAGCAAAGCTCACATGAGGTACAGGTATCTGGGTCAACTTTTGTCCTCAAAGCCATATTAACACCTCCTACGAGTTTTAGAGCTTATAAAGTATATCACAAGTTTCCTTTGCTGAATGAACTTAATCACATTTTTCCTAAAGTCTCCGCCACAGTTTTACCTATAAAGGCGGGGTTTTCTATCACCGTTACGCCTGCTTCCCTTAAGGCTTGCATCTTTGCCTGTGCGGTGCCTTTGCCTCCGCTTATTATAGCACCTGCATGTCCCATACGCCTTCCCGGTGGTGCGGTTATACCTGCAATATAAGCAAATACTGGCTTTTTCACATGCTCTTTTATATACTCCGCAGCCTCCTCTTCCGCAGTTCCCCCTATTTCTCCTATCATAAGTATAGCCTCTGTTTCTGGGTCTTGGTTAAACATGGCTATTACGTCTTTGTGAGAAAGTCCATGAACTGGGTCTCCGCCTATTCCTACCGCAGTGGATTGCCCAAGCCCAAACTGAGTGAGCTGATAGGATGCTTCGTAGGTAAGCGTCCCACTTCTTGAAACTATGCCTATAGAACCTCTTTTGAAGATATGCCCTGGCATTATACCCACCTTTGCCTCGCCTGGGGTTATCACTCCTGGGCAGTTTGGACCTATAAGCTTGGCGTTGGGGTAGTTTTTCTTCATGTAGTCCTTTACCATCATCATATCTCTTACCGGTATACCCTCCGTGATACAGACCACGAGCTCTATGCCTGCATCAAGAGCTTCCACTATGGCATCTCCTGCAAAGGCTGGTGGAACAAAGATAAGAGAGCAGTTAGCACCAGTTTCTCTGACAGCATCTTCCACAGTGTTGAAAACGGGTATACCCTCTACAGACTGACCACCTTTGCCAGGAGTGACACCTGCCACTACCTGAGTGCCATAGGCTTTGCATTGGATAGCATGGAAAGAGCCTTCCTTTCCCGTTATGCCTTGAACCACTACTCTCGTGTTTTTGTCTACAAGGATTGCCATGACTTAACCTCCTTATAAATTTTTGCTATTTTTCTTTCCAGAAGCTCAGCTAACCTTAGGTAAGCGGGTTTTAGTCTCCCATCAAAGTTTTTGAAATACTTACATAATTCCTTCAATGTAGTTCCTTCCTTGAAAAGCACTTTCATTATTCCATCTTCTTCCCATAAAGCATCGTTCTCAGCTATTTTCTTCCAGGTGCTTACTGATAAGCCCTTTAATTTATTAAAACTATCTTCTACATCTGAGTCATAGTCTATTACTGGAAAATCTGGTAGGGTTTTCTTCCAGCTTTCTATACAACATACCAAATTATCCCAATCTTGACCTATACGGAAAAATTCAAATAGCTCTCTGCCATAAAAAAGATAAACCTCCAAGTTAAAAAAACTACTAAGCTCTCTTAACTTGCTCTCGTAATAATTTTTGTTCTTCTGAAAGGTATTGTCAATGAAATACATTATTCCCGTTAAGTTCTCATACTCGCCATAAACCTCAATAAACGCCTCTAACTTCCTTTGAAAATTAAAAATCTGCCCCTCTTTTTTAGACGAGTCATGGTCGTCTCTAACCTTTACTTCTATTAAATATGCAGATTTATCATCTTCAAGCAGTATATCCACGCTAAGATTTTTTCCATTGAAAGTTAATCTCTCGTTTACTTTTGAATTGAAACCATGTTCCTTAAAAATATTCGCTATTATATCTTCCATAGCATCACCAAATTTAATCTCGTGAGATTGCAGTAGAAATTGTATAGCTTTCGCATAGGGCTTAGTAGGTCTGAAAAGTCCTATAAACCTTTCTGGATTTTCCGCTAATCTCTCAATGAGTTCTTGTTTATCTTTACCAAATATGGCATCGTTTAGGACAGAAATTATATCTTCACACCTCATGTTTTAACCTGTTCGTATAGTGATTTAGTTCCTATAGAAGCTAACCTCTTTACTGTCCAGTCTACATATTCCCCCTTCTTTTCTATCATAGTCCACCTTCGACCAAGCATGCTTGCGGTATAGCCAGTAGTCCCAACTCCAGCCATAGGGTCTAAAATAAGGTCTCCCTCTTTTGTAGAAACAAGAATTATTCTTTTAAGAAGTTCAACGGGTTTTTGTGTGGGATGAACTTTTTTGCCCTTTTCATCCTTTAGTCTTTCCTCCCCTGTGCATATGGGTATTCTCCACACATTCTCGTAAACCTTTCCAATGCCAAAGGCTTTTGCGTATTCTTTGTTAAAGGTGTATTTTTTGACGCTTTTGTCCTTTACAGCCCATATAAGTGTTTCTGTGGCGTTTGTAAACCTAACTCCAAGCCAATTAGGCATAGGATTAGTTTTTAGCCATATAACATCGTTTAATATCCAAAAGCCCATATCTTGCATTATCTTGCCCCAGCGGTGGATGTTATGGTATGTTCCTATAACCCACAGAGTTGCGGTTTCTTTCATAACTCTTTTTACCCTTTGTAAAACCTCTTCCACAAAGCGATCATAGGCTTGGAAGCTTTCAAAGTTGTCCCACTCCTCGCACACTCCGTTAACCTCTGTGCGAACCTTCCATCTCCTTAACTGCTTTTTTGGAAGCTGAAGAAAGTAAGGTGGGTCTATAAAAACCATATCAAAAATACCATCTGGTAGCTTATCCATTACAGTCCTGCAGTCTCCGTGTATAAGAGTGTTTTCTGGATTAGAGCCAGTAAAGTCTTCTTCCCTTACCACGCTAAAGTTCATTTCTTGCCAACTCCACCGCCTTCTTTGCACCATCCCACATATCCACTGCGTTTATAAAGTTTAGTCCAGACTCAGCCAGAAGTCTTCTTCCCTCCTCTACGTTTGTCCCCTCCATACGAACCACAACTGGGACCTTTATTTCTACCATTTTTGCCGCCTCTATGAGACCATGGGCAAGCCTGTCGCATCTAAGGATACCACCGAAGATGTTTATAAAAACCGCCTTTACATTTTTGTCTGCCATGAGTATCCTAAAGGCGTTGGCTATCTGCTCCACGTTGGCACCACCACCCACATCAAGGAAGTTGGCAGGCTCTCCTCCTGCGAGCTTTATTATGTCCATTGTGGTCATAGCAAGCCCTGCACCGTTTACCATACATCCTATGTTTCCATCCAGCTTTATGTAGTTAAGGTTATACCTCTTTGCTTCCACCTCAAGAGGGTCAAGCTGAGTGAGGTCTTCAAGCTCTTCAAGGTCCTTGTGCCTTATTAGAGCATTGTCGTCTATCTCCACCTTTGCGTCAAGAAGCACAAGGTTTCCTTCTCTTGTAAGGACAAGTGGGTTTATCTCCACAAGGCTTGCATCAAGGTCAATATACGCCTTGTAGAGAGCCAAGGCTATCTTCACAAACTCGTTAACAGGGAGTCCAAGCTTA
>JAXSOX010000040.1:0-13381 GCA_037926525.1 Aquificaceae bacterium | reverse complement strand
CGCAAGGGACGCAGCGCACAAAAGGATGGTGGAAGCCCTTCAAAGGGGAGAGCCTTTACCCATAGATGTAAAGGGGCAGGTCATATACTATGTGGGTCCCACACCACCAAAGCCTGGGCAAGTTATAGGCTCTGCTGGTCCTACTACCTCTATAAGGATGGATAAGTATGTGGAAGAGCTTCTAAAGCTGGGTTTAAAGGGTATGATAGGCAAGGGATATAGGTCTCCTCAGGTAAGGGAGCTTTTGAAAAAGTATAAGGCGGTATACTTTGCAGCGGTGGGTGGTGTGGCGGTTTTGCTCTCCAAGTGCATAAAATCCTCAGAGGTAGTTGCCTACGAAGACCTTGGCACGGAAGCCATAAGAAGATTGTATGTGGAAGATTTTCCCGTCATAGTTGCCAACGATATATACGGAGGGGACGTGTTTGAAGAAGGAAGAAAAAGGTTTGCAAGGATAGACCTATAATGTGGCAGGAGCTAATTGCCACAGGTTTTTATATTGGAAGGTTTAAGTATGCACCGGGCACTGTAGGAACTCTTCTTGGTGTCCCTCTTGTTTATCTGCTTGTTTACAAGTGGTGGCTTACCTTACTGTTTGGGCTTTTGCTGTATGCGGTTGCGGTCTGGTCTGCCAACTACATGGTAGAGCTAACAAGAGATAAAGACCCAGAGGAGGTGGTGATAGACGAGGTATTAGGCTACTTTTTCTCCTTCCTCCTTATTGAACCTACCCTAAAGACCATAGCGGTTGCCTTTATAACCTTTAGGATGTTGGACATAGTAAAGCCTTTTCCTATAAAACTCTTTGAAAGACTGCCAAAGGGTCATGGTGTAGTGGCGGACGATGTGGTCGCAGGTATTATGAACGCAGTCATACTGTATTTCCTTTTTGGCTAAGATATTTTCATTATGAGGCTTTTGGAGAAGTTTTTCCTTTCTCTGTATGACTACACTCTGGATATACTTCCCTTCTTTTTAATTGCGGTCCTTATTACCTCTCTCCTGCAAGGCTTTACAAAACTCAGCTGGCTTAGGGTCTTCCTAAAGAATAAGAGAACTGCACCCATATACACGGGGTTTCTGGGTGGGCTTTTGCCTCTTTGCTCTTGCTCCATGCTTCCTGTGGCAAACCTCATAAGTAGCATGTCAAGGAGCTATGCACCCGTCCTCTCCTTTCTCATCGTGGCTCCGGTGGTATCTCCAGTAACATTAATACTTACCTATGGATATTTCGGTCTTCCCATGACTGCCCTTAGACTGTTTGGCACCTTAGGCTTTGCCTTGCTTTTTGCCTATACAGCGGACCTCTTTTTCAAAAAGCCCAGTAGTCTACCTCTTTCCTTTGGGGGTGCAAGCCAAAGCGGATGGAGGTCCTTTGGCACACACTTCAAGGACAACCTCCTTGGAATAGGTAAATACCTTCTTCTTGGTATAGTCATAGCCTCTCTCATAAAGACCCTCATACCACCAGAGCTCATAAGACCCATAGCAGGAAGTTTTCTCTCCTATCCTTTGGTCTCCTTTACATCTATACCCATATACGTGTGTTCCGGTGAAGAAGTTCCCATAGCTAAGGCTCTAAGAGATATAGGCTTTAGCTCGGGAGCGTCCCTTACCTTCATGCTTGGTGGCACGGGTATATGCATGCCTACAATAATTGCAACTCTTAAGTTTCTGCCAAAGGGTTTAGTGGTTGCCTATGTGATTTTTTGGGTCATCTTTTCTATAACTATGGGTGTTGTTTACGATATATTTCTATGGAAATTTTAGTATAATTCTTAAGGAGGAGGGAAATATGGATAGATATACTCAGGTTTTACAGGAACTGATAAGAAACACAGGTTTAGAGGGTGCATCCCTGGTGTCCGCAGATGGATTGCCCATAGCATCGGTCCTCAAACCGGGCATGGAGGAGGACCGAATAGCGGCGATGAGTGCCGCAATACTCTCCTTGGGTGAAAGGGTCTCCGAAGAGCTGGCAAAGGGTAATCTGGAACAGATAACCATTAAAGGACACGATGGATATGTTATCCTGACGGGAGTGGGAAAGGACGCGGTTATGGTAGTCCTTGCGGACAACAACGCCAAGCTGGGTCTCCTGCTCATGGAGATAAGGAAATCTCAGGATAAACTCAAAGGGATGTTATAAAGGGTTATGGCTTTAACGGGAGACCTTAAAACTTTTAACTTTGTGGACATCCTCCAGATAATAGCCAAAGACCGAAAGAGCGGAATACTTCTCGTAGAATGGAAGGACATAACAGTAGCCTACTATGTGAAGGATGGGGAAATAATCTTTGCACGTCCAGTTGACAGGGTTTTCAGAGTCTACGCAGAGAGGGACTTTGACCTTCTAATAGAAAAGCTCCGTATATCAAAGGAAAACCTTTTTAGAACAGTGCAGAGATTTCTGATTGAGAGGCTTGACATGAAAGAGGGTGTATTCTCCTTCACACCCGGTTTTGTTAGATACAACTCCAACTATTCAGTAGTCTATCCCGTGGAGAACATAATAATGATGGCTTCTCGGACCCTCACTCCAGAGGAAGTTGAAAGAAAGATATCCGATGAGCTGATCCTATTTGAACCCGTAGAAGGTTCTGAGGAAAGGCTGAAGAGGGTAGAGCTCACTCCAGAGGAAAGGAAGGTTTTTTCTCTCGTGAATGGTGAAAGGACGGTATACGACATAAGGAAAGACTCTGGACTTGAAAACCTTACAGTAGACAGAGCTCTTTATGGATTTCTTGCCCTTGGAGTTATAAAAAGGAAGAAGAAAGAGAGAAAGCAAAAGCCGTCAATAGCCCTTGACCTTCTAATGAAGATAATAGAGAGGATACGGGAGCTGTGATGAGGACTATAAAGAAAATAAAGATAGTAATTGCTGGACCCTTTGCGGCGGGCAAGACGCAGTTTATAAATACAGTTAGTGAAATAAAAACCGTCAAAACAGAACGAAAAACACAGGCGGTTGGTGAAAAGAACGTGAAAGAATACACCACCGTTGCTATGGACTTTGGAAAGATTCGCATAGACGATGAGCACGAGCTGTATCTTTTTGGCACGCCGGGTCAGTCAAGGTTTGACTTCATGTGGGAGATACTGGGTGAGGGTGCTCTTGGGATAATAATACTTGTAGACAGCACAGACCCTTCCACCTTCCATGAGGCGAGAAGGATAATAAACTTCTTCCAATCGCGCTTTCCAGTTCCCATGGTGGTAGGTGCTAACAAACAGGACCTACCAAATGCCTGGCCTCCAGAGGATGTAGCCTCTGTCCTTGATATAAGTGAGGATGAAGGTATACCAGTATTGCCTGTCTCTGCTGTTGACAAGGAGAGCGTCAAGCGGGTGCTTCTTGCCCTGCTTGAGATAATAAAAGAAGAGCTATCCGCTTAGGGAAAGTCCGCAAGCCCCTTTAGTGCTAAAGTTTCCTCAAATCCCATCATAAGGTTAAAGTTCTGCACCGCTTGAGAAGATGCACCTTTGCCCAAGTTATCTATAACGCTTATAACTTCAAGTATGGAGGTTTCTCTGTGGTAGTGTAGGTATAAAAGGCAATAGTTAGTGCCTACCACGTGTTTAATGTGTGGAGGCTCTTGAGAAATAAATACGAAAGGCTCTCCTTCGTATGTTTCCTTATAAAGGCTAACAAAGTCCAGCTCTTCACATCTTGTATATACCTTTGCCATCATTCCACGCACTGCAGGTATCACCTGTGGCGTAAACCTCAGTTTAAGACCTTTGCCATACACCCTCTGAATAACATCCTCCATCTCAGGAGTATGCCTGTGCTTTTCTACAGAGTAGGCAAAAGCGTCTCCTTCCATTTCAGGGTAGTGAAACTTCTGGCTTGTTTTCCTTCCTGCACCAGAAACTCCAGAGAGGGCATCAACGATAACAAAGTCCAGCTCAATACCTTTTTTAAGAAGAGGATACAGAGCGAGCAGGGTGGCAGTGGGATAACAGCCAGGGTTTGCCACAAGCTGGGCTTTTTTAATATGCTCCCTGAAGACCTCTGGCAGTCCATAAACAGCCTTATCCAAAAGCTCCGGATGAGTATGCTCAAAGCCATAATACTTAGGATACTTGCCCTTATCCCAAATCCTGTATGCACCAGAGAGGTCTATAACCCTTTTGCCCCTTTTGAGAAGCTCTGGCACAAGCTCAAGGGAAGTTTCATGAGGAAGGCAAAGAAAGGCTATGTCAAAGTCTTCTTCAGGTTCATTGGTTAGGGCTATAGAACCCAAGGGAGTAGGAAGAAAGGAAGGAAAGACCTCAGAGAGCCTTTTCCCTGCGTAAGATTGAGAGGTTAAGGAAACTATCTTAACATATGGATGCTCCAAAAGTATTCTTAAGAGCTCAACTCCAGTATACCCTGTCGCGCCATAAACGCATACCCTTATCTCTTGCTCCATCTGTAGGCTTTTCTTGCCTTCATAAGACCGTATTTCTTCCTCTCCTTTTCCCTGGCATCCCTTCTGAGAAGTCCTGCCCTCTTGAGGGTAGGTCTTAGGTCTGGGTTGTATTTGAGGAGAGCCTTTGCAATTCCATACATTATGGCGTCCGCTTGACCGCTTATACCCCCACCGCTCACGGTGGCGTATATGCCAAACCTTCCTTCAAGACCAGTGAGCCTTATGGGGTGGAGAACCTTGTGATAGAGGGTTTCCCTCTGAAGATAGTCCTTTAGAGGATATTCCTTCCCAGTTTCCTTGACCTTTACTATCTGTTTGTCTGTGCCCCTTATGAGCCAAACCCTTGCCACGCTCTCCTTTCTTCTACCAGTGCCATAGTAGGCGTTGTCAAAACCTATTTTAAAGTCCTTCAGCTTTAGGCTCATGCTTCAACCTCCAAAACCTTAGGCTGTTGTGCCACATGTGGATGTTCAGAGCCAGTGTATATTTTGAGCCTTTTCAGCATCCTGTGTCCCAGCCTGTTTTTAGGAAGCATCCTCTTGACTGCAAGCCTTATCACCTCTTCGGGCTTATTTTCCAACATCCAAGCAAGGCTCCTCTCCTTGAGACCGCCAGGGTAGTTGCTGTGGAAGTAGTATTTTTTCTGCTCAAGCCTTTTGCCGGTGACTACCAACTTGTCCGCGTTAAGCACTATAACAAAATCTCCACAGTCCACGTCAGGCTGGTAGTAGGGCTTGTGCTTGCCCATCAAAACCCTTGCTATCTGGGAGGCAAGCCTGCCCAGGACCTTGCCCTGAGCGTCCACAACCCACCAGCTCCTTACCACATCCTCTTTTCTAACATGGTAGGTTTTCATCCTTCTTCTCCTTTAAGGGCTTTCAAGAATTACTTATTATATCACAAATCACCTTTCCGCCTGCAACTTATAGCCCCCTTCCATCCAACCCTCCGGGTAATACCAATCTCTAAAGGACCTGTAGCCTAAGGCTCTTAGTTTTGAGCCGAGCCTTGTCTCTTGTGGCTCTTTGCCTGCCTTTAACTCCCTTAAGGTTTGAGTGTCTTCGTAGTATTCCACAAAGACCCTTCTGAAGTATTTTGCAAGTATGTGGTATAGTTCATCCTCAAGGGGAGAGCCAAAGAACTCTGGCTCTATATGGAAAAGCTCCACCCACTCTTTCCAGTAGGGTCTTCTGCCGTAAAAGGCTTTTATGAAAAGTAGTCTTCTGCCATCCTTACCTACGCTTATGTTTTCCTCTTCCGCAAACCTGCCACCTTCAACTTTGAGAAGTTGAAAATGCATAGCTAAATCTTTTTTGAAAGCCTCCATGGTCTATAATTATAAGATTATGCATCACCTAACTCCAGAACAGATAGCGGAGCTAAGGGAAGACCTCCTAAGGATGAGGGAGAGGATAATAAAGTATGCGGAAGAGCAAATAAGAGACCCCTCAAACGTTTCCTTTGAGGGTGGTGACGAAATAGACAGGGCAAATATAGAGACTGGAAGGTATATAAGCCTACAGAGGATAAAGACCAGAGAGCTAAAGCTCCTGCGTAAGATAGACTATGCACTTATGAAGATAGAGCAAGGCACTTACGGCATATGCGAGAGCTGTGGAGCTCTTATACCCTTTGAAAGGCTAAAGGCAAGACCAGTAACCACCATGTGTATAAATTGCAAAGAGCTTGAAGAGGAAGGAGAACATGAGTGAAAGCTGGATGTTTCCAAGGGTAAGCAGACTTCCCAAGTATGTCTTTGCCATGGTCAACGAGCTAAAGTATAAGCTAAGGCGTGAGGGGGAGGACATTGTGGACCTTGGTATGGGAAACCCAGACCTTCCACCCGCTCCACACATAGTGGAAAAGCTCTGTGAGGTAGCAAGAAGAGACAACGTGCATGGCTATTCCGCCTCAAAGGGTATTCCAAGGCTCAGAAAAGCCATATGTGACTTTTATCGTAGGAGGTATGGTGTGGAGCTTGACCCAGAGAAGGAAGCCATACTCACCATAGGGGCAAAGGAGGGCTACTCACATCTTATGCTTGCCATGCTTGAGCCTGGCGATACGGTGCTTGTTTCCAACCCCACCTACCCCATACACTACTACGCACCCATAATAGCAGGCGGTGATGCCATATCTGTTCCCATAATACCCGACGAGGGAGAGGATTTTGAAGAGAGCTTTTTAAGAAGAATTCACGACACCCTTAGAGGCTCTTTTAGAAAACCAAGGGCTATAGTGCTTAGCTTTCCCCACAACCCCACTACCCTCTGCGTAAGCCTTGACTTTTTCAGAGAGGTGGTAGGGTTGGCAAAAAGAGAAGAAGTTTGGCTTATTCATGACTTTGCCTATGCGGACCTTGGCTTTGATGGATATGAACCTCCCAGCATACTGCAAGTGGAGGGTGCCAAGGATGTGGCGGTTGAGCTCTATTCCATGTCAAAGGGCTTTTCTATGGCAGGCTGGCGGGTTGCCTTCCTTGTGGGAAACGAGGTGCTCATAAAGAACCTTGCACACCTTAAGAGCTACCTTGACTATGGTGTTTTTACCCCCATTCAAGTTGCCTCCATAATAGCCCTTGACAGCCCCTATGAAATAGTGGAGAAGAACAGGGAGGTCTACAGGAAAAGAAGGGATGTGTTGGTAGAAGGGCTGAACCGCATAGGATGGCAGGTGGATAAGCCAAAGGGGAGCATGTTTCTCTGGGCAAGGATACCCTCTTGGGTGGGCATGAATTCCTTGGACTTTTCCCTATTCCTTTTGAGAGAAGCTAAGGTAGCGGTATCTCCGGGCATAGGCTTTGGTGAATACGGCGAGGGCTATGTGAGGTTCGCCCTTGTGGAAAACGAACATAGGATAAGGCAGGCGGTAAGGGGTATAAAGAAGGCATTTGAGAGGTTTACACAGAAGGTATGAAGGACAAGGTAGAGGATATAACGCAGAGGGTTGTTGACCTTCTGAAGCAGGAACTGAACCCCGAAAGGATAATCCTCTTTGGCTCAAGAGCAAAAGGTAGTGCAAAGCCCTACTCAGACATTGACATAGCTATAGAAGGCGGTAAAACCCTTGACTACAGGGAAAGGAGAAAGCTAAGGGAAAAGATAGAAGAGATAAGTGGTATATACAGTTTTGACCTGATTTTTCTTGATAGCGTAGAGGATGACTTTGCGGAGATAATAAAAAAAACAGGTAGGGTTCTGTATGAAAAGGGAAGAAGTGCTTAAATCTTACGATAAATTGAGAAGGTCTTTTGAAACCCTAAGAGAAGCAGTCTTGACAGCAGAGACTACCCTTGAAATAGACGGAACATTGCAGAGGTTTGAATACACCTTTGAGACCTTTTGGAAGTTTTTGAGAATTCTCCTAGAATACCATGGCTTTGAGTGTAGAAGTCCAAGAAGTTGTATTAAAACAGCTTTTAGAGTAGGCTTTTTCGGAGAAGAGGAACTATTTTTAGACATGCTTGAAGACAGAAACCTTACATCTCATATATACAGCGAAGAAGAGAGCAGGAAAGTGTTTGAGAGGATAAAAGATATCTATACAGGAGTTCTTGAAGAATTTATAAAAAACATACAAAATTTCCTCTAAGCCTTTGCTACAAAGTAAGCGTGCACTTCGTCCGCTCCTGCGGACATGAGCAGGTATGCAAGCCTTCTTATGGTGGAGCCAGTGGTAAGAAGGTCATCCACCACAAGAACCCTCTTACCCTCAAGGAAGTCCACAAACTCCTCCCTTAGCCTATGTCCCAAGACCGCCTTTTCCCTTTCTTCTGCCTCAAGCCTGGCGAGCGGAGGACTGAAGTCTATTCTTTTGAATACCTCCATATATGGCACGCCCGCCCCCTTGAGTATATACTCCATATGGTTAAAACCCCTACTCCACAGCCTTCTGAGGTTCAAGGGAGGGAAGGTTATAAGGTCTGGCTCAAGCTCCTGTATGTATTCCCATAGATGACCTCTTATGATATGCCCCAAAGAGAGGGCAAGGGTTTTGGAGTTTCTAAACTTTACACTATGGATGACCTCTCTGAGAGGGCCCTCATACAAACCAAAGACCCTGTAGGAAAACACGTATTCAATCCTCTCTGAGTAATCCATGGGATGGTAGGAACTTATGGAACCAAGGCACACATGGCACACAAGCCCCTGAGACTTGCCTATAAAGGGCTTGCCACAGTGGAGACATCTTTCTGAAGATAGTCCAAGCCTTTGTAAAAACCCTATCACATATAACCCTCCCTTCTAAGAGAGATGTAGCCCTTTTTGTTTATTATAAGGTGGTCAAGGAGTTCAAAGCCCATAAGCTGACAAGCCTCTCTTAGCCTCTGGGTGAACTCCACATCCTGCCGTGAGGGTTTTAGCTCACCCTTAGGGTGGTTATGGGCTATGAGTATGGAATAGCATGCGGTGTGTATGGCATGGTATAGCACTTCCTTTGGCTCTGCGTGCAGGGCGTTCATTCTCCCTATGGCTATTATCTCATGGGCTATGAGCTTGTTGGTGGGTGCAAGGTATAGGGCAATAAGATGTTCCCTCCTTTCGTCCACCATGTTTTTCAAAAACCTGTATGCGTCCTCTGGGTTGTTTATGAAAATGCCCTCATAGGGGTCGTTTATCCTCTTGGCAAGCTCTATTATTGCCTTTATCTGGCAAGCCTTTGCCTCCCCTATACCCTTAAAGCTCCTTGCAACCTCCTCCGGAGACATTTTGCTGAGCCTTTGCCAGCCCAGGCTTACTATCTCCCTTGAGAGGCTCAAAACATCCATATCTTTGGTGCCAGAGCCAAGGATAAGGGCAAGCAGTTCTTCCTCTGTGAGGCTCTCCGCCCCCATCCTAAGCATCTTCTCCCTCGGCTTTAGGTCCTCTGGAAGCTCCCTTAGGGGTCTATTCTGATACATGTCCTTCTATCCTTACCTTTATTATCCTTCGCTCGTCCCGTTGGAGCACCTTAAAGCGGTATCCCTCGTATTCTACCACCTGCCCCTTCTCAGGAATCCCCCTTAGATTGAAGGATAGAAAACCGCCGAGGGTTGTGTAGGGACCCTCTGGAAGTTTTACGTTTAGAAGTCTCTCCACCCTTTCCTTTTCTACACTACCGTCCGCTATCCATATGTCCTTCTCTATCTCCACTATGTCCTCTTCTTCTTCAACTTTGCCCTCGGAGAGACCCCCTATAAGGTAGCTCTGAAGGTCATCCCATGTGATTATGCCCAGAAGGTTCCCTCTCTCGTCTACCACCACACCCATCTGCTCTTTACTCCTTTTGAAAAACTCAAAGACTTTGTCAAGGGTTGTAAACTCTGAAAAGTAATGGACGGGTCTTATAAGCTCCCTTATGAGCCTTGCATGCCTGCTTTGCACTAGGTCAAAAAGGTCCACATAACCCACTATTTGGTCAACCCTTCTTCTGTAAACGGGAAGTCTCCTATATTGGCTCTCTTTCATCAGCTCCATAACCTGCTCAGTGCCAGCGTTTTCCTCCACCATGACCACCTCCTTTATGGGTCTTATCTCTTCTGTGGCAAAGAGGTCTCTCATGGTTATGCTACGAAGGGCTATGCGCAGGCTCTCTTCCCTGACTGCGGTCCCTTCCAAGAGCCTTATAAGGTCTTCCCTATGTAGTCTTTCCTGATATTTTTCCTTGAGTGTCTTGGTGATAAGCCTGCTTACCGCTCTCGCCAGGGTTAGAAGGGGCTTCGTGAAGGTTTTTAACTTACTCAGAACCCAAAGGGATGGCAGGATTAGCCTCTCCGCATGTTTTTGAAACAGGCTTTTAGGAAGCAGTTCCCCAAGGAGCAGTGTAAAGACCACAAGACTTGCGGAAAAAATTACCTCAAAGCCCCTTATAAAGGTCAGATAGTCAGATAGTTTTATAACCGCCAAGGTGTAGAAAGTGGAGGCAAAGACTATGCTGAACGTGTAGCCGAGCATGGTGAGAGTTATGTATTCTTCTGGGTTTTCATAAAAATCCCTCAGAAATTCCTGCTTTGTCCTTCTGTATAGGTTCATAACCCTTCCCTTATCCACACTCACAAGGGCTATTTCAGACCCTGCAAAAAATGCTTCAAGCAGGACAAAGAAAAAGACACCAAGAAGGAAACCTAAGATTTCCATCCTAACATTACCCTTTCCTGTCCTGAGTAATCTTTTAATATATCCACCATAAACCCCTTTTCTTCGAAGAGTCTTCTGACCGCCTCTCCCTGGTCATGACCTATCTCAAGAGCTATAAGCCCCTCAGGTTTAAGATAGTCTCTGACAGCCTCTGATATTCTTTCATAAAATTCCCAACCCTTTTCTCCACCTATGAGGGAAGTATAGCCCTCAAGTCTTACTCCCTTTGGAAGTCTCTCCCAATAGCCTTTTGGGATATAAGGTGGGTTTGAGACTATCAGGTCAAAGGGATAGGGTTTTAGTGGTTTGAAAAGGTCTCCTGCAAAAAGGAGAAGTCTATCTGAAACCCCATGTCTAAGGGCATTCCTCTTTGAAAGCCTTAGTGCATTCAAGTTTATATCTCCCCCAATCATATGGAGCATAGACCGCTCGCATAACAGGCTTATACTTATGCACCCCGTTCCCACACCCAACTCAAGACCAAGCATTGGCTTACTTTTGGGAAGTCTTTTGAGGACTTCTTCCACAAGGATCTCCGTCTCCGGTCTTGGGATAAGGACACCCTCTTTCACAAAAAAAGTCCTTCCATAGAAGTCCCACTCTCCCAAAATATACTGAATGGGATATCCTTCCTCAAGCCTTCTGAGGTCTTTAAAGAACCCCTCTTCCACCTGTGGAGGAACTTCAAGGTCTTGCATAAAGTAAAGCTCCTTATGGCTTACCTTCAGAAGGTGTGCCAAGAGGAGCTGTCTGTCCCTGAGGGGTGCCCTGCTGGGTCTGGATAGGAGGTCTCGCACCCTCATCTCTTATAAGTGAACTCTTCTTTGAAGGATGGGTGAGGGCAAGAAGGATGGCTATCGCCATCAGTGAAAAGCCAAGCCAGTAAGTTATCTTTGTAAGGATCGTATCCACGCCACCAGGTCCAAAAACACCCTGTCCCATTCCACCAAAAGCAGTGCCCACATCCCCTCTGCTTCTTTGCATAAGCACCACCACGATGAGCAAAAGGGCAATTACGATAAAGACTGTAAGAAGCAGGTAATACATGACTAATATTATACAAGTTCTCCATCTTTTAGCCTGTAAATTCTGTCAAAGTAGGGCTTTAGTTCCTCGTTGTGGGTTGCCACAAGAAGCGTAAGCCCCCTCTCTTCTCTCAGTTTGAGGAAAAGGTCAAAGATCCTTTTGCCCTCCGCAAGGTCAAGGTTGCCCGTAGGCTCGTCCGCAAGCAGAATCTTTGGGTCAAGCATGAGAGCCCTTCCAATTGCGACCCTTTGCTGTTCGCCCCCTGAGAGTTGGCTTGGTCTGTGCTTTAGCCTGTGAGAGAGCCTTAGATATTCAAGTATTTGCAATGCTTTCTCCTGTGGTCTTTCAACGCCAGCCAACTGCCCTACAAGGGTTAGGTTCTCTAACACGTTAAAGTCCTCCAAAAGGTAGTAAAACTGGAAGACAAAACCTAAGTGCTTCTGTCTGAAGGATGCAAGCTGGTCTTCATCCATAAGGTGTATGCTATGGTTCATAATGTATACCTCTCCCTCTGTGGGTTTTTCAAGCCCAGCGGTTATATGAAGGAGGGTGCTTTTGCCTGAGCCAGAGGGTCCCATAAGACCAATTACCTCCCCTTCAAATACCTCAAGACTCACATTCCTAAGGGCTTCCACTTTGTTCGGATAAACCTTCCAAAGGTTTTTTATCTGTATTATGCTATTCATTCCTCAAGACCTTTACTATACTTTCCCTTCCAGCTCTGTAGGCGGGGAGAAGGCTTGCCAAAAGAGAAAGAAGCACCGCACCCAAAAGGGTGAAGATAAGGTCAGTAAGCTCAAAATGAACGGGTACATGTTCCATGAGATAGACATCCGCCGGCACTCTAATAAGTCTGTATTCGTTTATAAGGTAGCCTCCCATAAGTGAGATTAAGAAGCCTACAAAAGCTCCAGAGACACCCAGCATAAGACCCTGAAGAAGAAATACAAAGACCACCTGTTTTCTCTTTAGACCAAATGTTCTTAAAACCGCTATGTCTTTCACCTTTTCCTTAACCTTCATAAAAAGGAGGCTTGTTATATTAAAAGACGCTATGACTATCATGAGCATAAGGACAAAGAATATACCTACCTTCTCAAGCTGTAGGGCATTAAAAAGAGGCTTGTTAAGGTCTATCCATGAACGCACAATGGCTATGTGCCCGAGTTTTCTCTCTATTTCTTCCTTTACCTGCTGGGCTTTGTAGGGATCTCTAAGGTATACCTCATACCCAAGGAGCTGGTAGCTATTCCCAAAGAAGTCTATGGCAACCCTTTTGTCCATAACTACTGTGGCGTAGTCTTGGTCAAACACTCCCTTTTGGAATATGCCTCCCACTTTGAAGGTTCTGGCTCTTGGGATTATACCAAAGGGGGTGCGTGTTCCCATGGGAGAGACCAACATCACCTCATCCCCTACATTGAGCCCGAGTATGTCCGCAAGACCCCTGCCTACAAGAATACCATCTTTTAGGCTTAGCCCGTATATTTGATAAGCCTCCTTTGGCTCAAGGGCTTTTACGCTAACGCTAGTTAACCTCCCTCCTTTGGATATGAGACCGTTGTAAAGTATGAGAGGATAGACCCTTTTTACCCCAGCCACCTTGCTTATGATGGTAGCGTGATCCTTACCCTCTTCGTGGCTTAGGAGACTGACTATTATGTGTGGTGATGCGGAGAGTATTTTTTCTCTTAGAGCATACTGAAAGCCAGCAAAAACACCCATAGTAAGGAGAAGGGCACTTACGCTCAAAACCACCCCAAAGAAGGCTATTAGAGAAACAAGCAATGTTGACCCTCTGCTGGAAAGCAAATATCTTAAAGA
>JAXSOX010000039.1:0-13401 GCA_037926525.1 Aquificaceae bacterium | reverse complement strand
GTATAACGTCCGCAGAGCTTATGAGCCTGTAAGCCTTAAGGGTTAAAAGCTCTATATCTCCTGGACCTGCTCCTACAAGGTAAACCTTACCCATTTCCAAAAGCCTTCTCAAGTTCTTTGAGAGCTAGTATCAGTCTTTCCTTTTGAGGAAATAATACCCTTAGCACTCCTTCTTCAAATAAGGCTTTAGCTGTGGTTCGCCCAACAGCAAGTATAAGGACATTGTTGGTCATCTTTTGTGCCAGCTTCCTGTTTAACTCTCTTTCCTTTGCCCTTTGGAAGAGGTTTTTTACCTGAAAGGCTGAGGTGAAAATAACTGCGTGGTAATGGTCTTTTAGAAACCTGTCAATAAAAGCGTCTATTTTTTCTTCATCTGGGATATATCTATAAACCCACACCTTTAGCAAAACCCCACCACCTTTTAGAATGTATTTTTCAAGCTCTGGCATCTCTTCTCCATACATCTGGACAAAAACGCATCTACCTTCTATGGGTTCAAGGAAACTTATAAAATCCCTTGTGTGGTCTACTGTTTGAAAATCTTTAAAATTCTCTTCCAGCAAGACCTTTCTTGTCTTGTATCCTCTGGCAAATATCCTGCCCTTCAGCATGAGGTCTTTAATCTCCTTAAAGTCTTCCCTTTTCCTTGCTATCTGAAAGACCCTCTTTGCCCCTTCACCAGTGGTAAATAGGAAATAAGAAGGTTTAAGTAGCAAGGCATTTTCAAGGGACCTATTCACCTCTTCCTCTGGCAAATACTCTATCCTTACCAAATCCTCAAGCACTGGAATACCACCGTGCTGAGCTATGTATTCCGCTATGTCCTCAGCCCTTCTGGTTGCACAGATGCCTACCCTTTTACCCTTTAACATGCTCATGGGTCACAGCCCCCTTGACTTTTATAGCCACAGGTGTTAGCTTAAGGTCTGGCTCTTTTGAAATAGGGTCAATCTTGTCTCCTGTAAGAGCATTAATAATGCTTCCATGCTTCAAGCCATAACCAAAGGGTGCGAAAAGATGTCCCTCTTTTATACCTCCAAATCTTACCCTTAGCTTCACCTTTCCATGCTCAGAGGCAAGCTCAACAAACTCACCCTCTTCTATGCCAAGCCTTTCTCCGTCTTCTGGGTTCATCAAAAGAAAGGGCTCTTCTTCACCCCTCAATAATTCCTCGCTCTTTCCCGTTCTCGTCATGGTATGCCACTGGTTCTTTGTCCTACCCGTCAAAAGGATAAATTCAAACTCTTCGTGTTTATAAACCGCAGGGTGCATCTTAGCCTTACCATCTTCCGTCTGAAATCTGAGTTCAGGGTATAGCCACCTGCCTCCCCACCTTTTTGGAAGGTCTTCATAGTCAAGCTCTGATATATCACAGAGCCTCCCCCTTGTGGCACTTTTGAGCTCTTCAAATATTTCTCTACTGTTGTGGTAGTTAAAGGCATCTCCCATGCCCATATACTTAGCTACCTCCACAAAAATAAGCCAGTCTGGCTTTGCTTCCCCTGGTGGCTCTGAAAACTTTTGGCAAAGGCTTAGCGTCCTGTCTGAACCCGTCATTACACCCTCCTTCTCTCCCATCTGTGAGGCTGGGAGTATAAGGTTGGCAAACTCACAGGTATCGTTCCAGTAGGCATCCTGCACAATAAGGAAAGCCCTTTCAAAGGCTTCCCAGACCTTGTTAAGATTAGGCAAGGTTATAGCAGGGTTTGTGCATACAACCCATAGAAGTTTTATCTTTCCTTCCAACATAAGGTCAATGGCTTCTGTTATGGTTGGTCCTGGATTTGGTTTTATACTTCCAACCTCTACACCCCAAAATTCCTCCATGAATCTTCTGTCCTCTTCTTTTCTTATGTCCCTGTATCCCGGCAGACCATGAGATAAGTATCCCATCTCCCTTCCGCCCATGGCGTTGGGTTGTCCCGTAAGGGAGAAAGGACATCCCCTGTGGTTTAATCTTCCTGTAGCTAAGTGGAGGTTTATAAGACTAAGGTTTTTCATAACACCCTGAGAGGACTGATTAAGCCCCTGACACCACAGAGATATGAGTTTTTTACTAAAGGCGTAAAGCTCCGCAAGTTCGTATATCTGACCTTCTTCTATCTGGCATATGTCTGAAACTATCTCAGGCGTATACTTTACAGCTTCGTTAATGGCTTCCTCATAGCCTGCCACATGTTTTTTCAAAAATTCCCAGTTTATCCAACCCTTTTTATAAAGCACACAAAGAACCGAATTAAATAGTGCAGTATCTGTGCCTGCCCTTATCTGAATATGTAAATCTGCCTTTTTTGCGGTTTCTGTCTTTACCGGGTCTATTACCACAATCTTTACTTCAGGTTTTTCCGCTTTCTTTTTTAATATCCTTTTAAAAACTACTGGATGCGTCCAGAGAGCGTTTGATCCTGCAAATACAAAGGCATCTGCATCTTCAAAGTCTTCATAAGAACATGGTGGACCATCAGAACCAAAGACTAACCTGTAGGCGGTTGCGGGCGTTGCCATGCAGAGCCTTGAGTTGGCATCTATGTTGTTTGTCTTCAAAAAGCCTTTGATAAACTTGTTCATCACATATATGTCTTCTGTCATAAGCTGTCCAGAGAGGTAAAAATAGACTTCTTCTGGGCTTAGGCTTTTCAACTTTGAGGAAATTATGCTGTATGCCCTTTCCCAATCTATCTCCTTGAAAGAGCCTCTTTTGCTTTCCCTAAAGAGAGGTCTTAAAAGTCTATCCTTGTGCATAACCTTTGGATAGTAAAGTGGCTTTTGACATACATCTCCTTTAGATGCCATATGGTCTTTATCTCCCTTCACCCTCCCACCCTCATAGAGGAGGCCACAACCAACGCCACAGTATGGGCACTGAAACCTCATGCTACCTCCCTTTTCTTAAGCTTCTCCCTTAAGGTGTAAATCAGGTATTCCTTAAGGTCAATATACTCCTTTGACCTTATCATCTCTTCCCTTGTCCTTGGTCTCTTTATGTTAACCTTCACAATGTCATAAACTTTAGCGGATGGTCCGTTGCTCATGATAACTATACGGTCAGACATGTATATGGCTTCTTCCACATCGTGAGTTACCATAAGCATGGTCTTTTTGTCCTTTTCCCATATTCTCAAAAGCTCATCTTGCAAGACAGACCTTGTCAGAGCATCAAGAGCTCCAAAGGGTTCATCAAGGAGAAGCACCTTTGGGTCTACCGACAAAGCCCTAACCAGCGCGGTTCTTTGCTTCATACCACCAGAGATCTGAGATGGAAGTTTGTTTCTATGCTCCCAGAGACCTGCCAGCTTAAGGTAGGATTCCGCTTTTTTCTTAGCCTTTTCAAGGTCTTCACCTTTAAAGACAGACTTCACTGCAAGCATGACGTTCTCATAAACTGAGACCCAGGGTAGAAGGGAGTAGTTTTGAAAAACCATAGCCCTGTCTGGACCTGGGCTTGTAATTTCCTTACCATCAAGCACCACAGACCCTTCAGAAGGTTTTACAAGACCTGCAACAACACCTAAAAGTGTAGATTTACCACAGCCAGAATGTCCTATTATGCTTACAAATTCGCCCCTTTCCACAAGAAGTTCAAGCTCATTAAGTATGATATTGTTGCCAAAGCGGACTGTAAGGTTAAAAATCTCCAAGTATGCTCTCATAACTTTACCTCCTTACTCTTTCCATTAGCTTTGCAAAGAAAAAGTCTATAAAAAGCCCAACTATGCCTATGAGGAGGATGGCGGACAGGACATTTTCTAAGTTCAGAGCGTTCCATGAGTCCCATACGAAGAAGCCTATACCAACACCACCAGCCAGCATCTCAGAGGCAACTATAACCATCCACCCTATACCAAGACTAAGGCGAAAGCCTGTGAGGATGTAGGGAAGGCTATAAGGAAGCAAAACTTTTAGTATGTAATAGCGAAGAGGAAAGCCAAAGACCCTTGATAGGTTCTTATAGTCTTCTGGTAGGGAGGAGATGCCCAAGGCGGTGTTTATAAGAGTTGGCCAGAGGGAGGTTATGGCAATAACGAATATGGATGCCTCGTTGGAAGCCTTTAACACCGCAAGCCCTATGGGAAACCATGCCATGGGTGAAACTGGTCTTAGCACTTGCACCACGGGATTTAAAACCCTCCTCACTGTTGAACTCATACCTATAAGAAAACCAAGAGGCAGGGCTATAAGTGAACCTATTAGAAACCCCAAAAAGACCCTTTTCAGAGAAGCTAACATCTGCCATCCTATACCCTTATCGTTTGGACCAAGGTCGTAAAAGGGGTTGGAAAGAAGTTCAAAAAGAGTTTTTAGAGTGTTGATGGGTCCTGGCAGTTCCTTTATGAAGATGGATATAAAAAACCAAAAAAGGAAAAAAAGGAAGATACCAAAGATAGGAGGAAGGATTACCGTAACAATAACGGAAAGTTTCCCAAAGTTTACAGAAAAACTTAAAAGTTTAGACCTTATGCCCTTTTCTACGTTAACCATTTTTATACCTCCCTGACCTTATACGCCTTTATAGACTCTTCTGGTTTATTTGGGTCAAAGACCACATTGTCTATAAAGCCTCTTAAAGGTTTCATATCGTCGTCTTTTACGCTTATGTTCATCTCCTTTGCTACCTGAAGGAAGAGAGGCTTGGCTATTAGCTTCTTTGATATGCCAAGATAATCAGGAGCTTGCTTTACCATTCCCCATCTTCTGTATTGGGCAAGGAAGAAGACACCATAAGAGTATTTGGGAAGGTTTACCTCGCCATTTTTGAAAAATAGCATGTAGTCATCCTTGTATTTGTGTTCTCCAAGCCCCTTACCAAGATGGTAAACTCCAAGAAGCCTTGTTTCTATGTCCTCAGCTTTAGCGTTGACATACCTTGCAAGCACCTTGGAAGCCTCTTTTCTATTTTTTAGGTCATCAAGCCATCTACTTGCTTCAAGCACCGCCTTCATGATAGCTTTTACTTCTTCTACGTTTTTACTGAAAAATTCCTGATTAAAGACAAGAGCTTTTTCTGGATGGTCTTTCCATAAATCTTGAGTTGCAAGATGGGTAAAACCTACACCTTCTCTTACAGCTACTTCGTTCCACGGCTCCCCAACACAGTAGCCATCCATATTGCCAACTCTCATGTTTGCCACCATCTGTGGAGGTGGTATAGGTATAACTCTTACATCTTTGTTTGGGTTTATACCGCAGGCACCAAGCCAATACCTGAGCCATATATCGTGGGTTCCTCCTGGGAATGTCATGGCAAAGGTAACATTCTTACCCGTCCCCTTTAAACCATCCACTACCGCCTTTACCTTGCTTATTTCTCTAAAGCCCACTTTACCACCAAAATCTTTCTGAGAAAGCGTTATGGCTTGCCCGTTAAAGTTTATAATCATGGCTATGGGCATTATTTTTCCTGCAGGTCCTCCTATGCCTGTGTAAACAGAAAAGGGCATGCTAAAAAGGCAATGAGAAGCCTTAAGTTCTCCGTTTAAAAGTTTGTCTCTGACGTTAGGCCAGCTTGCCTCCTTTGATACATCCACATCCACGCCGTATTTCTTGTAGAGACCAAGTTCCTTAGCCATAACAACAGACGCACAGTCTGTAAGAGGTATGTAGCCTATCCTGAGCTTTCCCTGAGCCCTGCTTATGTAAGGTCCCGCTAAGCCAGCCCCTGCAAGGGCTAAAGAGCCCCTTTTGATAAAGTCTCTCCTGTCCATGTTTACCTCCTTAGAACTTTTTGTAATAAAGCCATTTGCCATTAAAACTGAGCAACATCCTTGGATTGCCTTGAGCGTCTTCAACCTTATTAAGGTCTATGGACATGTCTATGGCGCTCATTATTCCATCTCCAAAAAGTTCATGGGCAACCTCCTTAATGACAGGACCGTATGCCATAAGCTCCTTCATTGTGTGCCTTCCTTGACTTCTTCAAGGCATGCGTAAAGTTTTTTCTCTTTGCTGATTAATACATCAGCTAAAAACCAATAGGCTTCCTTCCATGCCTCAATAATGTCTTGGCTAACATCCATTTCAACCATGGCTTGGTAAAGGGCATCCCAAACCTTAGGGTAGTGTTCAGGCTTTACACCAGCCTTTGTATGGGCAAGCACCATTGTGTTTATGGCTGGTTTCAGTACGTTCAGTCTTTCCAGATTTTGAGCAAAGGCAAGCAAAGCACTGGCAAGCTTTTTAGAGTTATCACCTTCAAACATACTCCTAAGTTCTGGATATTTTTCAAAGAGTATCTGGTACATGCGAGAGGTTAGCCTCTCACCATTAGACTGCAAAAAAGGTATGCTCCTTCTTATGGCCACCTTTGTTTCTTCCCGCATTGAAGTTCACCTCCTATAACAAGATTTTTATAACTATCACTTAATTTACAAACTGCTATCCTCATTCCTACACCTCCAACTCCCTTTTACCAGTCCTTATAGTCCACACCTCTTCAATAGGACACACGAATACTTTTCCATCTCCGAACATACCAAGGCTTGCGTGCCTTTTTATAACCTCTACCACCCTTTCCACATCCTCATCATGAACCGCCACCATCAGAAGAGTTTTAGCAAGCTCCATGTAGTTTGCCTCTCCAAATTTCAACCCTCCCTCCCTACCCCTTCCAACTACATCCATCACAGTAAACCCTCTAAAACCCTTCTCCTCAAGAGCGGTTATCACCTCATACAGCCTTTCTGGTCTTATAACCGCCTTTATTAGCCTCATGGCAGACCTCCTATCACAAAGATTTTTCCATCACCGTAATGACCCGTATGGGCAATCCTAAGGACTCTGCTAACTACGTCGTTATACAAGGCATCCTCCACCCAGCTCATGATTAGGACTTTTGGGACCATAGATGTAAAGACGCCCTTCCTTGTTGAATAGCCAAATCCACCTTCCTTACCCTTTCCAAGCACAGGCTTTGAAACATAGTCAATCCCCATATCATGAAGAAGTGCCTTAACATCTTGAGCCTTCTCTCGCCTGACTATGATTATCAGCTCCTTCAAACTTTGACCTCCTTCACATCACTCTTATGCAAGATAAATGCCAAAGGATGGATATATTTGAAAGCCTTGTAGGATTTGACTTTTATGTCTAAGATGTTTTGCTCTTTTATGTTAACTTGTTAACATTTTTGTAAAGATGTAAACAAACAAAGTGTATTCCCTCAAATATTCTTTGTAAAACTTCAATACTAAAGCGACCTCGCTTGCCAGCTCCTTGGCATGCTTGTTGCATAAGAAAAGATGAAGGAGGTTTTGCATGAAGGTTTTTATTGTTGGTGCGGGTATGGCAGGGCATGCCCTTGTGGAAGAGCTTTTAAAGGCAGGTAAGGGCTTGGATATACACCTTTTTGGGGATGAAAAGGCACTACCCTATAACAGAATATTTCTTGCGGACATAATCGCAGGGAGGAAACTACCATCGCAACTCCTTTTGAAAAGCTATCTGAGATATGAAGAAGAGGGTGTTAGACTGCATTTAGGCGAGCGTGTAGAGAGGATATTTCCAGATATGAAGAAGATAATAACCTCAAAGGGAGGTGTGTATTCCTATGACAAACTTGTGCTGGCGGTAGGTAGCACTCCCTACATACCACCTATAAAAGGAGTTGAAAAGAAGGGTGTGTTTACCTTTAGAAGTCTTAGGGATGTGTATGAAATCATGGATATGGCAAGGGTTTCAAAAAGGGCAATAGTTATCGGTGGTGGCTTGTTAGGTATAGAGCTGGCATCCTCCCTAAGGGAGCTGGGGCTTGAGGTTTTTCTTATTCATATTCTTGACAGGCTCATGGAGCAATGGCTGGACCATACTGCAAGCAAGATGCTGTCAAAGAGGCTTGAGGACATGGGTATAAAGCTGATACTAAACGCTCAAACTGTGGAAATATTAGGAGGAAAAAGGAGCGAAGGTGTAAGGCTTTCCACCGATGAGGTTATCTATGGAGATTTTGTGGTGCTTGCCACAGGTGTAAGACCAAACACTTCATTGGCAGTGGCAAGTAATCTGAAGGTTAACAAGGGTATTCTTGTCAACGATTTCCTTGAAACCTCCGCTCAAGACGCGTATGCGGTAGGTGAATGCATAGAGCATAGAGGTAGGACCTTTGGACTGCTAAGTCCTGTGATGGAGCAGGTAAGGATATGTGCCAGAAACCTTCTTTATGGGAATGTGGAAAGGTATGAGGGCTCTGTTGAGTATGCTCTTCTTAAGGTTGCTGGAGTTAGGCTACTCTCTGCAGGAAGGGTTCACGAAAGAGAGGAGGACGAGATTGCCTTATACAGGGACAAGGAAAATTATCGGAAGGCGGTGGTCAGCAATGGTAAGCTGGTAGGCGTAATACTCTACGGAAACCTCTCTGGAAGTGAAAAGATGCTTAACATGATAAAGTCTGGTGAGGGTATAAAGGATTACAGTTTCCTGATAAAAGACTTAATTGTTGAAGAAAGGGAGTTAAAGCCCGAAGATACGGTATGCAACTGCAATTTAGTTTCTTATGCGGATATTCTTAAGGCAATAAGGGAGGGTGCAAGAACGATTGAAGATGTGCAAAGGATGACCAAAGCGTCCACATCCTGCGGTGGTTGTGCACCCATTGTGGAGGAAATACTCAAAAAGCATGTGAAAGCCAGACCTCAGAGGATAAACAAAGTAGAAGAATACAAAAGGGCAAAGCATCCCTTTGAAAGGGAGCTCATACAGAAATTAGAAGCATGGGCGGAGGAAGGAGACTGGCAGAAAATACCAGAGGAAGACAGGGACATAGGACTAAAATGGTACGGCATCTTCTACAGAAAGGCGACGCCAGGCTATTTCATGGTAAGGGTAAGGATAACCCATGGAAAGCTAAGCTCAGAGCAAGCTCTTGTGCTTGCACATCTTTCAAAGAAGTTTGGCAGGAACGATATAGACATAACGTCAAGACAGCAAATACAACTTAGATGGATAGAAGTAAAAGACTTGCCAAAGGTGCTTGAGGCGATAGAGTCTGTGGGTCTTAGCACTCTTCAGACTGGTATGGACAACATAAGGAACATCACTGGTGACCCGCTTTCTGGTCTTGTTGAAGAAAGCCTCATAGATACAGTTCCTATAGCAAAGAGGATAACGGAGGTTTTCCTCGGAAAAAAGCAGTATGCAGACCTTCCAAGAAAGTTCAACCTTGCCCTTCTTGGTTCAGAACGCGACTGTATAAACTGCAGGTTTAACGACCTATGTTTTTCTCTGGCGGTTAAGGATGGAAAGTATGGCTTTAATGTTTACGGTGGAGGTAAGATAGGGTCTGGGGGACCCGAGCCAGCCCTTGACCTAAACATGTTTGTATTGCCCTATGAGAGTATTGAACTAAGCAAGGCGGTTTTTGAGTTGTATTCGGATATGGGGAATAGAGAAGACAGAAACAAAAACAGGTTTTATTTCCTCATAAAGGAGCTCGGTGTAGAAGGTCTGAGAAAAGAATTGGAAAGAAGGCTTTTGAGAAGACTGGAGGACAAAGGTCAGGACCTTGTAAAGACATGGGGTGAGAGAGAGGGTATCATAGAGCAGAAGAATGGTCTTTACACGGTAAGCCTTATGGTGCCAGGGGGAATTTTTACCGGTGAAGACCTTGAAACGGTCGCTCATCTTTCAAGAAGATACGGAAGCGGGGAAATAAGGCTCAGCGTATATCAGAATATATACATAGTTAACGTTCCAGAGGAAAAACTCAACGACCTTTTGAGCCACCCAATATTTGAAAAATACTCAATCTCTACATCGCCTTATTTTACGAACCTTATAGCCTGTCAGGGTAGCAAGACCTGTGCCTTTGGAGTTATAGAGAACAAGCCCGACGCCATAAGGCTTGCCAATTATCTCTCTGAACACCTTCCCACCGACAAAGCTATAAGGATGCACTGGTCTGGATGTGCAAAGGGCTGTGGTCAGCACGGCGCTGGAGACCTTGGTTTCGTAGGAACAAAGATGAGGTTTAACGGAGAGGTCATGCTTGCGGTGGAAGTTTTTCTGAAGGGCAAAAAGCTCAACACCGTTCCTCTAAAGGATATTAACGAATATGTGAGAAAATTAATTATGGAGGGTGTAATATGAAAGCCTTAGCCATAAGGCATGTAAGGATAGAGCATCTTGGTTTGCTTGAGCCTATACTTAAAGGGCTTGGCTTTGATGTGGATTATGTGGATACCGCAGAGGGCATGCTCCTGAGTAGACCTCTTGAGGATTATTCCCTTGTGGTAGTTCTGGGTGGTTATATGGGAGCTTACGAAGAGGCAAAGTATCCCTTTCTGTCTTACGAATACAAAGTCATGGAAAAGGCTTTGAAAAGTGGTATACCTCTCTTGGGCATATGCCTTGGTGCTCAGATGTTGGCAAAGGTGCTTGGTGCGAGGGTTTATAAGGGTGAAAGAGGCAAGGAGATAGGATGGATGGAAGTTTATAAGGTAGGAGACCATGAGTATTTCAAGGATTTTCCACAAAGCCTTATGGTCTTTCAGTGGCATGGTGATACCTTTGACCTACCTCAGGGGGCAATAAGGCTTTACTCCTCTAAAAACTACGAAAATCAGGCTTTTGTCTTTCAAAGGGCTGTGGGCTTGCAGTTCCACATAGAGGTGGACAAAAACATGGTAAAGGAGTGGGCTGAAGTTTACAAGGATGAGTTAAGCCAAGAAGGTATACAAGTCTCACAACTTTTAGCCTATGAGGGAGAGAGCCATAGGGACTCTCTCCAAAAACTTATAAAAAGACTTTTAAACCTTTAGCAGAATACTTCGCAATTGGTCCGCCTCGGACTGACCAACCAAACCTCGCTCATGCACCTGCTTATCAACCCTTGCAGGCTCAAGGGTGGCAATGATGTAGTCCATTGCCCTGTAAGCCTTTGTGGGGTCTCCGCAGGTGTAGACGTCAATGGTAGCAAGACCATGTTCTGGCCATGTGTGGATGGAGATATGAGACTCCGCCAAAAGCACCACGCCAGTGGCACCGTGAGGCTGGAACTGGTAGTAGTGAGAAGATATCTTTGTAAGGTCTGCTACCTTGACTGCGCTCTCAAGGAGCTGACGCACATCCTCCACCCTGTCAATAAGGTCAGGGTGGACCCCATACAGGTCTGCTAGGATATGCAGTCCGAGGGCTTTGACCATTTGCACTCCTCCTTATCAAGTTTTTGTAGCAGTTTAAACTGCCTCATGGCAAAAACCTCCTTAAAAACAGAAACCTAAATTATAATACTTTTTGTGAAAAAAGCAAGTGGAAAGCAAAAACTTAGACCAACTTCTAACCTTGTCAAGCAGGCAGTCTTCAACATGCTGGGAGACATAGAAGGACTCCTATTCTTTGACCTTTTTGCGGGGACGGGTCAGATGGGTATGCTTGCGGAGGAGAGGGGTGCAGAGGTGATTTTTGTGGAAAAGAACCCAAAGTTTGTAGAAAAGATAAGGCAGAAAACCAAGGGTAAGGTGGTTATTGAGGATGTGCTTAGGTTTTTAGAAAGGGCAAACATAGAAGCGGATATAATCTTCGCAGACCCACCATACGCTTATGAATTCTATGATAAACTGATTGAGCTATCTTTGAAAAGTCTCAAAGAAGGGGGTATTTTTATACTTGAACACCATAAAAAACTGGACTTTTTTGCAGAAAGGAGGAAAATATACGGTGATACCGCACTGTCTATATGGAGGAAGCAAGAATGAAAAGGGCTGTGTATCCTGGCACCTTTGACCCGCCCCATCTGGGACACTTAGACATAGTCAAGAGGGCAGTTCAGATATTTGACCACCTCGTGGTGGCGGTTGCCAAAAGTCCACGCAAGAGCCTGCTCTTTAGCATGGAGGAGAGGATAGATATGTTCTCAAATATGCTTGAGGGTATGGACAAGGTAGAAGTAAGGGGCTTTGATGGATTGCTTGTGGACTTTATGAAGATAGAGGGCATTGAAATAATAGTGCGTGGTGTGAGGCTCTTTACGGACTTTGAATACGAGCTTCAGATAGCTTTGAACAACTACAAGCTGGCAAAGGTGGAGACGGTTTTTATGATGCCCTCACAGGATTGCATTCACATAAGCTCCACCATAGTAAGGGACATTGCCTCATACTGTGGATGCCTAAAGGGCTTGGTGCATCCTTATGTGGAAAAAAGGTTAAGGGAAAAGTTTGGCTGTAGATGAGAGTAAAGGGCTACCTCCATAAGGATATCAAAGGCATGGAAGTGGGCATACCACATACCTGATGCTATTTTAGCTACCGTAAGCGTATTGTTTTTGTTGTTCTTATTCAGGTATTGGAAAAGATGCTTATAGAATTCTTTAGTGGGAAAGTAGCCTTCCAAAACTTTCTTCACATGAGTATCCTGAGGGAATATGTATTCTATGCACTCTGGGTTTTCTATTTTTAATTCCAACCCCGCAACCAGTATAACATCCCTAAGAATAAAGGACGCTATTTTCTTACCTACTTGCTTAATCTTACGAAGCTCCATATATGCCTTTTCAATGCTTTCCTCAATCAGCCCTTTTATGTGGTTATAGATGTTATAGTTTTCAGGAAACTTTCTCATGTATTCTGTTAGAGATATAATGTGTTCTTCGTCAGGTTTGGGTATTTTTAGACTTTCTATATGGTTTTTAAGCTCTTCTATGGGCTTTGCTTTGTCTTCTAAATCTGACAAGACCTTGCTAACCTTTGAAAAAATTTCATTGGAGAGTTCTTGACGTCTTCCTCTATATAAGGAATGCCTTAGGAAAAACTCTAAGGCAAGGTATGGGTTTTTCCTTAGGTTTTCGTCGGTATAATCCCTATTGTGTAGATAAACTTTCCTGTATCTTTCTCCGTATTCTTCAAAAAAGGGCAGAAGTTCCTCATTATAAGCCAGTAGCGTTTCTTGAGCCATTAGCCTTAAGTTTCCTTTGTTTAGTATCAAAGTTTCCATATATCTACAATATAACACAGTTTTTTCATGGGTCAATCTTGACAAGGGTCTTTGTTAAATTTGAGCATGTATTCCTTTCTTTTTTTTCTGCTTGGATATGCGGTGATAAGTTTTATACAATCCTTTTCAATCCTACAGGGCACTTCCCACACATAGGAATTGAGGCATATTATTATAAGCCATTGTCCACTATATTGCTCCTTTTCATTTGGTATAACATAAAGCACCTTACCCTCAGCTATTGCACGAACTATGGAAGGAAAGTCTATACCTCTTTCCGAAAGGAGCTTTAAATTTTTATCCTTATCCCAGCAAAACTTCATTCACCCCTGCACTCTACACCCTCTCTGTCTACGTATTCTTGCATTTTTCTAACCGCTTCCTCTCCAGTAACTAAGTCCTTTAAATCTCTTTCAAGGTTTGTAGGTTTTAGCCTTGCTATCCAACCCTTGGTGTATGGATAGTCGTTTATGAGGTCTG
>JAXSOX010000038.1:0-13540 GCA_037926525.1 Aquificaceae bacterium | reverse complement strand
TTTCTCCAGATATCACTGTTTGCTCCGGAGAGTTGTAGTTGGCGGGTTCTACCACACCATACTCTTGTGCAAGCCTGCAGGCTTCTTCTACCTTCTCGGGTGGCAATTTTAAAACCGCATACATGGCACCCAATCCTTCTGGCACTGCTTCCTGCATGTATTTGCCTCTAAGGTTTGCAAGCCTGACCGCCTCAAAAAGTTCCACACCACCCGCTACCGCAAGTGCGGTATATTCTCCAAGCGAGTGTCCAGCCACAAAGTCTGGCTCTGGAAAACCCCTTGCCTTCATAGCTGCGTATATGGCAAGGCTTGTGGTAAGTATGGCAGGTTGGGTGTTTACGGTTCTGTTTAACTCTTCCTCTGGACCCTTAAAGATTATATCTGTAAGGTTGTATCTGAGGGCGGTCTCAGCACTATGAAAGACATCCGCAGACTCAGAAAACTCCCTGTAAAAGTCATAGCCCATACCCACATACTGAGAGCCTTGTCCTGGAAAAACATAAGCTAACTTTCCCATAAGCTCTTTATTTTAACCCAGATCTTTTAGCTTTTCCCTTATAAGCTCCCAGCTCCACCAAGTAGCTTCGTGGACGGGCATGGATTTTCCTATGTTTTCTTCCGTCCCTTCAACCCATACCACCTTTCCGTCAGTAAGCAGTTTGAAGTTCCTCGTCCTTGATGACCATCTCCAGAAGTTGTGAGGTCCTATGCCAAGGGCTTTTTTGAAAAGCTCAAGCTCATTGGGTAAAAGAGGTCTTCCTTGCATGCTCTAATTATACACCTCTTTTCCTTCCTATCTGGGTTGCTCTTTTGAAAAATTCTCTTAGTTTTTTCATAACAAGTTTATGGAACTTTTCCGCACTCATACCCGTTAGTATTTCCAAGGCATCATCAACAGTATCCACCGTGTATATGTGAAACTCTCCCCTTTCAACAGCATCAAGAACTTCATCGTCAAGAAGGAGATTATCGTAATTTCTTTTAGGGACTATTACTCCTTCAATACCCTTTAGACCGAACATCTTACATACCCTGTAAAAGCCTTCAACCTTCTCCTTTATACCGCCAACGGGCTGGGCGTTTCCCAATTGGTCAACAGAACCTGTTATGGCTATATACTGCTTTATAGGAACTTCAGAGAGGGCAGAAAGTATGGCAACAAGCTCAGCCATGGATGCACTATCGCCCTCCACCTCGTCGTAGCTCTGCTCAAAGGTAAGCGTGCAGGAAAGATGGAGCGGTATTTCCCTTCCGTATTTCCGACCGAGGTATCCACTAAGTATAAGCACACCCTTTGAATGTATAGGTCCGCTAAGTTCTACCTCCCTTTCTATATTTACTATTCCCCTTTCCCCTACATAGACCGAGGCTGTTATTCTACTGGGCTTTCCAAAGCTGTAATCTCCAAGGTCAAGAACACTCAACCCATTCACCTGTCCTATCTCCTCTCCTTCAATACGGAGGATAAGCTTACCCTCACCTATAGCTTTCCTTATTTTTTCTTCAAGTAGGTTAGACCTAAAAAGTTTTTCTTTTATAGCCCTCTTTATGTGTTGTCCTTCTATGAACTCCTTCTCTTTCGCAAAAGACTGTGCTTCCCTTACCACATCCACAAGATGTCCTATAACCATACTAAATTTTTTTCTACTTCCAGAAAGCTCCACTCCATACTTGAAAAGTTCTGAGAGGGCATCTGCAGAAAGATGCTTTAAACCCTCTTCTTCCACTATTTTCCTAAGTATCCTTGGAAAAGAGTCAATAAGCTCTTCTCCTATATCCACCACTGGGTCAAACTCTGCCTTTATTTTAAAGAGTCTTCCAAACTCTGGGTCGTAGTTATAAAGTAAATAGTAAAGATAAGGGTCGCCTATAAGAACCACCTTAAATTCTGCGGGTAAGGGCTCCGGACTTATGCCTACAAGAGGCATTAAAGCGTCCTCTAAAGGATGGAGAGGCATGTGTATCTTCTTGTGCATAAGCACCTTTTTAAAGGCATCCCAAAGAAAGGGGTTTTTTAGAAGGTCAATAGCCCTTAGCACAAGGTAGCCACCTCTTGCTTTGTGAAAACTTCCTGCGGATATACTCATGTGGTCCGCATAGAGAACACCCATCTCCGCAGAATAGAAAACTCTTCCAAAAAGGTTTTGAAAGGTAGGAACCTCTTCAAAGATGACAGGAGCTCCTTCAAGGCTTGAGTTATCTACAAGGACGTTTACCCTGAAGGCATTAAAGGACTTTTCCAACATCTTTTGAAAGGCAGGGTTTTCCTTTGAAGTATGCCAAGATAGAAAAAGCTCAACGTTTTTTACAAGCTCCGACTTTAGCCGGTCTATGTATTCATACACGCTTCCGTACTCCACGTATTTACCTTCAAACCTTGAAAAAACCTTATCCACCAAATAGCTGGCTACCCTGTTTCTAAGCTGTAGCACTTGTTCTGAAAGGGTATGGTCCAACTCTCTTAACTCCCTTAGAAAGTCTCTAAACCTCTCTTCAAACTCCGAAAGATTTCTTTCATAACTTTCCTGAAGTCTTGGATTAGCATAGAGTTCTTCTTCGGAAACTATCCTTCTACCCACAAGAGGTAGTAGCTTTATACCTGCAGGAGTGAAGACCACTCCAAGGCTATGAGCCTGAGCCTCCTCCATTAATTTTTGAATTAACTCCTCCTTTTTGCTCTCTATGTTTTTTCTTATTCTTGCCAGTTCCTCCTCATATTCCTTACTTTCAAAGGACTTAGGAAGTTCCTCCTTTAGAGCATCTATAGCCCAGTCTATGTCATTAGCCAATGCCTTACCCATACCCGCAGGTAGCAATAGATACCTTGGTCTAAGCGGATTATCAAAGTTGTTTACATAGCATATGTCCTCAGGCTTCTTTTTTAACCTTGCGGACTCTCTGAGCCTCTTGAGAGTGTATATGGTTCTTCCTATGCTTTCAGGACCCGAGACATAAAGGTTATAACCTTCGGACTCTATGCTTAGTGCAAGGTCAAAGGCGGACTTTACTCTTTCCTGCCCAGGAAAAAGTTCAGCAGGCTCTACATCTTTTGTAGAATAAGTGTAGGCGTATCCGTAAGTTAGGTCTTCCTTTGTAAGCTTTCTTACCGCCACTTTATGTCGCCTTCTTTATTTCCCTTCCAATCTTCTCCTCTACGGATTTTACCTTGCTGAAAATTCTTCCAGACTTTCCTTCCCTGTAGTCTATCTTCATAGTTATGGATATGCGAGGACAGTCTTTTTTTAGAGCTTCAAAGCCCTCTTTCAAAACAGACATGACCTCATCCCATGTTTCTCCCTCTATTATGGTTCCCATAGGAGTAAGCACATAGGGCAGTCCAGACCTGTCTACTATATCTACAACCCTTGCCACATACTCGCTGACGCTCTCTCCTTTACCCAAGGGTGTCATACTCACAAAGACCAGCACACTCATGGCTTAAATATTTTATACTATTCAAACTGTGAGGCTTACCTTTCCCCTAACCATAATAGGCTTTTTCTTCTTTCTTGCACTCTTTGCGGACTTTATTGCACCCTATCCTTACGACCTTCAAAACAGAACCGCACCCTTCCATCCTCCCACAAGGATACACCTATTCAAAGATGGAAGTCCTACCTTTCCCTACGTGCACCCTTACAGAATGACAGACCCTCTCTTTAAGGTATACGAGGAAGACAAAAATGTTGCCTGCAAGCTAAGATTTTTCAGAAAAACAGAATACGGATATAAGTTCCTCTCTGTGGAAGAGCCATGCCATATATACCTCTTGGGCACGGACAAGCTGGGTAGAGACATTTTCAGTAGGCTTGTATACGGCTCAAGAGTTTCCTTGACAATAGGTCTTGTGGGCGTGAGCATAACCTTCCTTCTTGGCAGTCTAATAGGTGGCATTTCTGGGTACTTCGGCGGAAAAGTGGACACTCTTATAATGAGGCTTGTTGAGGTGCTTTTGGCAATACCTACCTTTTACCTTATGCTCTCCCTTAGGTCTGTTTTCCCTCTCACTATGGAAAGCTTTCATGTGTTTCTTATGGTTATTTTTATCCTTTCCTTTCTTGGATGGGCTGGGCTTGCAAGGGTTGTAAGGGGTATGGTGCTCTCCATAAGGGAGAAGGAGTTTGTCCAATCCGCAAAGACTTACGGTGCGGGCACGCTTAGAATATTAAGAGTCCACATCTTGCCAAATGCCTACTACTATCTTATAGTTTCCGCAACTCTTTCTTTCCCGGGATACATACTGGCAGAAGCCTCTTTGAGCTTTCTGGGTCTGGGCATTCAAGAACCCTTTCCAAGCTGGGGCAACATGCTCTCTGATGCGAGAAATGTAAATCTTGTGGTCGCACATCCATGGATACTCTCTCCGGGTATTGCACTCTTTCTCCTTGTCATAGCCTTTAACCTTCTTGGAGATAATCTCCTAAGGAGTGGCAAAAAATGAAGGACTTGCTTTGCAAGGTGGTGGAAAATCGCAATGTAAGGGGAAGACTGTTCCTTCTTGAGCTCCATGCACCAGAAATCGCAAAGTCCGTTAAAGCTGGGCAGTTTGTGATGCTTAGGGTTTCTAAGAGCCTTGACCCTATGGGAAGGAGAGCCTTTGCAGTGGCGGATGTAAGAGGTGAAAATATCCTTATCTTCTACGACCTCTTAGGGAGAGGGACAAGGCTGTTGTCTAAAATAAAGGAGGGAGAAGAGATTTGGACCTTTGGTCCTCTTGGTAAAGGGCTTTTCTCTGAGGAGGGCGAAAAGCATCTACTTCTTGGTGGTGGTGTGGGGCTTGCAGGGCTTAGCCTATGGGGCAAGGAGCTTAGAGCAAAGGGCAAGAAGGTTGTCTTTGTTTATGCAGGTAGGTCTGAGGAGCATTTGGGTATGGAAGAGTGGCTAAAGGAAGAGGGCTTTGAATACATACTCTACACAGAGGATGGAAGCAAGGGCAGGAAGGGTCTTATAACGGAAGTGCTAAAGGACTTTGACAGCTCTTGGATTGTCCATGCCTGCGGACCAAAGGGCATGCTGAGGGCTTTGAAGAATTTAAACACTAAGCATAAAATGTATTTCTCCCTTGAAAGTAGGATGGCATGCGGATGGGGCGTGTGTCTTGGATGTGTGGTGAAAACTCCTGAAGGCTACAAAAGGGTTTGCTACGAGGGTCCAGTTTTGCCTGCGGAGGAGGTGCTTTTCTGATGTTTACGGGTCTTGTGGAGAGAGTGGGTAGGGTAGAAGCTCTAAGGGGAGGAAGGCTCGTTTTAGATGCAGGCTTTGAGGATGTGGTGGTTGGGGAGAGTATAGCGGTCAACGGCGTATGTCTTACAGTGGTAAAGATTGACCGAAATATTTTGGAGTTTGACCTATCTGAGGAAACGCTAAGCAGGAGCAATCTGAGGTTTTTAAAAAGAGGAGATTATGTAAACTTGGAGAGGGCTCTTAGACTATCTGACAGGCTCGGTGGACATATCCTGCAGGGACATGTGGACTTTACATCTCCCATAGTTAAACTGCAAAGAACTGGAGAACACTGGTCTTTAATTGTTGAAATAAAACCTGGTTATGAAATGTATTTCGTAGAAAAGGGCTCTGTAGGTATAGACGGCATAAGCCTTACAATAAACAAAGTTGAGAGACGGTTTATATACATAAATGTGATACCGCATACCTATCAAAATACCAACCTAAGGTTTAGAAAAGTAGGAGATATGGTAAACGTGGAGGTAGACATAATAGGCAAGTATGTGGTAAACTACCTTCAAAGGCTAAAAGGTGGTAATTTGCAGAACCTTTTGGATAACCTATTATAATATAAATGCATGAACGTGGTATGTAAACAAGCAATATATAACAGAGAGGGAAAGATAGCCTTTTACGAGGTGTTCCTTCAAGACAGAAGCACCGGTGCATACCCAAAGGATTTTGACCCCCTTAAGGCTACAAGTATAGCTATAGATGTGCTTACTGAAATAGGACCTCAGAAGGTGGGAAATGGTAAGTTAGTTTTTGTGAACGTGCCAGCTATATTTCTTGAGGCTTCCATGTTTGACCTACTCTCTCCCCAGTATGTGGGTATAGAGCTTGTTGAAAACAAAAGACTAAGCAACACACTCTTTGAAGCTATTGATATTCTTATAAAGCGGGGCTTTAAATTCTGCATAGATGATTTTGGCTTTGAAAAAATAGACTACTTGCCACTTCTCAATAAATGCCACTTTGTTAAGATAGATATAAGGAATAATCCCTACAAAGAGGAAGAATTGAGAGAGGTGATAAGCATATTAAAAAACCTAAAAAGAGGCATAATAGTTAAGAATATAGAAACCAAGCAGGATTATGAAAAGGCTTATGAGCTTGGCTTTGAATATTTTCAGGGAATTTATCTCTCAAGACCTGCATTGGTTAAGGATACGAGAACCATATCCTTTCTTAAATCAACTATACTGCAGATATATAACGCTATAAAATCCAAAGATATAAAGAAAGTTATTGAGGTTATAGAGAAGGATGTGGGTGTAACATACAAGTTACTTAAGTTTGTAAACTCAGCCTATTTCCCAAAGGCGAGAGAGTTCAGTAATGTGGAAGATGCAGTTGTCTACCTTGGACTTGAAAACATTGCCAAGTTTACAATAGTGCTCGCCCTTTCTGATATGTTCGTAGAGGAAAAAGAAAAGGAACTTTGGAGGAAAGCCCTTTTCAGGGCAAGTCTCGGTGAGAAGATTGCGGAGATAAACTCAAAAGATATGAAGGATAAGGCTTACTTAATGGGCTTGTTTTCTCTATCGTGGGAGATACTAGGGCAGAAGCCAGAGGATATAGCAAGAGCTTTGCTCCTTGACAGAGAAATAGTTGAAGCCTACGAAAACAGGTTGAGCCTTCTTGGGTTCATACTCTCTCTTATAGACCTCTTGGAAGACAACGGAGATGAGCAAACCGTAAACAAAGTGGCAAAGGTTTTGGGAACCTCACCAGAGAATATAAAGAAAATACTGGAAGAAGCAAGGCTTGAAGCTGAGAAGTTTGTTTCTTAATCAGTTGCGTAACTGTGAAGCCCTGGAAAGAAGAGATTTACCGCAAAGAAGCATATTAGCACCGTTATAAAGCCAAAAACCACCATCCAAGCGGTTCTCTTTCCTTTCCAGCCCAGCATCTGCCTTGCATGCAGGTAAGCTCCAAAGAAGAGCCACACTATAAGAGACCACACCTCCTTGGGGTCCCAACTCCAGTATCCACCCCAGGCTTCGTTTGCCCATGCAGCACCCAGTATTATGGAGGCGGTCCATATGGGGAAAACAATAACTATGGACTTGTAGGTTATCTCATCGAGAACTTCCCTTGATGGTAGGGGAAGTTTTGGGTATTTGTCTTTCAAAAGATACAGAACCGCACCGCCAAAGCCCACTGTAAAGCCCGCATAGCCTGTAAAAGCGGTAACTACATGTAGATAGAGCCAGTAGCTCCTCAAAGCCGGCATAAGTGGAACTATGTCTTTGGAGGCGTAGAAGATGGCAAAGGCGGACAGCCCAAAAACCACAGGAACTACTACCGCACCAAGTAGCCTTATACCATACTTTCTTTCAAGAAAAAGATATATAAAACCTACCACAAAACTCCAAAAGGTAAGTGCCTCAAAAAGATTGCTCCATGGCGGATGGGGCACACCAAGCTCATAGGTTTGAATGGTCCTTCTTACCATACCTGCAAGGTTCAGAGCAAGACCCAGTGAAAGGCTAAGAGTTGCCACATTCTGCACCAACCTGTCTCTAAGAAAAAGGGTGCTAACATAAACTACAGAAGACAAAGCATAAGCGAGCGTTGCGGACTTATACCAAAAGGTGTTGTCAAACTTGATGGTTCCAAGAAGCCCACCAAGTAGCAATATGGTGAGCCACAGAAGAAAACCAAAGGACCTTGCTCTTTCTCTCTCAAAGGTTATTTCTTTCATAGTTCTTATAAATATAGTCTATTCCGCCGGTTTTACATCTACCTTTATGTCCACACTGACTTCTGGGTGGAGCTTTAGGGTGACTGTGTATATACCCACATCCCTTATGGGATTCTTGAGCATAACCTTTTTCCTGTCTACATCAAAACCCTTTTCCTGTAGGGCTTGAGCTATGTCTTGGGAGGTGACAGAACCAAAGAGTTTTCCTTTTTCACCCACCTGTCTGACAATTTCCAACATAAGACCTTCCAGTTTCTTCGCAAGAGCTTGTGCCTTTTCCTTTTCCCTTTGGAGCTTTCTTGCCCTCTGTGAGAGGATGTTATTCACATGGTTTAGGTTTCCCTCCGTAGCTGGGAGGGCTATTCCTCTGGGTATAAGATAGTTTCTGGCAAAACCATCCTTAACACTTATAACATCTCCAAAGACTCCATAACCCTCAAGGTCCTTTATAAGCACCACTTTCATGCCTTACCTCCTCATGCTACAAGATATGGCAGTAGAGCAAGCTGTCTTGCCCTCTTTATCTCTCTGGCAAGCATTCTCTGATGCTTTGCACATACACCTGTTTGCCTTCTGCCTATTATCTTGCCCCTTTCTGTGAGAAACCTTCTTAGCTCTTCGTAGTTTTTATAGCTTGGGTCTTTTTTCGCATCACAGAAGGGACAGCTCTTCTTTGCTGACCTTTTGATCATATCCATCATAAAACCTCCTTAAAAGGGTATTTCATCATCTTCTGAACTAAAGGGTTTTTCCATGTTTTCCTCGGGTATATCTTCCTCTCTAAGCGGCAACTCTTCTATAGGTTCTTCTATCTTAGGTTTGTTTATTATCCTTACACTTTCAGCCACAATTCTTATCTTGCTCTGTGCTTTACCCTCTCTATCCGTCCATCTGTCCTGAGTAAGCCTACCCTCTATCACCACCGTGTAGCCCTTTGATACACGACTTACGAGGCTTTCCGCAAGTTTACCGTAAGCCTTGACCTCAAAAAAATGACTTTCTTCTTTCCACACCTCACCTACCATGTATCTCCTGTTGTATGCAATGGGAAACTCCACCATCTGATTGCCCGAGGAGCTATACCTCATAACTGGGTCTCTTACTAACCTTCCTATGATAATAACCCTATTGAGCAACCTTCTCTCCTTCTTGAGTCTTTACCTGTATGTTTAACCAACGTATTATATCTTCACTTATCTTGCAGTAAAAATCAAGCTCGTTGGGAAGCTGTGGCTGTTCAGACCTTATGTGTAGTATGAAGTATCTGCCGTGGTTAAAGCCTTGTATGGGGTATGCAAGCTGTTTTGTGCCCCAGTCTGTTGTGTTTAAGACCTCTCCACCCTTCTTTTGGACAAAGTCCTTTACTTCCTGAAGTTTCCTTTGGACTTCATCCTCCGTGAGAGTGGGCTTGAAAACCAAAACGCTCTCGTAGTTCCTTACTGTCTTATAATACCTTCTTGCCATCTTTACCTCCTGGGCTTTTAATGGTCCCTGCTTTAGGGCAGGAACGAGGTAATAGTTTATTATATCATAGATGGATATAAAAAGGGCAAGATTAGAAAAATTGCTTATGGAGGAGATAGCGAACCTTATACCACGAGAGCTGAAAGACCCAAGGCTTGCGGATGTGGTGATAACTCATGTAGAGCTTTCACAAGATATGAGGAGGGCAAATGTCTACTTCACCACCCTTCAGGAAGGTAAGGAAAAGGAAGCAGAATCCGCCCTCAAGCACGCCAGCTCCTATATAAGGGCTCAACTTGCAAAGAGCCTTAAGATAAGGAGACTTCCAGAGCTTGACTTCCTTTTTGATAAGGAACTCAAAAGAATGGAAAAGATATGGCAGAAGCTCTGACCGCCTATCTTCTCAAAGAGAGTTTATATAGTGTTAATCCACCTTCTGGAGAGCTCCTGTATTTTACAAACCAAGACAATGAGGTAAAGTCTGAAGAACTCTTAAGAGCGGTTGAGGTAGACCCAAAGATACCCTATCCTCTCTTGAACCCTCTTCAGACCCTCTTTCATAGGCTCTACAAGGGTGGCAATGCCCTTGTAGCTTCCCCCACTTCCTCTGGCAAAAGCCTTATAGCATACCTTTTCATGAAAAACTTTGAGGGAAGGGTAGTATATACTGCACCTACGAAGGCACTTGTTAAGGAAAAAGCAGTGGAGTTTAGGAACTACTACGGGAAAAGTGTAGAGTTGAGAACTGGTGATAGCGTGTTGGAAAGCTACAAAGAGGTGAAAGCAAAGCTGGTTGTTAGCACATATGAACACCTTGCTTATGCCTATAGAAACTCTGCGGAGTGGCTACAAGAGGTGGAAGCGGTCGTAATAGACGAAGTCCATCAAATTAGTAAAAGGTGGATGTTAGAAGAGATAATAACCGCCTGCAAAAGAAAACGCTTGCCTATGCTATGTCTTTCTGCAACACTTCCAGGCTTGGAAGAACTATCTGAGTGGATAGGTGCAAGTGTTGTCATAGAAAGTGCATGGAGACCTGTCCCACTCTACAGAGAGGTGATAAGTCTTACCCAGTTCAAGCCCATAAGGAAAGGGCTGGAGGGTGAAGATCTTACAGCTGGAAGGCTTCTGTCCGCCCTATTTTCCCTAAGAAAACAGGGAGAGCAGGTTATACTCTTTGTCCCTAAAAAGAGCTTGGGCTGGAAGGTGCTTGAGTTGGCAAAGGAAGAAAAAATAGGCATAATGAACCAGACTCTACCCTTTGAAGTTGAGGAGGAAAGAGAGCCGGAGATAGCCTTCCATAATGCGGACATACCAAAGGAGGAAAGAGAGGAAATAGAGAAGGCTTTTAGAAGAGGAGAGCTTCAGACCCTTATAGCTACCCAAACTCTTGCTTACGGTGTAAACCTTCCTGCGGACAGAGTCATTATTCTAACCAAGTTTTTCAGAAGGGACGGAAGGCTAAAGAGCATACCTGACAGTCTTGACATACTCCAAATGGAAGGAAGGGCTGGGAGGCTCGGAATAAGGGAAGAAGGCTATTCAAACCTCTTGGTTTATGGTGCAAGAGATAAGGACCTTCAAAGGGAGCTTGATACCGCCCTTGAAAAACCCTTTACCACCGCAGTAATGGAAGATTCTGGAGATACTGCCTTGAGCTTTTTCCTATTACTCGCCCACATGTATGAAGGTGAAAATTACGAAGACTATCTAAAGAACACCTACTCTTTCAAAAAGGTTAGCAGGGAAAGGATAAGCAGGATTGAAAAGTTTCTGAGAACTCATGGCTATTTGGAAGGCTATAGCCCCAGTCAAAAGGGACTATTTTGCATAAGAACCGGTATACCACCCCTTAGCTTTGAGGAGTTTCTTAGAAGAAGAGGACTAAGCCTTGACCCAATAAGCACCATAAGACCCCTTTTACATATGAAAAAGTTTGACGGACTTTACAGCTTTCTTAAGTCCGTAGAGAGCTTTTTAGAAGACTTAAAGGTAATAAGAGGCATGCTTTTGCCTTGCGGAGAGGAATGTTTTAAAGACAACACAGACCAACTTCTTTTCTATGTGGAAGGCTTGACTGTAAAGTATCCCAACATAAAAAACCCACCTGGTGAGTTTTCTTACCTTGGCACAGATGCTCTGCATCTTCTGAGAACCCTTATAGGGATAAACAGACATGGATTTTATAGGTTTTCAAGTATTGAAATGCTTCAGATAGCTCACGCTTTGAAGTATGGCATAAAACCAGAATATTCAAGCATTGCAGGCATAAAGGGAATAGGTCATATAAGGGCTAATATAATCAAGGAAGTTCTCAAAGAGCTTAACTTAGAACCACCACAGATAGGTGTGCCAGTGGAAAACTTCTTGGAGATGGTTAAAAGGGAGGACTTTTGGGAGCTGTTGCTTGAGAAGTTAGCAAAATACAGGAAACTAAACCCAGATAGGGCTAAAGAAGAACTTCAAAGGATAAGGAAGACCTTTCAAAATAACCGTAGAGGCTATATGGTGGACGATAAGATAATACTTGCATACAACCTATTTTTGGAAGGTGCGGTAGCACTTAAAAAGACCAAGCGGGAGTTAATAGAAGCTATAAGATAGCAAAGCTATGGAGCTTGCAAAACCTATAATGGCTATACTATACAGGGAAGAAGAATTGTTGGAAGACTTCCTTTCAAACCTTAGAGTGGAGAGAGTTTCTCAGAGCTTTTATTTTGAAGGTTTGCAAAGATATTATGGCAAGGAGATGGGAGAGGGACTCTTAAAGAGATTTCTAAGCATCAAGGGTTTTATGAAAAAAGAGGAGCTTGTGGACTTTAAACTTTGGGCTATGAATATGGAGAGAAAATATGCTTTGGACTCTAAAAGAAGGCTCAACATAGACCCAGGTTATGTGGATGAAAGCCATCTTGTGCTTGCTTCTTCCAAAAGAAGAGGTGGCAGGCTTTATTTAGGAAAGGGAGTCTATGGAGAAATGGAATATCTCTTTGTATATGGTCGCTTTAGACCACTGTATTGGACCTATGGAGACTACAGGGACAAAAGGGTTAAAGCCTTCTTTGAAAGCGTAAGGGAAGACTTTCTTAAGCAACTAAGCCTTGCAAGGCAGAGTAAGGAGCTTGTAGTCAATAGGTTCACCCAAGATAAGCTCTATGAGGAAATTAAGGCTTGGTGAATGGTCTGTAAAGTATAGGCTAAGACTTGAAGAACCAGACCTTTCCACAAAGGGCATTATCTCAAGTGCGGTGCTTTCCGCAGAATCTATCACTTTGACAGATTCACCCATAAACTCTTCTATAACAGGTTTAAGCAGTGGATAGTGAGTGCAGGCAAGTATGAGAGTATCTATATCTTTGTCCTTTAGCTCTGTAAGGTAGTATTCCACTACCCTTTGGGCTATATCACCATTGAGGATTCCTTCTTCCACCAGAGGGACAAAGAGAGGGCAAGCTTTTTGAAAAACCTCAATACCCTTAGACCTCAAAAGCCTACCATAGGCATCACTTGACACAGTAGCCTTTGTTCCTATAACTCCAACCCTTCTATTTTTTGTAGTATCAAGTGCATGCTTGACTCCCGGCTCTATCACTCCAAAAACAGGAATTGAAAAATTCTCTCGCAGAACATCCAGTGCGTAGGAGCTTGCGGTATTGCAGGCAATTATAAGCAGGTCCACACCCTCGGAAAGCAAAAACTCTGCACCCTCTAAGCTGTATCTTATGACAGTTTGTGCGGATTTGTTGCCATAAGGCACTCTTGCGGTATCTCCAAGGTAAACAAAGTCAACCTCTGGATACTTATCTCTTAGAGCTTTGAGAACAGTAAGTCCACCAACACCTGAGTCAAAAAGACCAATTTTCATCTTATTTTCATCCTTTTTATGTATTATAATACCTTAACAGGACTTCAAGTAAGGAGGTGTTAGCATGAAGAGAGTAGCCTTAACTTTGGCGGTGATGGTAGGTCTTGCAGGAGCATCCTTTGCCAGCGAACAGCTTGCAAGGCAGAAGGGCTGTATGGCATGCCACGACCTCAAGACAAAGAAGGTAGGACCAGCTTATGCGGACATAGCTAAGAAGTATGCAGGCAGGGCAGACGCTGTAGATTACTTGGCAGGCAAGATTAAGAAGGGTGGTTCTG
>JAXSOX010000037.1:0-13554 GCA_037926525.1 Aquificaceae bacterium | reverse complement strand
GGGAGACCTAAAGGAGTTGCTTGTAAAAGTAGACACTAAAAACTTTGCTTCTGTTTTGAAGTTCCTAAGGTCCATAAGACCTATGCGTTTGGAAGTATTATAATTTTAAATCTACGGGGACGTAGCTCAGTGGGAGAGCGCCTGCATCGCAAGCAGGAGGTCGGGGGTTCAACTCCCCTCGTCTCCATTTGTTTTATAATTAGTCTCCATGGAAGAGGGTATAAAGGGTATAGCCTTTTTTTACAATACCTTTTCTGAGTTATTTCTCACAAAGGATTATTACTATTTAAACCAACTCTGTGAAAATATGACAACTTCTGACTACTCGGAGCATGCCCTAAGAATACTTGAACATATAAACAGTAGAAGGCTTCCTGCAGAGCTTGACTTTATTGATGAGGTCTCTTTGCTGGAAAGAGATTACAGAGAGGTTGACAGAAACCAACTTATCATGTCTTATGAGCACTTTGGCTATCGTCTTGAAGAAGGTTATGAGCCTGACCATATTGGGATAGAGCTTAAGTTCTTAGCTCTATTATGTGTGGAAGAGGATATAACAAAGGCTTATATAAATCAGTATAGGTTCATCCATAACAGGCTATCATGGCTAAGACACCTTGAAGATGCCCTTAAGGGCAAAGGCTTAATGGCACTGAAAGACTGCCTTTCTTTTCTTACCTCCTTTTTAAGAGACCACAAAGCCTTTCTAATGAAACAACTTCGGATAGAACCCTCTCACTAAAGGTGATAAAAATTTAAGCAGTTGTCCTGATAAAAAATTGAACATCCATAATGGGGTTCACAATGGAAACCCTTGATATTCCATAATTAAAACCGCGTTACCCTTTGGCATGTTTTTTGCATATGCAAACCACGAGAGAATTTTCTCAGGAGGTATATTATGAGTCAAGAGCTGAAGGAAAAACAGACATCACGGAGAGGTTTTATAAAGGCTCTTGTGGTTGGTGCAGCCGCTACCTGCGGTGGTGCGGTGCTTGAAAGTGCAAGGGCGGAGAGGAACTTCCCTGAGCAGAAGGGGAAAAATCGTTTTGTGTTTGTGGTGGATGTGCGCAAGTGCATAGGGTGTGATGCTTGCGTTGCTGCTTGCAAGGCAGAAAGGAACACTCCACTTGGCGTTTTCAATACCTGGGTAGAAAAGTGGGAAGTAGGGTATACAGACCCTAACACTGGTGAAACAAGGGTAAAGGTTCTTAATGTTCCAAAGTTGTGCAACCATTGTGAAAACCCACCCTGTGTTAAGGTCTGTCCTGTGCATGCAACATACAGGGACGAGGGCGATGGCCTTGTGCTTCAGAGATATGAGCGGTGCATAGGCTGTAGACTTTGCGAGCAGGCATGTCCCTATGGCGTGAGATACATAGACCCGATAATGATGGTGATGAACAAATGCACTTGGTGTGACCACAGAACGAGAAACGGTTTAAAGCCTGCTTGTGTGGATGTATGCCCCACAAAAGCAAGAGAGTTTGGAGACCTTTCAAACCCAAACGACCCCATATGGGAGTTGATAAAGAAAAACAGCATTCAGGTCCTAAAGCCAGAAGAAGGCACAAAGCCAAGAGTGTTTTACATAGGGTTGGAAGGCATAGAGGGAATCTACGTAGGCACGGGAAGCTCTACAGAGAACCAGCACCCACCTGCGGTGTGGACAGACCCTGCGAGCGGTAAGGTATACACTTTCAACGTGCGTATGCAACACAACATGTTTAGAGAATCAAGATAAGGAGGTAAGCCATGATAGTAACTCATGGACCCACGTTGCCCAACCACATAGTGGAGTGGGGTGTTCTTATAGTAACCTACCCCTACTTCACTGGTATAGTTGCGGGTTCTACAGTTATAACCGCCCTTGTTTATCTTTTTGGTCTAAGAAAACTGGAGCAGTTAGAAAGGGTAGGACACTTCTTGGCTATAGCCCTAATGCTCGTTGCACCCCTTGCTCCCATGTTTGACCTCACCCAACCCATAAGAGCCTTTAAAGTCCCCTTTTATCCTAATTTCTCCTCACCCATAATCCTCTTCTTCATCCTCTGGACTATCCTCTTGCTTGTGATGTTCTTAAAGAGCTACTTCCTTTTCAGAAGAGATTTTATTCAAAAGGCTAAAGAGGGTGGGATTTGGGGTTCAATAGCTGGTTTTCTAACCTTTGGTGCAAAGGATGTTAGACCTGAAGAGGATGATAAGAAGGTAAAATTCTGGGCTGGGGTTAGCATACCAGTTGCCATGTTTTTCCATGCTTATGTGGGTTTTCTTATGTCCGCCATGCATTCTATGCCCCTTTGGGGAACTTCTATACTTCTCCTTGTGTTTTTAATATCCGCAGTGGTTTCTGGTATTGGTGCGACCTTACTGCTTTACATAGTAGGGCAGGCTATCCTTGGTGAGAAGGTGAACCCTCAGGTTCTAAAAGTGCCAACCCTTGTCATGGCAAGCTTTGCAGGCTTTGACCTTTTTGTGCTTTTTATAAAGTATGTTTCTGAATGGTATTGGAATACCGCGGAATGGCCTCTTATAGCTATGGCGATAAAGGCAAACATGCTCTTTTACCTTGTGGAGTTTGTTGGTCTTCTCTTTGTGCTGATAGGTGGTTTTACCTCTCTAAATAGCACCGTAGGAGGTATATCACTTCTAAGCATAGTTTCACTTATATCGGTTTATGCCGCAAGGTGGACTATGGTTATACCAGCCCAGATGATAGATAAGGGACATAGGGGCATTGTAGAACCACATATAAAGCTGATAGGAAGGGAGGGGGTAACGGAGGTTATAGCACTTTATTTCTTAGTGTTTTTCCTCTTCTTCCTGTTTGTATCCATAGCAGGATGGAAGAGTGCATCACATAAAGAGGAGGTGGCATAACATGAGTGCAACAAGAAGAGACTTTCTAAGAAACGCAGCTTTGGCAGGAACAGGTGTAGGTTTTCTTGCCTTTGGAAGCTCAGCCCTCAAGGATATAATAAAGGGTCCCTTCAAGCCCATACCCTACGCCAACGCTGCACCCCTGTCTATGGCTGACGCGGAGAAGATGAAGGTAGTTCATTCCCTGTGCCTTGGTTGTAATGCAAGGTGCGGATTAAGAGCAAGGGTCTACGATGGTATGGTCTACAAGGTAGAAGGAAATCCCTACTGCATGTCAAACAGCTTCTGGGAACCTCTTCCCATGGATACACCTTTGGAAGAGAGCTTTAAACATGTAGGAAAGATGTGTCTCAAAGGGCAATCCATAGCCCACTATACATACGACCCCTATAGGATAGTAACCCCACTAAAGAGGGCTGGAAAGCGTGGAGAAGGAAAGTTTAAACCCATAAGCTGGGAACAGCTCATAAATGAGGTAGTGAACGGTGGGGTTATAGAAGAAACGGGTGAAAAACTGCCCGGCTTTAAGATGTATGCGGACCTTTATGTGTCTGAGGAAGAGGTCATAGAAGCGGTTCTGAAACATGTTAGCATGGATTTTCTCAAAAAGTGGGCAAATGCCATAACCCATGGAAAACCCGTTGAAGACTGGAAAAAGTTCTTAGAGGAAAACATATACAAACTCTGGCTACCAAAAGAGGAAGCGGAGAAGCTCCCCGAAGACATAAAGAGAAGGCTCATAGACCCTGAGATGCCAGCCCTTGGTCCAAAGTCAAACTTTGTCTTAGTTGTAGGTGGTAGAGTCACAGAGGGAAGAGGTGAGTTTCTTGAACGTTTCCTTTATGGAACTATAGGTTCTAATAACTTTCTTGGACACGCGGACGTTTGCCAGTGGCCTAAGTGGGCAGGTCAAATTTTTGCCTTTGATAGACCACACGTGGGACCAGACATAAAGTCCGCCCATTATATAGTAGCTTGGGGTGCTCAGATCGCAGAATCCTTCAACCCTGCAGTGCCAGTATGGAGTATATTCCATTACAGAAGAGGGAATGGAGACCTAAAGGTTGTTTGGATAGACGTAAGGGCTCATAATGGAGTGGTAGCCTATTCTCACAGACATATAATGCCAAAACCCGGTGAGGATGGTGCGGTAGCTTCAGCCATCATAAGACGCATATTCGAAAAGCAATCCTTTGACAGGAGATTTTTGGAAAACCCAAACCTTAATGCGGCAAAAGAAGACGGTGAAGCTGTCTTTTCTAATGCGAGCCATCTTGTGGTAGTTGGTCCAAAGGATAGCCCACACTTTAGGAAGCTCCTAAGGGCTTCCGAGCTGGGACTTGGCGGTGAAGGTGAGTTTGTGGTGGTAGACAAAGAGACGGGCAGTTTAAAAGCAAATACCCAGTCAAAAAGTGCATACATCCTTATGGATGAATACAAGGAAGCTAAAGAGATACCAAACAACCTATACGATGAAGAGGATACAGACCCAAAGAGGGCAGAAAAGTATCCCAAGAAGACGAAGGGCTTAGAGGTCAAGCTCAAAGATGGGTCTACAGTTTATGTAACCACCGCCCTACAACTTCTAAAGGACTTTGTATCTGTAGAAACCGTAGAAGGCTGGTGTAAGATAGCAGGAGTGAACCCAAAAGACGTAATAGATACCGCAGATGAACTTACATCCTACGGAAAGAAAGCCTGCGTTGTTAGTTACAGGGGTCCAGTGATGCACATGAACGGCTCTATTACACAGTGGCTCATAGACTCCATAAACATGCTTATAGGAAACATAGGACATAAAGGCGGAATGATATGGCAGGTGGGAACTGGTGAGAAGGGTAAGGGTAGGTATGACCTTGGTGGGGGAAGAAAGCCATGGGGTCTAAAGCTCCATAGAACTCAGAAAAACTACGAAGAGACCGCCTTCTACTATAGGGCAAAGATGGAAGGTAAAAACCCCTATCCTGCAAAAATGCCTTGGTTTAAGTTTATAGGTCCCAAGTATCACTGCACGGGCATGTTCCCATCCATGGCTCATGATTATCCCTACGACCAGAAAAAGGCTGGTGTCCCCTATGCGGTTATCCAGTATATGTCCGACCCGCTCTTTACTTACCCAGCACAGCTACATTACAAAGATATACTTAACGATACAAAGAAGGTTGGCTTATGGATACATATAACTACGGTTATTGACGATACCTCCTATCTTGCTGCGGACTACATAGTGCCAGACATTACCTATGCGGAAGGACTTACAGGTGTGCATGGGCTCTACCACTACTTTTTCTTCAACGCAATAAGAAACCCAATAATAGAGCCCCTCACAGACAAGACACCCGATGGAAGACCTATGCAACTTGAGACCTTCTTTGTAGATGCAGGTAGAAAGCTTGGCTCTCCCATCTGGGGAGAAAAGGCTATAAAGGGGATGGGACCCAATGAGGGCAAAACCTATCCTCTCATGAGAGCGGAAGACTACCACCTTAAACAGATAGCAAATCTTGTCCACGACCTTGAGTCAAAGGGATATAAGATAAACCCCAAGAAGGAAGATGTGGAGTTCGTGGAAAAGAACTATCCAATAGCCAAGTATAAGAATGCGGTTTCTCCAGAGGAATGGCCAAAGGTTGCCTTCCTGCTTTCAAGAGGGGGCTTTTTCATAGGCTATGAGGATCACTTTAGCGAGGGTCTATACAAGTTCCCACTTAATAAGGACAATATAGTAAGGTTCTATTTCGAGGGGCTTGCACTAAGACACAACCCTATAACAGGCAAATTCATGCCCGGACATCCCAGATATGTATCCTTGAGGGAAGCAGGTCAGTATCAGGGCTTTGACCCAGACAAGATAGAGCAAGAATATCCTTTAAAACTCATAACCTACAAACCCGCCTTACACACTCAGTCAAGAACCATAAACTACATATGGGCACTTGAATCTGAACCCGAAAACATGCTTTGGATAAATCCTGTTGACGCTCAAAGGCTCGGCATTAAACAGGGTGACTATGTAAAGGTTCTTGCACCCGGTTATGAGGATTGGGCGGTTGATGTTAACGGTAAAAGGGTGGAGTATAAGATCAAGGCATATGTAACCAACAGGATAAGGCAGGGCGTAGTAGCCATATCCACAACCTTCGGTCACTGGTGTCATTCTGGCACATATAGAGTTCCCCTTGAAATACAGAACCCAGAAAAGGTTCTACTGGGTCTTGCAAAGTTCAAAGAATTCCCAGAGTGGAGAATAAAGGCACTTCATGGAACTATGAAGATAGCGGACGGCAACAGAATACTTTCAGACCCCAAGAGAGACAAAGGTGCTCCATACATAGCCATGTATCCTAAGACAAAACTACCTACTGGGGTGGTCTATCCGCAGATGGAGTGGTTTGGTGGTGGTGTAGCCTTCTACAGCGGTAATGTGAAGGTTGTTAAAGCATAACATATCTATAGCTTGGTTAAAGAGGGGGGCGGTTTTTGCCCTCCTTTTCATTATCTTTTGTGGTAGTTTTGAAAGGAGGGTAGAGCACAAGCCTTTTGTAATGCCTATGCTTTTAGAAGAGAAGGGGAAAAGGAGCGAAGAAATACCAAGAACTGGTGCTGTTTGGGTTGAAGATTTTGATGCCTTTTTGAGGCTTGTTGGGGATGAAAAGGTTAAGAAAAAGGCATACTGGAAGCTTGAGTGGGATACTGGAGAGTATGAAGATGGAGGTTTTACCCTTGATTAAAGTGCCAGAAGTTTATTACCAGGTTTGCTCAAGCTGTCACTCGGTAAAGACCTTAAATCTTAAACAGGGACGCTCCGCACCTGACCTTTCTGAGATAGCCTATAAAGCCAAGAAGGAAGGAGGCTTTGTTGCTTATATAGAAAGAAAGTATAAGGTTGACCCTTACGAATTTTTTCTATATCCATCTAAGTATGTTCCCGAAATGGCTCTGGTAGAAGGGAAAATATATTCTAAGGATGTGGACGAGCTTATAACCTTCATTGACCAGATACCGCCAGCCAAAGGAGATGGTTATTTATGGCTTTTACCCCTGGTGTTGCTTGCCATAGGCTTGATAGTCTTACAAAGGAGGTTTAGAGGTGGACGAGCTTGAAGCGGTTTCAAAGATTAGGATTTTTCTGAGGCAAGAAGGCTTTATAGTGCCAAAGAAGCCGGTGCAAGAGTTTTACTCAAGCATAGTAAAGCTCTCTGGCTTTGGTATAGGAGGCATACTAAACATGTCTGGTAGAAAGGCTGGAAGGATGGCTGGGCAGATACTGAAAGAATTTATAGGGAACCAAACGCCTTCTATTGAAGATATAGAGCTTTATCTTAAAACCTTTCTCGAAGAAGCTGGTATAGGGATTGTTGACCGTTGGGAGAACAGGGAAGACAGGATAAAAATACATATCAAAGGCTCCGTTTTTGTGGGAGGGCAAGAGAGTAAGAAGCCCGTATGCATACCTTTGCAGGGTGCCCTTGCAGGCGTCTTTGAAGAGCTAACGGGTCTAAAATGGGAATGCAGGGAGATAGAATGTATGGCACAAGGGAAGGAGTTTTGTATCTTTGAACTGGAGGGGAAGTGATAATAAAAACTCGGGACTGTTTCATCCATCGTGTAAAAATAAGGTGAGGATGTATCTGTGAAAGCTGAGTAAAAAAGCCCCCCTTTTGGGGGCAACCTTTGTGGCAGTTGCGTCTTAAAATTCCATCTGAAGCCTTGCAAAGAGCTCATTTACGGATTTCTTTGCACCAGCGTTATACACAGCCCTTCCCGCATCACCAAGGCTTGCAATAGCACCACCAAACTCAAGGTTCATATGCTTGCCAAGGTTTGCGGTGAAGGTAACTCCAGCCTCCGTTCCAAGGCTTTTGCCATTCCCACCCATGTCCTTATTAGACCTAAATGTTCCTACAACACCTTGCACGGAAAAGCCCTTTGTTATAGGAACGTCCACCTTTGCTTGCACTGTTGTAAGACCGTATCCCCTATTTCCTGGCTCAAGCCCAAAGTCGTTCACGTCAGATGGTCCATGTGGTGTGAAGATGTAGGTGTAAGCCCAGTAGCCTCCTGTGCCAAGAAGTTTATGAACTGTTTGGAAGCCATTTCCGTTATCTTTTCCGGAAGAGTAAACTCCAAGTAAGCTCACTCCAGCAGGACCAAGCTTTGTAGATGCCTCAAGCCTTGCAAGCCAACCATTTGTAGAATTTTGTGCTATCTTACCAGTATTTGCAAGCACAACTCCATGGAGGGTAAAGGGTTCAAACTTCACAGTGACATGAGGTCCTATCCATGTTTGGTTGAGTGTGAAAAAGTCAGCCGAGGTGCAATTCTCACCTTTGCCGCATATCTTCCCGTAAGTCCCATAGTAGTGAAGTCCTGCGTTAGCTATACCAAACTGGGTGTTTAGGTCTAAGACCAAAAAGTGCTGGTCTTTATCCTTAATTGCTGTGTTCCTATAAAATACACCTTCAACAAGCCTTACATAGGCAGCTCTGTAGTCAAAGTTTCCCACCTTACCAACGTAAGCTATACCGCCTACGTTAAGGTCCCAGTCTGCGGAGAAGAGCATCTGGTCAACTTGATCGTTCGCTGGAAGTATACCAGCCAAGACAGTGCCAGGACCTACTGGGAAGTAAAGATAGCCATACCTTATACCTCTTGCCTGAAGTCTGTTAAAGGCGTTTACAGCATAGGTATCCCTTGGGTCGCTCTCTGCTGGGGATGAGCCACCCCATCCGCCCCTGTACTCAATCTGGAAGAATCCACCAACACCACTTTCAGTTTTAACGTCAAAGTTAAGCCTAAGCCTTTGTCTGAAAAAGTCATACTGGTTGTTGGATCGAATGTTAGAGTTGTTGTACATGATCCTGTACTGGATGCCAAAGTCAATGTCTGCATCTCTTAGCTTAATGGCATAACTTGGTGCCGCAAGAACTGCAGATAGCAAACAAGCTCCCACAACCTTCTTCATGCTTTCACCTCCGTAAGTTTTTCTTCGGCTTCTTTTTTGCAAAAAACATGCCATCTATGGAAACAAGGTCTATCAAGGGTTTTAAGCTGAAAAGAAAAAGAAGAACTGCTCATAGTATGAGCATAAAGTTCAAATCCTGAACACTGTTCATTTTTTATTACCTAATGTTTATTACCTATGCTCAAAAAATAAGCAATGTTGGAAGGTTTCATTAGGGACTGTTTCATCCATCGTGTAAAAATAAGGTAAGGAGGTGTTAACGAAAAAGTGGAACGATTAAGGTTTTTATTTTCCTTTTAGCTTAGATGTTAGCGTGTTTCTGGATATTCCAAGTATCCGAGCTACTTTGCTTTTGTTCCCTTCAAACCTTTCAAGAAGCTTATTTATGACTATAAGCTCTATTCTTTCAAGGAAATTTGCGAGCTCTTCCTCGGGGGTTCCTTGTAAGTAATTTTCTATAATAAGTTCAAGGTTCTCTTTTTTACCTTTCTCTAATTCTTTAAGCTCAAGGTCTATTTCTGTAAGCACTCCGTATCTTTTCTTTATACATGCTCTGAAAACTACATTTTTCAGCTCTCTCACATTCCCATGCCATGGATAGTTAATAGCTCTTTCTATAAATGAATTGTCCGCACCTTGCACATTTGTGCCAAGCTCTTTATTGGCAAGGCTAATAAAGTGTTCTACAAGGGGAGGTATATCCTCTTTCCTTTCTCTTAGAGGAGGGATATGTATGTGTATCTGGGATATTCTATAAAAGAGGTCTTCTCTAAATTCTTGTTTTTGAACAAGTTCTTTTATATTTCTGTTGGTAGCACATATAATCCTAACATCCGCGTGTAGTTCTTTGCTTGAACCCAAAGGGTAGAAGCTCTTCTCTTCTATAAACCTTAGCAGCTTTGCTTGCTTACCATAAGGAAGCTCACCTACTTCATCCAAGAATAGAGTTCCACCCTCAGCTTGCTCCACTTTACCTTTTCTATCTGAAGCCGCACCTGTAAAAGCTCCCTTTGCATATCCAAAAAGCTCTGCTTCAAAAAGCTCCTTTGGTATAGCACTGCAATTTAAAGCAACAAAGGGCTTCTTTCCCCTTGCGGAGTTTGCATGTATAAGCCTTGCTACTATTTCTTTACCGACGCCAGTTTCGCCTGTTATAAGCACATTGAGATCGCATCCGCTCGCAACACCAGCTTGTTTAAGAACTTCAAACATCTCCTTTGATGCACATACCACACTTTTGGGCTCCAAAAGAACAGTCTTTATAGTGGGCTTTTGTGCGGTAACACCTTTTATAACCCTCAGCAACTCTTCAGCACCAAAGGGTTTTTTAAGCACATCAAGGGCTCCAAGCCTTGAAGCCTTGACTATCATATCGGGGTCAGTGTAAGCGGTTATAAAAACCACTGGTATGTTATGCCCTTTGGCTCTAAGCCCTTCTACCACTTCCACGCCGTTTTTGTTCAAAAGTCTAATATCCATTATGAGAAGCTCCGCTTCAGCAATATGCTCTTCCAAACCTTCAGGACTTAAAAAGGTCAACACATCAAAGCCTTCCTTAGAGAGCACCTTTTTTATTGCATGTAAAACAAGCCTCTCATCATCAACCACCAAAACCTTACCCATTGAGGGGAACCTCCAGATAAAACCTCGTTCCATAACCTTTTTTAGATTCAAAGGTAAGGTATCCCTTTAGCATGTAAGTGTATCTCAAAGCTATAGAAAGACCAAGTCCAGTTCCTCCCTTTTTTGTGGTAAAGAAGGGTTCGAATACTTTATTTTTCAAATCCTCATCTATGCCTGGACCATCATCCCACACACAAAAAACTAACATGTTCCCTTTGACTTTGGTCTCTAAACCCACATTTCCACCCACTTTAACTGCATCTACTGCGTTTTTAAGTAAGTTCACAAGTATAAGCTCCAAGTATCCTCTCTCCATAAAAAGGCTTATATCCTCTTGAATGTCTATTATAAAATTTATGCCTTTTTCCTTAAGCAGAGGCTCAAAGAGATTTTGTATACCTCTTACAAGTTCTCCAACAGAAAATTGCGATTTTACTTCCTTATCCTGCCTTGCAAAGTTAAGCATGTTTATAAGAACTCTATCCACCCTCACTAAAGACTGTTTTACTACATTAATATCTTCCTCATCCCATTCTTCCACATCCGCCAAAAGTCTTATGGGCAAGAGGGCGTTCTTTAGTTCATGGGCGAGTCCCACACTCATCTCTCCAAGAAGGCTAAGGTTTTCCATGAGCCTAACCCTTTTCTCCATCTCCTTTAGCTCACTTATATCTCTCATAGTAACAAGGTAAAACTCTCCTTTCCACATGAAGTTTAGAAGAACATTAACCTTCCCACCTCTGCCTCTAAAGTAGCAGTCAAGTATTAGGCTCTCTCTTAAAGCCATAGCACTTCTTAGCTTTGAACGCACCTTCGGGTCACAGACTAAGATAATAAACCGTCTCCCTATAAGGTCTTTATATCTATAATGAAAATGGCTTATAACACTGTTTGCAAAAATTATTCTACCTTCCGTATCCAAAACAAAAATCATCTCGCCAAGGGAGTTTATAAGGTTGGAAAAGAAACTTCCTTCAAACCTTGCGTTTTCCAAAAGCCTCTCTATGTTTTTAAAGCTTTGATATAAGTGGTTTGCAAATTCTTGAATTTCATCCTTTTCAATAAAGGACACAGGATAGACCTTTCCCTTTTCTGCATCTGTTGCCATCTTTAATATGCGTTTAAGCCTTCCGTATATCCTTAAAGATATTGAAAGTCCTAACATAAAACCGAACGTGGCAAAAAGGGAGGTAAAGCCTGCGGAAAACAACTTTATAGGCATAAGAGAGTTTTCTACATAACTGTTATCTACTTTGAAGACAACCCTTCCTATAATTCTATTAAAACTCTTTATGTCAACACTGACTTCTCCCTCCTGTGGGAAATAGTAAGTATATATGGGAAAACTTTGCGGTTTTGAATGTGCCAAAACAAAACCTTGAGGGTCAAGAATGGCAACATACTCTATACCCTTAAAATTTGACCAAGCCTCCACCCGTTTAAAAATTTGCCAGTAATCTCCGTTAATGATAGCTGTTCTAAGGTTTCCTTCCTCCGCTTCAACGCCCTTTAAAATACTTTCTTCTATTTGCTTTCTTAAGAGGTCTTCTGAATATTTTATTATCAGATAAGACAACGGCAGAGAAACGCACAGTATAACTGCAAGAAAAGTTATAGACAATTTAAAGCCTATGCTTAATCTTAAGATTTTACTTATTAGAGGTGCCATTTCTTTTCACATAATCAAGCATTTCTTCTATTGGCTTGTAAAACTCATCTCTTACTGTCCTAAACCCAGATACGCCCAATACATTCAGTATCCTTCTACCTTCTTCGTCTTCCTTCATTTTAAGCAATGCATCTTTAATCCTCTCAACTGTTAGGTTGTCTAAACCTCTTCTGTATACAAAGGGTGTTATTGGAAAGGGTCCATACTTTTCCACCACCTTAATCTCCCTTTCCAGCCTTTTGTCAAGTCTTATTGCCTGTTCGTAAACAAGGCTGTCCACACTTGCACCCTCTACAAATCCCTTATACACAGCCAATATGGACTCGTAATGGGAATAGGTATAAACCACAGGTCTAAAAAACTCGTCAGCCTTTAATCCCTTCTTTAAAAGGATATAGGTAGGAACGAGGGAGCCTGAATTGGACTTTGGGTCTGAAAAGGCGTAAGGCTTTCCTTTAAAGTCTAAGAGGCTTTTGTAGGGCTTCTCCTTTCGCGTTATAACTAAGGAATAGTAATATGGCTTTCCCTCATGGTTAAGAGGAACAGCGAGTATCTTATAACCATATCTTTCTCTACCCTCCACATAAGGACCTCCACATATGTATGCAATATCAACCTTGCCTATTGATAAAAAATAGTCCATTTCATCGTAAGACTTAGCAAAAACAGGCTTTAGTGCAAGTCCTGTCTTTTTCGAGATATAGTCTAAGAAGGAATATATACTTTCCGCATCTTCTCTTGTTATCACCGCGGTAAAGCCAACTTTTATGTCCTGTGCGTAAGCTGGGAGAACAGGTAATAAAACAAGAATATATAAACTTACCGCTAAAAGCAGTTTCATATTATATTAGTATACGCTTTTGAAGGTTAACCAATGGTGGTTTCAACTTTTACAAAGCCATATAAAAGTTTCCTTGACGGGCAACCTTTCCCTGCATCTCAAGGTCTGAAAGTTTTACGCTTAGCTCAGAATATCTTAGTCCTGTAAGTAAAAGTAGCTCATCAAAGGTTTTTGGGGTGGACAGAAGGTCAAGGAGGGGGTCTCTCTGGACGTTTGCGTTGGGTATGCTTTCAAAGAGGTCAAGGGGGCTGTGTATTATCTTGGCTTTTCCACTGTTTACGAGGTTTACACAGCCGAGCCACCTTTGGCTTGCGGAGTTTCCTATGTATACCCAAAGGGGCTTTTTCTGTTTTACTGCATAGTCCGCAGTTATGAGTGCTCCGCTCTTTTGTCCTGCTTCTGCCACTACCACCGCCTTGGATATAGCACTTATTAGCCTGTTTCTTCTGGGGAAGGTAAACTCCTCTGGGGGTGCATTGGGTAAAAACTCAGACACAAAGACCATGTTCTCTCCTCTTAGCTTTTGGAGATAATGAGGAATATTCAAAATACCCATACCAAGAAAGCAAACACTAA